>NZ_CP034449.1:2187500-2500000 GCF_003952425.1 Mesorhizobium sp. M2A.F.Ca.ET.046.03.2.1 | reverse complement strand
TCACCGTTGTCAGCGGAGCATCTTTATGGACACCAAGCCCGCCCCCTTCGTGCCGCCGGCGCCCAAGCCGCGCACTGAGCCGCCTTCGACGCTGGAGATGATGCGCATCGTCTACCGCAACCCGCTCGAATTGTGGGGCGAGCACACCTACAACGAGCCGTGGGTTTCGGCCAATGGCGTCGGCGGACACCTGATCGTCGCCAACGATCCCGGCCTCATCCGCCATGTGCTGATCGACAACGCCAAAAACTACAAGATGGCGACGGTGCGCCAGCTGATCCTGCGGCCGATCTTGCGCGACGGGCTGCTGACCGCCGAGGGCGAGGTCTGGAAGCGTTCGCGCAAGGCGATGGCGCCGGTGTTCACGCCGCGCCATATCTTCGGTTTCGCCGACCCGATGCTGAAGCGCACGCTGGAATTCGTCACCCGCTATGAAGCGGGCGGCATGACCGATGTCGCGCATGACATGACCCTGCTCACCTATGACATCCTGGCCGAGACGCTGTTTTCCGGCGAGATCGCCGGCGAGCCGGGCAGCTTCGCCAAGGAGATCGACCGCCTGTTCGAGACCATGGGCCGCGTAGACCCGCTCGACCTGTTACGTGCTCCGGAATGGCTGCCGCGCCTCACCCGCATCCGCGGCCGCAAGACCATGGCCTATTTCCGCAACATCGTCGCCGGCACGGTGAAGATGCGCGAAGAACGGATGAAGCGCGATCCGGGTGGCGTGGCGCAGGATTTCCTCACGCTGCTGCTTCGGGCCGAGGGACCGGACGGGCTGACCCGCGCCGAAGTCGAGGACAACATCATCACCTTCATCGGCGCCGGCCACGAGACGACGGCGCGGGCGCTGGGCTGGACGATCTATTGCCTGGCTGAGGCGCCCTGGGAACGCGACAGGGTCGAGCAGGAGATCGACGCCGTGCTGGCGCGCGAGCCCGATCCGACCAAGTGGCTGGACGCCATGCCGCTCACCCGCGCGGCCTTCGAGGAGGCACTTAGGCTCTATCCGCCGGCGCCTTCGATCAACCGCGAGCCGATCGAGCCGGAGACCTGGAACGGCCTCTACATTCCGAAATACGCCGCCGTGCTGGTGATGCCCTGGGTCGTGCACCGCCACAGAAAACTCTGGGACAGGCCGAACGCCTTCATGCCGGAGCGTTTCCACCCGGAAAACCGCGACAAGATTGACCGCTTTCAGTACCTGCCCTTCGGCGCCGGCCCGCGCGTGTGCATAGGCGCCAGCTTCGCCATGCAGGAGGCGATCATCGCTTTAGCGATCCTGTTGTCGCGCTTCCGCTTCGACGTCACCTCCGACACCAAGCCATGGCCGGTGCAGAAGCTCACCACGCAGCCGCAGGGCGGCCTGCCGATGCAGGTCTCGCGCCGGGGCTGAGCAATGCATGCCGCCCAGAAGTGTGCAGCGGTTCTGGGTTAACGACATGCATCAAACTTAGATCCTCTACCGGTCGGCGATCGGCCGGCGCTGCTGGAACTGGCCGGCGGCGCGGAAGCGCCAGAGATAGCTGGGCAGGATGGTGGCGATCGCTTGCGGCTGGATGCCCAGCCCGGCAAGCGTCCTGGCGGCCTTGACGGCGTCATCCGAGACGACATTGTGCTCACGCAACTGCAGCACCTGGTCCTTGGTCAGGAGCGGATTGGGCAGCAGCTGGAGGATCGATGCCTGGATGTTCGCCACCCAGAACGGCACCGGCACCAGGAAACGGCGGCGTTCGATGACCGTCAGCAACTCCTCCATGCATTCCTTGAAGGTCAGCACCTGCGGGCCGCCAAGCTCATAGACCTGGCCGCCCCTGACATTGCCGTCGACGGAGCGCGCCACCGCTTCGGCGACATCGCCGACATAGACCGGCTGGAACTTGTTCTGTCCGCCGCCGATCAGCGGCAGCACCGGAGAGTAGCGCGCCATGTTGGCGAAGCGGTTGAAGAAGGAGTCCTCCGGCCCGAAATTGATCGACGGGCGGAAGATGACGGCGTCCGCGATCGTATCGAACACTGCCTTTTCGCCGAGCGCCTTGGTGCGGGCATAGCTGGACGGGGAATTCGGGTCGGCTCCGAGAGCGGAGATGTGGGTGAGGCCGGCGCCGACCGAGCGTGCGGCCTCGGCGACGGCGCGCGCGCCGAAATCGTGCACCGCGCCGAATTTCTGGCGGCCGGTCTCATGCAGGATGGCGACGAGGTTGACGACATGGTCGGCGCCCTGCACGGCGCGGTCGACTGACCAGCGCACGCGCACATTGGCCTGCACCGGCTGGATCTGGCCGACATTGCCGAGCGGCTGCACGTGGCCGGCAAGGTCGGGCCGCCGGCAGGCGACACGGATGCGGTAGCCGCGCTTGGCCAGGGCGCGAACGACATGGCGACCGACGAAGCCCGAGCCGCCGAAGACGACGACGAGCTTGGGGGTCTGCAGGATTTCGGTCATGACTGGCTCCGCGCGAATGCTTGGCTGAAGCCGTTTCTTAATCCGTTTCTCGCCAAAGGCAAAGAGCGACCGGAGGTCGCCATTGCGTTGTTTTTGGACTTGCCCGGAACGCCCCTCCTGCAGGGTTTGAAGAAGACAGAAAACCCCGCCGAAGCGGGGTTTTCCGGGCAGTTCCGCGCCAAAACAGGGTCCAACGAGGCTGCCTGACCTGAGACGGTATCAAGGTGGCGTGAAGCAAGCACGCCCGCCTCGCCCTGAACGCCCGGCGCGGCGCCGCCAGCCACGAGCCGGACGAAGTCAACCAGGCGGCTCGCGGCATCGGGTGCCGCGAATGTGTCGCGTCAGTTCGGGAAAAGGTTCAACAGCCGGGAATCAGGCCGAGTAACGCTCGGCGAATTCCGAAATGCGCTGCACGACCGACCTGAACGTGGTGATGCCACGCGCCTTTGCCTTCTCCGCGGCTTCGGCGCGCGAGCGTCCAGGAATATGCACGCCATAGCGCCGCCGCAGCCGGTCGAGCTGGTCCTTCATGCGCTGCTCGAAGTCCGGATCGAGCAGCTTGGGCTCGATGGCGAGAACGAAAAGGCCGGTGCCGGGGCTGTCCGGCCCGCCGGTGAACCAGGGCGCGTCGAGGGACCAGTTGGCGCCGGAAATGCCGGCGGCCAGCACCTCGACCATCAGCGCGATGTTGGCGCCGCGCTGACCGCCGAAGGCAAGCATCGCGCCCTTCATCGCCGCCGCCGGATCGGTGGTCGGGTTGCCGCTGGCATCCAGAGCCCAGCCTTCGGGGATCTTCTTGCCATCCTCGGCCGCCTTGCGGATGTTGACGAAGGCGGTGGCGCTCGACGACTGGTCGATGACCAGCGGCGGCCCGTCGGCGGCGGGCGAGGCGAAGGACATCGGGTTGGTGCAATAGACCGGCTTGACCGATCCGGAGCCGGCCAGCACCGCCGGCCCATTGGTGGCGGCGAAGGACACCAGCCCCTGTTCCGCCAGCCGCCCGGTGAAATAGCCGAGCGCGCCGCATGTGTAGGCGTTCTTCTGCGAGAAGATCGACACGCCGAACAGTTTCGCCGCCTTGACCAGGTCATCGATCGTGCGGTCGAAGCCGGTATGGGCAAGCCCGCCGCGCGCGTCGGAGAGGTAGACCGCAAGCGCCGGCCGCGTGATCACCGGATCGGCATTGCCGTCGATGCGACCGGCTTCGAGCGCCTCCAGATAGTCGATGAAATGCGACAGCCCGACCGTCGACAGGCCTTCGGCCTCCGCGGCGATGATCGAGGCGGTCAGCGACTGCGCCGCCTCCTCATTGGCGCCGGCGCCGAGCGCCGCCATCCGGCATAGGCCTGTTGCCTGGTCGAGGGTGAGTTGCATCAGAGTTGCCCTGCAGCGAGTAGCGAATAGGGAATAGCGAGTAGGGGAGATAAAGGAACTACTCGCTATTCGCTACTCTCTATTCGCTACCCGATCTTCACCGGAATCCTCGCCTCGATCCGGCTGAACGCGAAGACGAGAATGCCGGTGATCGACATATAGATCAGCGCCAGAAGCAGCAAAGGCTCATAGGTCAGGTAGGTGTCCTGCCGCACCTTGGATGAGACGGCGAAGATGTCGATGACGCTGATCGTCGCCACCAGTGGTGTCGACTTCAGCTGCAGCACCGTCTCGCCGGTCAGGGTCGGCAGCGCCCGGTAGAAGGCCTGCGGCAGCCAGATGCGGCGGAAGATTTTCCAGCGGCTCATGCCGAAGGCGCGGGCGGCCTCCAGCTGTCCGCGCGGCACGCCGGCAAAGGCGCCGCGCATCACTTCGCCCTCATAGCCGGCGAAGGAGAAGGTCAGCGCCACCACGGCATAGGGCCAGGCCTGCCGGAGATACGGCCAGAGCCAGGATTCGCGGATCCACGGATATTGCGGGAAGATCGAGCCGAGGCCGTAATAGAGCAGCCAAAGCTGCAGGAGCAGCGGCGTTCCTCGGATGATGGTGCAGAAGACCTTGGCCGGTGCCGAGAACCAGATCGGTCCGCCGGCCTGCGCGAGCCCGAGCGGCACCGCAAGCGCGAAGCCCAGCGCGCAGGTGACGGCCAGGATCCAGAGCGCCCGCCAGATGCCCATCAGGCCCATTTCCCAATATTGCGGCAGCCAGTCCCAGCGCATAAAGAAAGCCGCGCAGAGCACCAGCGCCAACGCGATCAGGATAAGCACGATGCGGTGCGGCTTGAGCCAGATCGAGGCGCGCGCCGCCATGTTGATCGCGGTGGCTTCGGCCGACATCAGCGCGCCTCCTTGACGGAGGGCATGCCGCGCCGCGACCAGGCCTCGACGCGGCCGATGATCAGGTTGGAGAAGAGGGTCACGGCCAGGTAAAGCACGCCGGCGGCGACGTAGAAGAGCAGATAGGCCTTGGTGACGCCGGCTGCCTGGCGCGTCGCCAGCGTCAGCTCGAAGAAGCCGACCACGGCAAGCAGCGCCGTGTCCTTGGTGGCGATCAGCCAGAGATTGGCGAGGCCGGGTATGGCGAAGGGGAGCATCGCCGGGAGCGTGATGCGCCTGAGCATCAGACCGGGCGACATGCCATAGGCGCGTGCGGCCTCGATCTGGCCTTGCGGGATGGCGAGGATGGCGCCGCGGATGACTTCCGTCGAATAGGCGCCCTGGACGAAACCCAGCACGAAAATGCCGGCGGCCAGCCCGCTGATGTCGACACGGCTGTAGCCCATTGCCGCCAGCACCTGGTTGATGAGGTCGGTGCCGGCGTAATAGAGCAGCAGGATCAGCACCAGTTCCGGCACCGCGCGGACCACCGTGGTGTAGACGGCCAGAAGGTCGCGCGTCACTGGCCCGCCATAGAGCTTGCCGAAGGCGCCGGCGGTGCCGATCAGCAGGCCGAGGCAGGTGGCGCCGATGGCGATCTCGAGCGAATGCAGCAGCCCGACCAGCAGCGTGCCGCCCCAGCCTGGCGCCACCGGTGACAGGAGTTCGATGATGCCGGCCGCCGAGGCCGGAAGAAAGGCGTCGATCAGCTTCGCCCCCGGATTGCTGGCAAGCCACTGAAGCCGAAGGTCAGCGGCAAGCGTGCGTGGCAAGGATCGGGCATGGCGCGAACGCCATGCCCTCACTCAGTTGCGAGAGGCTCAGTTCGACTGCGTGGCGCCGCCATAGATGTCGAAATCGAAATACTTCTTCGAGATCTCGTCATATTTGCCGTTGGCGCGGATCGCCTTGATGCCGGCGTTGAACTTTTCCTTGAGCGCGGTGTCTTCCTTGCGGATGCCGGCGCCGACACCCGGTCCCAGCACCTCGTCGTCCGGGGCCACCATGCCCTTCAGGTCGCAGCAGGCCTTGCCCTGGTCGGATTTCAGGAATTCGCCGAGCGCGATCGAGTCGGCCTGCACCGCGTCGATGCGGCCGGCGGCCAGATCGTTGTTGGCTTCGTCCTGCGTCTGGTATTCCTTGATCTCCTGCGCGCCGGTGAAGTGCTTCTTGGCGTAGACCGCATGCACGGTCGACACCTGGACGCCGATCACCTTGCCCTTGAGATCGTCCGGCGTGGCGCCGAACTTCTGGTCCTTCGGCCCGATGATTGCGGTCGGAGTGTTGTAGTACTTGTCCGAGAAGTCGATCGTCTTCTCGCGCTCGGCGGTGATCGACATCGAGGAGACGATGGCGTCGATCTTCTTGGTGGTCAGCGCCGGGATGATGCCGTCCCAGGCAACCGGCGTGATGACGCAGTCGAGCTTCTCTTCGGCGCAGACCGCATCGACGAAATCGATCTCCCAGCCGACCCATTTGCCGCTGGCGTCGGGCGAGGTGAAAGGCGGGTAGGGCTCGGCGGCGACGCCGATCTTGACCTGCTCGGCCTTGGCGACGCCGCCCATCGCCGCGACGCCGAAAAGCAGCGCTGCCGCGAATGTCTTGAGAACAGTCTTCATGTCAGGACTCCCAGTTTGTTGTTGTTCCCGGTTTTCGCCCCGCTTGACGCCGGCCCCTAGCCGACATTGCGGAGGAATTGTTTGAGCCTTTCGGATTTGGGCGCGCCGAACAGCTGTTCGGGCGGACCCTCTTCCTCGACCAGCCCGTTGTAGAGATAGACGACATGCGTCGCGACCTCGCGGGCAAACTTCATTTCATGCGTCACCAGCACCATGGTGCGCCCCTCGCGCGCCAGATCGCCGATCACTTTCAGCACCTCGCCGACCAGCTCCGGATCGAGCGCCGACGTCGGCTCGTCGAACAGCATGACGCGCGGGTTGATCGCCAGCGCCCGGGCGATCGCGGCGCGCTGCTGCTGGCCGCCGGACAGGAAGGCCGGATAGACGTCGCGCTTCTCCGCCAGCCCGACGCGGGCGAGCAGCTTCTCGGCCTGGGCGATCGCCTCATCGCGCTTGACGCCGAGCACATGCACCGGAACCTCGATGACGTTCTCGATCAACGTCATGTGGCTCCACAGGTTGAAATTCTGGAACACCATGCCGAGCCGGGAGCGGATCCGCTCGATCTGCCGGCGGTCGGCCGGAACAGTCTGGCCGTGGCTGTCGGCCTTGAGCTTGATCTCCTCGCCATTGACCCGGATGATGCCGCTGGTCGGGTTTTCCAGGCAGTTGATGCAGCGCAACAGCGTCGATTTGCCGGAGCCGGAGCCGCCGATGATGGCGACTACCTCGCCGTCGCGCGCCGACAGCGAAACGCCCTTCAGCACGTGCAGCTGGCCGAATTTCTTGTGCAGGTTCTCGACATGGATGGCTTCGGCGGCGGCGCTTTGCGCCTTGCCGGATTGGACTGGGGCGGCATCCGCCACGCTCACCGGGCGACCTCGCTATGGTCGAAGGCAGGTCGTCGAACGTCCATCCGGCTAATCAACATACGCTGCACTGCCCACTCCAGACCTCAGCATGGACCCGACAGCGCGAGCCCGTTAATCCCGCTCATTACGGCACTTGCGGCGTTGTTGTGCAAGTGTATAAATAGCCTTTCATGAAATTTTTTCGCTTTTTTTCATCTTAGAAGGGCATCGATGAGCGCTTTCGGATCACAGTCCATGGCGGCGCCGTTGCGGCGCGTGCTGATGCGTTCGGCAACCAACGCCATGCGCGGCGCCGACAGGGCTGCCTGGCACTATGGCTCGGGTTTCGACCCGGCGAAAGCGGCAATGCAGCACGCGGTCCTTGCCGAACTGGTGGCGGCTTCGGGTGCCGAAATCGAGTGGATCGAGGACAAGGCCGACGGTCTCGCGGATTCGGTGTTCACGCATGATCCGTCGCTGATGACCGATCGCGGCGCGCTGATCCTGTCCATGGGCAAGCCGTTGCGCGCCAAAGAGCCTTCGCTGCATGAGGAAACCTATCGAAGGCTGGGCATTCCGGTCCTCGGCCGCGTCGAGGCGCCCGGGCAGGTCGAAGGCGGTGACTGCGTATGGGTGGATGCCCGCACGCTGGCGATCGGACGCGGCGTGCGCACCAACCAGGAAGGCATCCAGCAGGTCGCCAACCTGCTGACGCCGCTCGGCATTTCCGTCTACGGCTTCGACCTGCCGCTGTGGCAGGGCGAAGAGGCGTGCCTGCATCTGATGTCGGTGATCAGCCCGCTGGCCGACGACCTCGCGCTGGTCTATTCGCCGCTTCTGCCGGCCCCGTTCTACCAGATGCTGAAGGCGCGCGGCATCCGCCTGGTCGAAGGCGATCCGCAAGAGTTCGCCGCGTCCAACGGCCTCAGCCTGAACGTGCTGCCGACCAGCCCGTTGAAGGTCATTGCCGTTGCCGGCTTCCCCAAGACCAAAGCCGCGATGGAAGCCGCCGGCTGCACGGTCGACATCTTCGAGGCGGATGCGCTCTGCATCGCCTGCGAAGGCGGCCCGACATGCCTGACGCGGCCGATCCTGCGCCAATGAATGCGCCGTCCCGCCGCAAGTTCCGCCGCGAGGGCGAGGAGCGGCGGCGGCAGGATTTGATCGATGCGACCCTGGACAGCGTTGCCGAACATGGCCTTGAGGGCGCCACCGTGCGCACCATCGCCTTGCGCGCCGGCGTCACCGCCGGGCTGATCCGCCACTATTTCCCCGGCAAGGAAGATCTGCTGCGGGAAGCCTATGCGGCGTTGATGGGCCGCATGACCGAGCAGGCGAAAGCGGCATTGCTCATGGAAGACGCCGCGCCGCGCCAGCGTCTTGCCGCCTTCGTCACCGCCAATCTCAACGCGCCGATCATCGACCAGCGGGTGTTTTCGCTCTGGGCGACCTTCATCGGCCGTGCCGGCGCCGATCCGGCGCTCGCCCGCGCCCACCGGGAGGGCTATCTCGGCTTTCGCAATGAGGTGGAAGCGGTCGTGGCCGAAGTGCTCGCCGCCGAACGGCACAAGCCGGACGCAAGCGAACTGCGCCACCATGCCATCGCCATCAACGCGATCATCGACGGGCTCTGGATCGAAGGCTGCCTGGCCGGCGAGATGTTCTCGCCTGGCGAATTGGCGGCGATCGGCATCAAAGCCATAGAGGCCGAGCTCGGCCTCGCGCCGGAAAAGCAATTCCAGGAAAAGTGAGAAGCGGGTTTCCGTCCGGAATTGCGTATGAAAAAAGCAATTCCGGGAGAAGTGAGAAGCGGGTTTCCGTCCGGAATTGAGTAAGAAAGAAGAGATAGAGCGGGTCGCTGGAACAGTGACCCGCTGTAACGGGAGAAGACCAATGACCACCATCGGCGAAGCGCTGATCACCTTGCTCGAGGCGCATGGCGTCGACACCGTCTTCGGCATTCCGGGCGTGCATACGGTCGAGCTCTATCGCGGCCTGGCGCGTTCGAGGATCCGTCATGTCACGCCGCGCCACGAGCAGGGCGCCGGCTTCATGGCCGACGGCTATGCGCGCGCCGGCGGCCGGCCGGGCGTCGCCTTCGTCATCACCGGACCGGGGCTGACCAACACCATCACCGCCATGGGCCAGGCGCGCGCCGATTCCGTGCCGATGCTGGTCATCTCAGGCGTCAACGCCACCGATACGCTGGGCAAGGGTCTGGGCTACCTGCATGAGTTGCCCGACCAGCGCGGCATGATGGAAAAGGTGGCGCTGTCTTCCGAGCGCATCACCGAGGCGGGGCAATTGCCGGGCGCGCTCGCCCGCGCCTTCGCATTGTTCTCGTCGGCCCGGCCGGGGCCGGTGCATATCGAGATCCCCACCGACGTCATGGTCAAGCCCGCCGACGGCATCGCGGCGGCGCTGAGCAACGCCGCGCCCCCGGCGCCGGACGCGGCGGCGGTCGCCGAGGCGGCGAAGTTAATCAAGGCGGCACGCCGTCCACTGATCCTCGCTGGCGGCGGCGGCAAGCAGGCTGACGCGGCGTTACGGCGCTTCGCCGAAACGCTCGGCGCTCCGGTCGTCGAGACCGCCAATGCGCGCGGCCTGCTGCATGGCCATCCGCTTTGCGTGCCGGCGAGCCCCGGCCTCAAGGCGGTGCGCGTGCTGGTGGCGGGCGCCGATCTGGTGATCGCCGCTGGCACCGAATTCGGCCCGACCGACTATGACGGCTATGGCGACGGCGGCTTCGTGCTGCCGAACAATCTGATCCGCATTGATATCGGCGCCGACCAGATCGCGCGCCGGCCGGTGACGGTCGGCATCCAGGCCGATTGCGCCGAGGGCATCGAGGCTTTGCTTACGGCGGTCGGGCCCGGTCATGTTGCGGCTGGGGATGGCGAGGCTCGCGCCGCCGCGACGCGCCAGGCCGCGCGGGCCGAACTGAAGCCCGAATACCTGGCGCAGGTGCGCGCGGTGGAGACGATCCGCGACGCGCTGCCGGGCGCCATCATCGTCGGCGATTCAACCCAGCCGATCTATGCCGCCAACCTCTACTATGACCATGATCGTCCCGGCGGCTGGTTCAACGCCGCGACCGGCTTCGGCGCGCTGGGCTACGGTCCGCCGGCGGCGATCGGCGCGGCGCTTGCCGTTCCGCAAGCGCCCGTGGTGTGCCTCACGGGCGATGGCGGCTTCCAGTTCACCTTGCCGGAGATCGGCGCCGCGCTCGATGCCGACACGCCGGTCATCTTCGTCGTCTGGAACAATCGCGGCTATCGCGAGATCGAGACCTCGATGCTCGATGTCGGCGTCGAGCCCGTCGGCGTGTCGCCGGCGCCGCCGGATTTCTGCAAGCTCGCCGAGGCCTATGGCATCGCGGCCGAGCGCTTGACCGGGACCGCCGATCTGGCCGAGGCGCTGAAGCGGGCGCGGGCGGCCGGCAAGCCGCGCGTCATCGAAATCACCGTCGACTGAAAGGCTGGTGTGGCCGTCGCCCGGACCGTACCGGCGGGCCGGCAATTGTCGTCACCGGCCACGACCCCCACACATGCAAAGACGCTGCGCCAGCCATGTCGATATTTCAATTGAGTGACAGCGCGAAAGGCGCGACGTTCCAGCCTGGGGCGGCATAACCCGAGATATAATCATAAAAAAATGACAGGAGCGCTCAAAGTATGACGGAAACGCTTAACGGCAGGCATGTCGTGATCACGGGCGGCACTGGGGCGCTCGGCGGCGCGGTTGTCGGCAGATTGCTGGAGCAAGGCGCGATCTGCCACGTGCCCAATGCCCACGCGGCGGCCCCGCCGCATTTTCCCTACGCAGCCCACGCCAGCGTGCATCTGGCGCACAATGTCGACCTGTCGGATTCGGCCAAGGTCGAGGCCTTCTACCATCAGGTGCCCGAGCTCTGGGCCTCGATCCATCTTGCCGGCGGCTTCACCATGGCGCCGGTCGAAAAGATCGAGTCGGCCTCCTTCGCCGAAATGATGGACACCAACGCCCGCACGACCTTCCTGTGCAGCCGCGCCGCGGTGCGCTCGCTGCTGGCGTCCGACACGGCCGGCCGCATCGTCAACGTTACCGCGCGCGCCGGCCTGGAACCGCGCAAAGGTTCGGGCATGGTCGCTTATACTGCGAGCAAGGCCGCGGTCGCGGCAATGACGGTGGCGATGGCCGAGGAGTTGAAGCACAAGGGCATACTGGTCAACGCCGTGGCCCCCTCGACGCTCGACACGCAGGCCAACCGCGAAGCCATGCCGGACGCCGATTTCGCCAAATGGGTCAGCCTTGAAGCAGCTGCGGAAGCGATCGCTTACCTTGCCTCGCCCGCAAACCAGGCCATGAGCGGCACGCTGGTCCCGCTCTACGGCAGGGCCTGAGCTCTATCTGTTTTTTTACGCAATTCCGGACGGAAAACCGCTGACACTTTTCCTGGAATTGCTCTGATATCCCGACAAAAGAAAACCCCGCCGGATCGCTCCGGCGGGGTTTTGTTATTCGCGAAGCGAAAGGGCTTAGTTGCCCTGCTTCTTCAGCGCCGCGCCCAGGATGTCGCCGAGCGACGCGCCGGAGTCGGTCGAGCCGTACTGGGCGACCGCTTCCTTCTCCTCGGCGATTTCCAGCGCCTTGATCGAGACCTGCAGCTTGCGGGTCTTCTTGTCGAAGGCGATGACGCGGGCGTCGACCTTCTGGCCGACGGTGAAGCGCTCGGGGCGCTGCTCGTCGCGGTCGCGCGAAAGGTCGGAGCGCTTGATGAAAGTCTCGATGCCGCTGTCGACCAGCCGCACGTCCAGACCGCCATCCTTCACACCGATGACCTCGCAGGTGACGACGGCGTTCTTGCGCAGCTCGCCGCTGTTGGCCGCTTCGCCGACCGTGTCACGGGCCAGCTGCTTGATGCCGAGCGAGATGCGCTCCTTCTCGATGTCGACGTCGAGCACCTGCGCCTTGACCATGTCGCCGCGATTGTACTCTTCGATGACCTGCTCGCCTGGACGGGTCCAGTCGAGGTCGGAGAGGTGCACCATGCCGTCCACGTCGCCTTCCAGGCCGATGAACAGGCCGAACTCGGTCTTGTTCTTGACCTCGCCCTCGACCTGGCTGCCGACCGGATGGTTGCGCGCGAAGGCTTCCCACGGGTTCTCAAGCGTCTGCTTGAGACCGAGCGAGATGCGGCGCTTGGCCGGATCGACCTCGAGCACGACCACGTCGACTTCCTGGGTCGTCGACAGGATCTTGCCGGGGTGCACGTTCTTCTTCGTCCACGACATTTCCGAAACGTGGATGAGGCCCTCGATGCCCGGCTCCAGCTCGACGAACGCGCCGTAGTCGGTGATGTTGGTGACGGTGCCCTTGATCTTCTTGCCGATCGGGAACTTGGTGCCGATATCCGACCACGGATCCGACTCGAGCTGCTTCATGCCGAGCGAGATGCGGTGGGTTTCCTGGTTGATGCGGATGATCTGCACCTTGACCGTCTGGCCGATGTTGAGGATCTCGGTCGGATGGTTGACGCGGCGCCATGCCATGTCGGTGACATGCAGCAGGCCGTCGATGCCGCCGAGGTCGACGAACGCACCGTAGTCGGTGATGTTCTTGACCACGCCTTCGACCACCTGGCCTTCCTCGAGGTTCTGCACGATTTCCGAACGCTGTTCGGCGCGGCTCTCCTCGAGCACGGTGCGGCGCGACACCACGATGTTGCCGCGGCGGCGATCCATCTTGAGGATTTCGAAGGGCTGCGGGTTGTGCATCAGCGGGGTGACGTCGCGGATCGGGCGGATGTCGACCTGGCTGCGCGGCAGGAACGCCACGGCGCCATCGAGGTCGACGGTGAAGCCGCCCTTGACCTGGTTGAAGATGACGCCTTCGACGCGCTCACCCTTGGTGAACTTCTCTTCGAGACGGACCCAGCTTTCCTCGCGACGAGCCTTCTCGCGCGACAGCATGGCTTCGCCCAGCGCGTTCTCGATGCGCTCGACATAGACCTCGACGGTGTCGCCGACCTTGAGGGAGGAGTCCTTGCCCTTGGCGCCGAATTCCTTCAGCGGCACGCGGCCTTCGACCTTGAGGCCGACATCGATGATGGCCATGTCCTTTTCGATCGCGGTGATCGTGCCCCGGACAACCTGGCCCTCGCCGGAATGGCCGGCGGTGAATGATTCTTCGAGCATGCTCGCGAAATCGTCGCGAGACGGATTAGCTACTGACATTGTTTCTCCTGGAATGCTCCGCTTTTGTCGCGGAGCGGGCGCCGTGGGTTAGCGTTGCGTGAGCCTGCCGGCGTTCCGGGCTGAAGAGCCCTTGGCCGCTATCTAAGCGGCAAGTCCGGCGCATGAAGAATGCTGGCAGGCTGGTTCGGGCCCGATATGGGTATTTTCGCCGCTCAAGGCAACCGAAAAAGCCCGATCAGGCCTTGTTTCTCTTGGCAAGGACATCGTCAACGACCGCCATCGCCGCCAGAAACGCGGCTTCTATAGCCATTTCGCTGGTATCAAGCAAGTGCGCGTCCGCCGCCGGCTTCAACGGCGAGGAGGCTCTGCCCATGTCGCGCTCGTCGCGGCGCTCGATGTCGGCGAGTATGGTGGCGAAATCGGCGCTGCCGCCCATGCTTTCGATCTCGGCCAGCCGGCGCCTGGCGCGCACCTCGGCGCTCGCCGTGACATAGAGCTTGATGTCGGCGTCGGGGCATACGACCGTGCCGATGTCGCGGCCGTCGAGCACCGCGCCCGGCGGCGCCTTGGCGAAGGCGCGCTGCTTCTCGACCAGGATGCGGCGCACGGTGGGAATGACCGCGACCTTGGAGGCCGCTTCGCCCACCGCATGCGCGGAAAGCACTGCGCGGTCGAGGTTCGAAAGGTCCACCTGCCGCGCCGCGGTTTCCGCGGCCGAGACATTGTCGAGCGGCAGGCCGAGTTCCAGCAGCTTATGGGCGACCGCGCGATAGGTGAGGCCGGTGTCGAGCAGGTTGAGGCGATAGTGGTCGGCGAGCCGGCGGGCAAGCGTGCCCTTGCCCGCGCCTGCGGGTCCGTCGATGGCGATGGTGAAGGTGTGGGTCATGGGCGGACCATCGCTTCGTTGGCGTGGCGACAAACCCTCACGCCTTCGTCATCCCAGGGCGAAGCGAAGCGGAGACCCTGGGATCCATGCCGTGACATCAGCCGAAGAATGCCACGGACCAGAATTCTGCACCGCTGCAGCGCGTTGGCGTCACGGCATGGATCCTGGGGTCTGCGCCGCGTCGCTTCGCTCCTTGCTCCGCCCCAGGATGACGACGGGACGGATGTTGGGTGCCAATCTCGAAAGTTTGCGATTGCCATCGCCGTCACTCGATCTCCGCGCCCAATCCCTTCATCAGTCCCATGAATTCCGGAAAGCTCGTCGCGATCATGTTCGCGTCGTCGATGGTCACCGGCTTCTCGGTGGCCAGCCCCATGATCAGGAAGCTCATGGCGATGCGGTGGTCGAGATGCGTCTTCACCGACGTGTCCGGTCCATTGGGGTGAGCGCCCAGCCCCTTGCCGCCCGGTCTGCCGCGCACGGCGAGCGATGCCTCGCCCTCGGTGCAGTCGACACCGTTTAGCTTCAGCCCGTTGGCGACCGCCGACAGCCGGTCGGATTCCTTGACGCGCAATTCCTCCAGGCCCTGCATCAGCGTCTCGCCCTCGGCGAAGCTGGCCGCGACCGCCAGCACCGGATATTCGTCGATCATCGACGGTGCGCGTTCCGGCGGTACGGTAACGCCCTTCAACTCGGAATAGCGCACGCGCAAATCCGCCACGTCCTCGCCGCCGGCATTGCGCGGATTGAGGATATCGATCCGGCCGCCCATTTCCTGCAATGTGAGAAGCAGGCCGGTGCGGGTCGGGTTCATCAGCACGTTTTCGATCACGATGTCCGAGCCCGGCACGATCAGCGCCGCCACCAGCGGGAAGCCGGCGGAGGACGGGTCGCCGGGCACGGCGATCGTCTGGCCGGTGAGCTTGCCCTGGCCTTCGATGAAGATGTGGCGCACGCCGCGCTCGTCGGTCTCGACGGTGAGGTTGGCGCCAAAACCCTTCAGCATTTTTTCGGTGTGGTCGCGCGTCATCACCGGCTCGATCACCGTGGTGATACCCGGCGTGTTCAGGCCGGCAAGCAGCACCGCCGACTTCACCTGGGCCGACGCCATCGGCACGCGATAGGTGATCGGCGCGGCATGTTTCGGGCCGCGCAGCGTGATCGGCATGCGGTCGCCGGGCGCCGCCTTCAGCACCTGCACGCCCATCTGGCGCAGCGGGTCGAGCACGCGGCCCATTGGCCGGCCCGACAGCGAGGCGTCGCCGATGAAGGTGGTCTCCATATCATATGTGCCGACGAGGCCCATGGTGAGCCGCGAGCCGGTGCCGGCATTGCCGAAATCGAGCGGCCCTTCCGGCTGCAGCAGCGCGCCGTTGCCGGTGCCACGGATCACCCATTCGGCGCCGTTCTTTTCGATATGCGCGCCCATCGCCTTCATGGCCGCGCCGGTGCGCATCACGTCCTCGCCTTCGAGCAGGCCGGTGATGCGCGTCTCGCCGGAGGCAAGGCCGCCGAACATGAAGGAGCGGTGCGAGATCGACTTGTCGCCCGGCACGCGCGCGGTGCCGGCAAGGGCAGGGGATTTGCGGGCCGTGGCTGCTTTAGCGGCGGCGGAATGAGACATTTTGTCTTCCAAATGAAAGGCCGGCTGGCCGGCCCGGTTCGTCATGATGCGGCGGTCTCGTATCACGGCGCGCGGCAATGGTCATCCCCTTGGCGCAAGCCTTTGAAAAGCGGGTTTCGGGCACATGTCTTTTGGCTTTGACAGCGCGGAAAACTGCGGTTAAGGGGACCATTCTTTTTTTGACGAGGCCTGACGTGGCAAAAGCTGAACTTGGCACCAAGCGTGTCGACCCCGAAACGGGTCGGAAATTCTACGACCTGAACAAAGATCCGATTGTCTCGCCCTATACGGGCAAGAGCTATCCGCGCTCTTATTTCGACGAAGGCAAGATTTCCGCCCTCGAGGAAGATGAGGAAGTCGCCGACAAGGAAGTGGACGGCGACGAGGAAGAAGGCGCCGAAGTTGTCTCGCTCGAGGACGCCGACGAGGAAGCCAAGGGCGGCGGCGACGATCTTCCCGATCTCGGCGACGACGAGGATGACGACGTCGATCTCGGCGATGATGAGGACGATACCTTCCTTGCCGACGAAGAAGAAGAGGACGATGACGTCTCCGACATGATCGGCGTCGGCGATGACGAGGACGAGGTCTGATTTTAGACCTCGGCGCGATTGTTTGCCGGCGATTTTCGCCTGTGACGAAAAAGCGGTCTTTCGAGGCTTGATCTTGACCGAAGGCGGCGCTAGAAGCCGCCAGCACTAAACGACGGCGCGGTTCCCAACCGCGCCGGATCTCTTCGCCGGAAACGGCGCCGGCTGACTGCCGGGAGTGGGGCCATAGCTCAGTTGGGAGAGCGCTTGAATGGCATTCAAGAGGTCGTCGGTTCGATTCCGATTGGCTCCACCAAACAGTCGTTCCTGAGCAGATTTCTTGGCGGCAGAAATCGTCACCGCTGTTCGCTCTTGTCTGCGCGGCGTCCGAGCCCGTAGGGGGCCTGGACGCAATGTGGCCAGAGCAATTCCAGGAAAAGTGTGACACGGTTTTCCGTTCGGAATTGCGTAAAGACAAAGAGATAGAGCGGTTCGCCGTTTCCGTGAAACGGTGAAACGCTCTAACCGCGCTCCGCGCGGGTTCTGGCTGCCTTGCGCGCAGCCGCTGATCGTCCGGCTGCGCCTTTGGTCTGCGCGGCTTTCCTGGCCGCAGCGGACCGCTCTGCGGCCGTGCGGCCGGATGCGGCGCTCTTGGCCTGACGCGACAGGGCCTTGCGGGAGGCGGTGCTTTTCGGCTCGCCCTCAAGCACCTTCGACACCGCCTTCGAGACCTTCGGCTGGCGCTTCGGCTTGCGTTCGCCCTGGCCTGCCTCGTAGGCATATTTGGCGCTCTTGCGCGTGGTCTCCTTCACGTCGCGTTTTTTGGGCGGCGGCAGGTCGACGCCCGCGCGGCGCGCCTCCGAAAGGCCGATGGCGATCGCCTGCTTTGGTGGAGCGGGCGCCGTGCTTGCCTTGGCGGACTTTGTCGATTTCCGCGTGAACGAATTCACCGGCCTGCGTGCTTGCCGATTTGCCTTCGCGCTTGTCCTTGCGCGCCTTTTCGATGGTTTTCTTGTCCGGCATTGTTTTTCTCCTTGTTCGAACGGGGCACGATCGAACGCCGACGGGCCGCCTCGGATCGCGCGTCAGCGGCTTTCATAGGTGCCGACAAGGTGGCGATCATGTGCGGTCCCGCACGGGTCAGAAGGTCGGCATTGCCGTTTCTCCGCTGGATTCCAGCGTCTCCACGTCGAGTGCTGAAAGGCGGAAGTGATAGTGATGGACGCCATGCCCTTTTGGCGGCTGGGGACCGTCATAATGGGCGTTGCCGAGGTCGTTCACGCCTTGGCGGAAACGCTCCGGCCCGGCAGTGCCTTCCGGCAGGCGATCCCGCCCGGCGGCGATGTCATAGACTGCCCAATGGCGAAACATGCCGCGCGGCGCATCGGGATCCTCGACGACAAGCAGGAAGCTTCTGGTCCCGGCCGGCGCGTTCTTCCATTACAGGGGAGGAGACAAGTTGCCTCCGTTGCGGACATAGGGCTCGGGAATGGTCTGCCCGGTTTCAAAGGCTGGGCTCTCAAGCGTGAAAGCCATGCTGGAACTCCCTGCTCTATCGCGTTCTTCTCGAAGAAAATCGACAAACGATCTTTGCTCGGATCGGTGGAGCGCAATCGCGGCTGGTTTCTTGGGAACGTGGGGCGTCGGCGGGAGTTCCAGCATCACGCCCCCCCGACGGCGCTCGATGAATGCTCGCAAGTGGAGCTATCGCCCCTTGAAAAGCTGCCCGGACGGAAGCGACGCAGGCCGTATCCGGCGAAAGAGTTGGCAGGTCGGCATAAGAGCCGTTGAGGCGGAACCGCAGGTCTCGACGATTTTGCCGGCCGCATTTTCGGTATATTGAATCGGGAAGGTTTCGGCGCAGCAGGTAACAACGTCATGCGCGTTCTGGTCCGGATTGCGGTGATCGTCGCGATATTGTTGGCGTTGCTGTATCTGGGATTGTGGTATTCGACTGGCGAACAGGGCTTTCTGCTGCTCCCCGGCGGCGCGCCGTCTCAATAGATGGATGGCCCTCAAATTTGAACTGGCTTTGACATTCCTGCGATGAATTCCCGTTGGGCCACGGCGTCCCTGCGATGACCTGCTCGCCCGATTGTTTGGCCCGGGTACAAAGGAAAGTGCCCGAGGAAACCCCTATGCCGGCGACGGCAACTAGGCTAAGTGGCTTCCTGTCAGAGGGATGCTTATGAGAATTCCGGTTTTGGGTGTGAAACTGGCACAGGGACGGGTTCGATCCGGACTGCTTGCGCGATCAAGCAGTCTCTTGCCGATGCTGGGCGGTGTGGCCGCGCTTGTCGCTTGCCAGTCGACTCCAGACACACAGCCTGTTGCTGGCTCCCATCCTGTTGCTGACCCGCAACCCGCTCCAGCCGCTGCACCCGCTCCGGCCTTGCCGAATTCGGCGGTGCTCGATCAGACGGTCGCGGTCGTTCCGCCCGGAAAGGGCGTTCCGGCGAGATACGCCGCCTTCTCCGGCATCTGGACAGGGCAGCTCAACGGCATGTATGACGGCAAGCTGGCGGTGCTGACCGTGTCCTCGGGCGGGCAGGTGACGGTCAGCTACGCATGGGGCGACCTAGCCGACAACAAGCCGGGCGTCGCCGACGGATCCGGCAGGATTTCCGGCAACACGTTGAAGCTCGGGCGCCTGCCGAACGGCGCCGACATCACCGCCACGATGCCGTCGCCAGGAACGCTCAACGTCACCTACGCGCTTGCCGGCCAGACCTATGCCGGCACGTTCGCCCGGGTCAGCCAGTAGGCAACGCCAGCCGTTAGAGCAATTCCAGGAAAAGTGTGAGCGGTTTTCCGTCCGGAATTGCGTAAAAACAAGGAGATAGAGCGGTTCGCCGTTTCCGTGAAACGGTGAAGCGCTCTAGAATTGAACCGGGTCGCGCGTGATCCGCACGCACATCGGCGTTCCGATCTCGATGGCCTGCCCGGTGTCGGTCAGCCGCCCGCTCGCCTCGTCGCGGGCGAAGATCGAGATGCGGTCGGCGTTCTGGTTGGCTGAGAACAGATGCCTGCCGGATGGCGTCAGCGCCAGGTTGCGCGGCGTCGCGCCGCCGCATGGCGTGAAGTCCACCGTTTCGAGTTTTCCCGTCTGCTGATCGACGGCGAAGATCGCGACGCTGTCATGGCCGCGGTTGGAGCCGTAGAGGAAACGGCCGTCGGGCGAAATCTGGATGTCGGCGCAGTGGTTGTGCGCGCGAGCCTCTCCGGGAACCGCCGGCTTGGTGTCGATGAGTTCAAGCCTGCCGGAAGACGGCTCGAGCGCCAGCGACATTACAGTCGAGTTGAGCTCGTTCATGACGAAGACGAAGCGGCCGTTCGGATGCAGCGCGACATGGCGCGGCCCGGCGCCGAGCGCGAGCGCCGACGACGCGAGCTTCACCAGCGCGCCGTCCGGCTCGATCCGGTAGGAGATCAGCTGGTCGATGCCGAGATCGGCGACGATGGCGACGCCGCCCTGGATGGTCTCGGTGACGCTGTGCGCATGCGAGCGCTCCTGCCGCTCTGCATTGGGGCCGGTGCCGGAATGCGCGACGCTCGCCAGCGGCGCCGTCAGGCCGCCATCGGCCGTAAAGCCGAACACGGCGACCGCCTTGTCGGGGCCGCCGCTGCCCATGCCGTAATTCGCGACCAGAAGCTTGCTGCCGTCGCGGGTGATCGTGTTGTGGGCGGTGATGCTGCCAAGCGATGGCTGCTTGTTGATATAGGCGAGCGAGTTGGTGGCGCGGTCGAAGCGATAGGCCGTGACCGTTCCCTCGCGCCAGGCGAAGACTTCCGAATTGGCATAGATCAGCGTCCCGTCCGGCGTCACCGACAGGAAGGTCGGATTGTCGACCTCATTGGTCTCGGCAAGTTTTTGAACGGCAAGCGTTGCCTCGTCGAAGGCGTAGACGCCGAGGCCGACGCCGCGCGCGCCCTGGAAATAGGGCGCCTCGCGGTTGAGGCTGCCGACAAAGACAAGACAGGCGCTTTGCATCGATCTTCCTCCCTAAGCAGGTTCCGCAAAAGTGTCTTACGGTTTTGCGAAGAGAACCTGCGAAACAACAATGCCGGCGGCTCCTCCGCCTGTGCCGGCTTTGCAAAAATTTCGCCGATCGTCGCTTGCAAGGCAATCCCATATGTGAAAATATTATTCACAAAAGAAAATTGACGGGAGGAAAGCGATCATGCGTCTCGCCATCCGGCATCGTGCCCGGAACCGCCTTGCAGGCCGCGCCGAAAGCTCCCGGAGCGCGGCATGAGCGCGTTCTCGCCGACCGTCGGCGTCGCCTCGACGCATCCGGCCGACATGCCTGAGGCGCATGCCGACATCCCGGTCTGGAATTCGGAAAACTGGTTCTACGAGGACTGGCAGCCCGGCCATAAAATCCGCTCGCTCCGCCGCACCATCTCCGAGGGCGAAAGCCATATGTTCAATGCGCTGGTGCTGGATATCCACCCTTACGTCCAGGACCAGATGTTCGCCGAAAGGGAAGGCATTTTCGGCAAGCGCCTGGTGGCCGGCGCCTTCGTCTTTTCCGCCGGACTCGGCCTCGTCGCCACCAACTGCGTCAACGCCTTTTCCTATGGCTATGACAAGCTCCGCTTCATCAAGCCGGTCTTCATCGGCGACACCATTTATTCGATCCGCACCAACCTCGACAAAAAGCCGCGCTATCACGACATGGGCCTGATCCGCGCCAGCTATGAAGTCTTCAAGGGTGAAGGAGAGCTCGTGCTCTACTGCGAGCATCTGCAGACGGTGAAATACAAGAACCCGGCCGATTTCGTCGGCAAGACCGAGAAGTGAACCGTGGCCGCTGACGCTGAACTTCCGCTGACCGGCCTCGTGGTCGTCGACATGAGCCAGTTCCTGTCGGGGCCTTACTGTTCGCTGCGCCTGCTCGACCTCGGCGCGCGCGTCATCAAGATCGAGCGGCCGGATGGAGGGGATCTCTCGCGCAGGCTCTATCTCAGCGACACCGAGATCGGCGGCGATTCCACCATCTTCCACGCCATCAACCGTGGCAAGGAGAGCCTGGCCATCGACCTCAAGAACGAGGCCGATCTCGCCGCGCTGCGCGGCCTGATCGCCAAGGCCGACGTGCTGATCCAGAACTTCCGGCCGGGCGTGATCGAGCGGCTCGGCCTCGATTACGAGCATGTCAGCACCATCAACCCGCGGCTCGTCTACGCCTCGATCAGCGGCTATGGCGAGGACGGCCCCTGGGTGAGGCGCCCGGGGCAGGATCTGCTCGCCCAAGCGCGCTCCGGCGTGATGTGGCTGAACGGCGACGAGGAGCAGGGGCCGGTGCCGTTCGGGCTGGCGATCGCCGACATGCTGGCGGGCGCGGCCTGCGCGCAAGGCATCCTGGCCAAACTGGTGCGGCGCGGCATCACGGGCGAGGGCGGCCATGTCGAGACCAGCCTCCTCGAGGCGCTGGTCGATTTCCAGTTCGAGGTGCTGACCACGCATCTCAATGACGGCCGCCGCCTGCCGAAGCGCTCGTCCTTTCGCAGCGCCCATGCCTACCTCTCGGCGCCTTACGGCGTCTATCCGGCCAAGGACGGTTACTTGGCGATCGCCATGACGCCGATCCCGAAGATTGCCGATCTGCTCGACTTGCCCGAGCTCGACCCGTTCCGCGACAAGCCCGCGACCTGGTTCACCGCCCGCGACGAGATCAAGGCGATCATCGCCAGACGCATCGCCGAAAAAACCACCGACGAGTGGCTGGCCATTCTCGAGCCCGCCGACATCTGGTGCGCCAAGGTGCTGACCTGGCCGGAGCTGATGGAAAACGACGGCTTCAAGGCGCTCGACATGCTGCAGACCGTGACGCGCGAGGACAATGTCTCGATCCTCACCACGCGTTCGCCGCTGCGCGTCGATGGCGCCCGCGCCAGGGTGGATCGGGCCGCGCCGCGCATCGGCGAGCACAGCGAGAAGATCCGCGCGGAGTTCGGCCTGTGAGCGGTGTTTTTCTGAAAGGCATGACCTGGAGCCATCCGCGCGGCTACGACCCGATGGTGGCCTGCTCGGCGCTATGGCGGGAAAAAACCGGCGTTTCGGTCGAATGGGAGAAGCGCTCGCTGCAGGATTTCGAGTCTTTCCCGGTAGAGGAACTCGCCCGCGCCTATGATCTGATCGTCATCGACCATCCGCATGTCGGCCAGATCACCGCGGAAAAGTGCCTGGCGCCGCTCGATGTGCCCGGGCGCGAGGCGGAACGCGAGGCGCTGGCCAGGGGCAGTGTCGGCAAATCCTACCCGAGCTACAATTGGCAGGGCCGGCAATGGGCCTTCCCGATTGATGCGGCGACGCAGGTGCAGGCCTGGCGACCGGATCTGATCCAGGCCGCGCCAAGAATCTGGACGGAAGTGCTGGCGCTTGCCGAGCAGGGGCGCGTTCTCTTGCCGCTACGGCCGCCGCATTCGCTGATGTGCTTCTACACTTTGGCCGCCGAGCTCGGCCAGCCCTGCACGGTCGACGGCTCGGTTGACCTCGTCGACGGCGAAACCGGCGAAACCGCCTTCGAGATGCTGAGCGAGATCGCGGCGCTTGTCGATCCCGCATGCCTGACGATGGACCCGATCGCGGTTTTCGAGAAAATGGCCGAGCCCGGCTCGCGCATCGCCTGCGCGCCGCTGATCTATGGCTATGTTTCCTATGCGGCGGCGGGTTTTCGGCCGCATCGCATCGCCTTTGCCGACATGCCGGTCGTCGGCGGCAACGGCCCGGTCGGCTCGGCGCTCGGCGGCACCGGCATTGCCGTCTCAGCCTTTTCCGCCCAACGCGAGGCGTCGATCGACTTCGCTTATTGGATCGCCAGCGGCGATGTGCAGCGCGGCCCTTACGCCGCCGCCGGTGGCCAGCCCGGCCATGCCGCCGCCTGGGAGGATGACGCCGTCAACGCCGCGACCGGCAACTTCTATCGCGCCACGCGCGCGACGCTCGAAGGCGCCTGGGTCCGCCCCCGCCATGACGGCTACATGGCGTTCCAGCAGCAGGCCTCCGACCGCATCAACGAAGGCCTTGCCGGCAGACAGGACGCGGGCCGCGTCGTCGCCGACATCAATCGCCTGTTCCGGGAGAGTTTCGCGCCGGCCGCCGCCGGCTAATTTCACTGCACCAAGGGAGGAAAAAATGACCAGCCTGACACGCGGCCTGCTCGCCGCAACCGCCATAGTCTCGATACCGTTCGCCGCCCATGCCGCCGACGTGAAGTCGGTGATCGACGGCCTGCCCGCCGATCTCAAGGCGCAATATGACGGCGCGCCGCAGAAAGTGCTGCCCTCGGCCTGGGATAATTTCACGCCGCCGGCGAAGCCCTGGAAGTGGTGCCATTCGGAGAGCTACCAGGGCAATCCGTGGCGCGTCTCGGTCACCAAGGAGCTGAAGCGGCTGGTCGACGGCCTCATCGCCGACGGCACGGTGTCGAGCTTCGAAGTGTCGGATTCGAACAACGACGCGAGCCAGCAGATCAACCAGATCCGCGCCTTCATTGACAAGAAATGCTCGATCATCACCTCGATCCCGGGCTCGGCAACGGCGCTCGACGACGCTGTCGATGCGGCGGCCAAGGCGGGCATTCCCTTCATCACAGCGGCGGGCTCCATCACCAGCCCCAACGCCATCAATGTCGATTCCAACTATGCCCGCTGGGGCTATGACATGATGACGGCGATCGGCAAGGCAAAGCCCGACGCCAGCGTGCTGGTGGTGGAAGGCATCGCCGGACATCCGATCGTGGTCCAGGAGAAGCAGGGCGCCGACAAGGCGCTGTCCGAGAACAAGGGGCTCAAGGTCGCGCGCACCGTCAACGGCAATTGGACGGCCAACGTCACCAAGACAGTGGTGCTGCAGGCGATCGCCACCAATCCGGCGCCGATCGACGCGGTGTGGACGACCGGCAGCGAAAGCCGCGTCGTCGCCGAAGCCTTCACCGAAGCCGGACGTCCGGCGCCGCTGATCACCGGCTCGATTACCGGCGACGCGCTCGGCTACTGGAAAGCCAATCCCGACAAGTACCGCTTCGAGGGCCATGCGGTGCTGCCGGGCTGGACGGCGGAGACTTTGTTCCGTGTCGGCGAGCGCATGCTCGACGGCCAGAAGCCCAAGCTCAACACGCTGCTGATCCCGATCCCGCCGGTGCATGCCGCCGAGCTCGACAAATGGTACAAGGACTGCATGACGCCGGATGCCGTGTCGGTCTTCCCGGTGCCGCCGACCGACCCGATGCCCGAAAATGTGCTCGACGCCTACTTCGCCAATCCGGCGCCGACCAAGGGCTGGGATTATTCCAAGGTGCCGGACGCCTGCGCCAAGTGATGTCACGCGAAGCCGACACCCACTGAGGGTCGGCTTCTCCATTTCGGAAAGAAAAATGCTCGAGGTCCAAGGCGTTTCAAAGCGCTATGGCGAAACCGTCGCGCTGGCGGAGGCGTCGATCGCCTTCCGTCCCGGCACGATCCATACGATCCTGGGCGAGAACGGCTCGGGCAAGAGCACGCTGGTGAAGCTGTTGTCCGGCATCGTGCAGCCGGATGGCGGCGCGATCCTGCTCGATGGCAAAGCGTTTTCCGGAGCGCAGCCCGCCGCCTTTCAGGCCGCGGGCTTTGCCACCGTGTTCCAGGAGGTGCTGGTCGCGCCTGAACGTTCGGTGACCGACAACATCCTTCTCGGCCTCGACGGCCTGTGGCGACGAGGCGTGCCGCGCGGCGAGCGGCGCGCCAGGGCGCAGGCCGCGCTCGGCCGCTTCGCGGTGACGCCGATCGATCTCGACCGGCCGTGCGGCGAGCTGCCGCTTGCCGCAAGGCAGCTTGTCGTGCTCGCCCGCGCCGTCATCCGCAACCCGCGTGTCCTGATCCTCGATGAGGTGACGGCGGCGCTCGACTTCGCCGACCGCGAGTCGGTCTTCGCGCTGATGCGCGCCATGGCCGGGGCGGGCACGCTGATCCTGTTCATCACGCACCGCATGGACGAAGTGATGGCTTTGTCCGACCGCATATCCATCCTGCGCGCCGGCCGCGTGGTGAAGACCGAGGAGCGCGGCACCTCGACCCCGGCCGAGCTCCTGGCGGCGATGGCGCCGCAAACGGCAGCGGAGCTGGCGCATGGCTGAGACAAAGGCGCTTCATGTGCGGGGGCTGGTCATCGCGCCGGGTGTCGATCCGATCAGCCAGACCATCGCGCCGGGCGAGATCGTCGGTCTTGCCGGGCTCGACGGCCATGGTCAGGAACGCTTCCTGCGCGCGCTGGCCGGGCTCGAGCGTCCGGTCGCGGGCGACATCGCTGTCGACGGTAAGGCCGGATCGATCACCAGCTTTCGCAAAGCCGTCGCCGGCGGCATCGCCTATCTGCCGCGCGATCGCCGCTCGACCGGCATTTTCCCGACTCAATCGGTGCTCGACAATTTCGCCATTTCCACCGTGTCGAACGACCGCCGCTTCGGCCTCTTGAGCTTCGCCGCCCGACGTCGTCGCTACGATACCTATAGGCAAAGGCTCAGCATAGTCGCGCCGCGTCCCGACGCGGCCATAACCACGCTGTCCGGCGGCAACCAGCAGAAGGTGCTGCTCGCCCGCGCCCTTGCGCTGGAGCCAAACTTCCTTCTGCTCAACGACCCGACGCGCGGCGTCGACGTGGCGACCCGGCACGTGCTCTATGACGTCTTCCGCGGCCTTGCCGCCGAGGGCATGGCCTTGGTGATCCTGTCCAGCGAGATCGAGGAGATACTGCTTCTCTGCCACCGCGTGCTGGTGTTCCGCGAGCAGCGCGTATCGGCCGAGTTCTCCGGCGCCGAGATGACCACCGATACGGTGATCGCCGCCATGTTCGGACGCGCCGCATGAGCCCGACCCTTCGCAAGCTGCGCGGCGTCGGCTTTGCTGTCGTGATGCTCGTCGTCCTGCTGGTGCTCAACGTCGCGCTCAATCCGGCGCGTTTTCAGCCTTCGTCCTGGGGCACGCTGCTCGGGCTGGCCGCTCCCCTGATCGGCGCGGCCGTCGCCTCGGCGCCGGTCATCCTGGCGGGACGCGGCGGCATCGACATCTCCGCCGGCCCGCTGATGGGCTTCGTCAACGCCCTGGTCATCCAGGTCCTGTTCCTCAATCTCGGCATCTCGTCGCCATGGATCGTCGTTCCGGCAGCGCTGTTGGTCGGGGCGACTGTTGGCGCCGCGAATGGCGCGCTTGCCACCATCGTGCGCATCCAGCCGATCGTGGCGACGCTCGGCACCTATCTGATCCTCACCGGCGTCACGCTCACCATCCTGCCGGCGCCGATCGGTCCGGCGCCGGACTGGCTGAAGGCCATGGCGGGACCGCTCTCGATCGTGCCGCTGGCGCTGATCGGCCTGTGCTGGCTGCTCGTGCGCCGCACGCCCTATTACGACCTGCTGATGGCCGTTGGCAGCGACGACCGCGCCGCCTATACGGCCGGCGTGCCGGTGACGAAGGTGCGGCTCGTTGCCTATGTCCTGACCGGGCTCTTTGCCGCCGCCGCCGGACTGATGCTCACCTCGCTGATCGGCTCGGCCGACCCCAATATCGGCCCGACCTACACGCTGATCGCGATTGCCGCCGTGGCGCTCGGCGGCGTCAGCCTCGCCGGCGGGCGCGGCGGTCTCGGCGGCGCCGCGATCGGCGCCATCGACATTTTCCTGCTGCAGAGCCTGCTCACCACCTTCAACGTTTCGACCTATGTGCTGCAGATCGCCTATGGCCTGATCCTCGTCGTCGCCGTGGTGCTGACAGCGGTGCAGGAACGGCTGTCGAGGCGGAAAGGCTGACCGGGATGACAAGCAACTGGTTCCAGTCCACCAACGCCCGCATCGCCGGCGCCTTCGCGATGGCGCTGCTGCTGCAGGTCGTCGGCACGCTGCTCATCCCCGGCTATTCGGCGCCTTTCGCCATCCGCGCGCTGCTGGTCATCGCCTCGCTGCTCGCGGTCGCCTCCGTCGGCCAGACGCTGGTCGTCATCCTCGGCGGCATCGATCTTTCCATTCCCTTCGTCATCGGCTTTGCCAATGTCGTCGCGGCGCAGCTTTACGGCCAGGGCTGGAACTTCGCCCTGGTCTGCGGTCTCGTCGGCATCCTTGCCGTCGCGATCGGCGCGCTCAATGGACTGATCTCGCGCGGGCTGAGCATCCATCCGCTCATCGTCACGCTCGGCATCGGCATGATCGTCCAGGGCGCAGTGCTGTTATGGACCGGCGGCTTCCCCTCCGGCTCGGCGCCTGAAGCCGTGTCCAGCTTCGTCTCGATCGGCGGCTCGGTCGGCCCCTTGCCTGTGCCCTTGCTGGTGCCCAGCCTCGTCATGCTGACGGCGCTGATCGTGCTGGTGCTCGCCCGCACGCCCTATGGGCGCCGCCTCTACGCGGTCGGCAGCAACCCTGAGGCGGCACCTCTGGCGCTGATCGACCCGCTGCGCATGTGGATCGTCACCTATGCCGCGAGCGCCTTCTTCGCGGCGGTCGCCGGCGTGCTTTTGCTCGGCTTCACCGGCTCGGCCTATGGCGATGTCGGCCAACCCTATCTGTTCCAGACGATCGCCGCCGTCGTGGTCGGCGGCGCAGCACTTGTCGGCGGCCTCGGCAGCTATCTCGGCACCATCGCCGGTGTGCTGGTGCTCACCGAAATCAACACGCTGCTGATCGGCCTCGGCTTCCGCCCATCGACGGTGCAGGCCGCCCTTGGCCTGGTCATCCTGCTTCTGGTCTCGCTCTACGGCCGCGAGCGCCACGTGCGGACGACGATCTAGGTGCAATTCCAGGAAAAGTGTGAAGCGGGTTCCGTCGGGAATTGCGCTAAGAAAGAGCTATAGCCGCCACAGCCGGCGCGCATTGCCCGAAAGCAGGCGCGTCCGCTCCGACTCGCTCGCGCCGGCCAGCAGCGCATGCGTCGCGGCGATCCAGGTGGTCAGCCCACCGCCCAAGGTGCAGACCGGCCAGTCGCTGCCCCAGATCACCCGGTCCCAGCCGAAGCAGCCTATCGTGTGTTCGACGTAGGGTTTGAGCGTATCGACCGTCCAGCTCGCCGGATCGGCATAGGCGACCACGCCGGAGATCTTGGCCGTGACGTTGGGCCGTTTGGCGATCGCTTCCATATGCCCGCGCCACGGATGCTCGGCATTGCCCTTGATGTCGGGCACGCCGCAATGGTCGAGCACGAACTGGACGTCGGGCGCGAGATCGGCAAGCGCCATCGCCTTCGGGATCTGATGCGGCAGCACCACCAGGTCGAAGGTCAGGCCGGTGCCGGCCAGCCGCTTGATGTTCTGGCGAAACAGCGCCCCTTCCGAGACATCGTCGGGCACGACATGCAGCACGCGGCGGAAACCCTTGATGAACGGGTCTGCCTTGACCGTCTCCAGATAGGCCTCGAAACCGGCCTCCTCGGGCCTGCAGGCGGCGATCGCTCCGCGAAGCAGGCTCCCGGCCCGGCCGGCGAGCGACTTCACATAAGCGGTCTCAGCTGCGATGTCGGCGGGGTCGACATCGACCTCCATATGCAGCACGCCCTCGATGCCGGAGCGCAACGCATCGGTGGCATACTCCTGGTAGGAAAAGTCGCGGTTCAGCGCCGGCACGCCGGCCAGCCACGGGTAGCGCAGCGCGGCCTGGTCAATGAGGTGCAGATGCGTGTCGATGATCATGGCGGCGTCTCCTCCCTTGGTGCCAGACAATATCCCGCCTAAAAATCCATTATTCAAATAAGAAATTACGACGATTGCGGCACATCCGACCCCGCGAGCTGCGACAACCTCGCGGCGGCGTCCTGCAGGTGCCGAATCGTCAGCGTGATATCCGGCGCCGTGGGAGCGTTGACGAGGGTGATGTAAGGGATGGTCAGCGCCGCGATGGCTCTGCCGTCGGGTCCGAGCACCGGCGTCGAGAGGTTGTAGACGCCGGCGGTCTGCAGCGAGGCCATCATCTCGTAGCCGCGGTCGCGCACCTGGTCGAGGCGGGCGAAGAACTCCGGCGTCAGATTGAGCTGTTCGGTGCTCTGCAGATGCTCGGCGATCATCATCTTGCGTTCCTCCGGCGAGCGGAAGGCAAGCAGCACATGGCCGGAGCCGGTGTCGAACAGGCTGATATGCGACCCGACGCGAATCGAGATGCCCCAGTAGCGCGGCGCTTCCTGCTGGGCGATGACAACGGCGGCGCCGCGGTCGAACACCACCAATTGATTGGCCTGCCATGAGGTTTCGGCGAGTTCCCGCATGATCGGCGTCGCGTAGGACACCAGCCGCCGCACCGGCGCGTGCAATTGCGCCAGCCCGAAAAGCTTGAGCGTCAGCGAATAGCGGTCGCCGTCGATCTTGGTGACATAGCCGCGCCGCACCAGGCGGTCGAGCATGCGGTAGAACTCGTTCGGGCTGCGGTCGAGCCGCTTGGCAATTTCGGCTTGCGTCAGGCCGCCGTCGACGCCTGACAGCAGCTCGAGTATGTCCAGCCCCTTGTCCAGCGCCGGCGCGCGGTAGCGGTCCCCGTCTTCTTCCTCGGCCACCTGCCCCTCCAGTGAATTTCCTTCTGCATATATGCATGAAGTTCGTGTCGCTGGAAGCATAATCGGCTTGACCCGTGAATGAAAATGCTATTTGCATATGAATGAAGCTTAAGCGATCGGCTGCGCATCCGGCCGGCCGTCGCCGCGAGCTCGTGGGAGGAGAGAACATGACGAGACTGCTTCTGGGCGTTTCCGCCGGCCTGGCCGGCTTGCTGCTGACCGGCACGGCGTTTTCAGCCGATCTGCCCGGCAAATTTCCGGGCGTGACGATCGACGCGAAGCTGATCGGCGGCCAGCAATATGAGAAGCTCTACGAGCGCATTCCCGAATGGGAGAAGCTGACCGGCGCCAAGGTCAACATCCTGTCGAAGAAGAACCACTTCGACCTCGACAAGGAGATCAAGTCGGACATTGCCTCCAACTCGATCACCTGGTGCGTCGGCTCCAACCACACCTCGTTCGCGCCGCAATATCCCGGCATCTACACCGATCTCGCCAAGCTGTTGCCGAAGGAAGAGATCGACGCCTTCGTGCCGGCCAACATCGCCGCCGGCACGTTGGACGGCAAGCTGGTGATGCTGCCGCGCGCCCAGTTCGACGTCTCGGCGCTCTACTACCAGAAGAGCCTCTACCGGGACGAAGCCAAGAAAAAGGCCTACAAGGACAAATACGGCGAGGAGCTCGCTCCGCCGGACACGTTCGACGAGATGGCGCAGCAGGCCGAATTCTTCGCCAGCCCGCCTGATTTCTACGGCACGCAATATGCCGGCAAGGAAGAGGCGATCAACGGCCGCTTCTACGAGATGGTGGTCGCCGATGGCGGCGAATATCTCGACAAGGACGGCAAGCCCGCCTTCAACTCCGAGGCCGGCGTCAAGGCGCTCGACTGGTTCGTCAACCTCTACAAGGCCAAGGCCGTGCCGGCCGGCACCACCAATTATCTGTGGGACGATCTCGGCCAGGGCTTCGCCTCCGGCACCGTGGCGATCAACCTCGACTGGCCTGGCTGGGCCGGCTTCTTCAATGATCCGAAATCGTCCAAGGTCGCCGGCAATGTCGGCGTCAAGGTCCAGCCCAAGGGCTCGTCCGGCAAGCGTTCCGGCTGGTCCGGCGCGCATGGCTTCTCGGTGACCGAGAACTGCGCCAACAAGGAAGCCGCCGCCTCGCTGGTCTGGTGGCTGACCAATGAGGACAGCCAGAAGCTGGAAGCCGCGGCCGGCCCTCTGCCCACCCGAACCAAGGTTTGGGAATGGGATCTCGAGCAGGCGAAGTCCGATCCCTACAAGACCGAAGTGCTGCAGGCCTTCCAGGAAGCCGCCAAGAACGCCTTCCCGGTGCCGCAGACGCCGGAATGGATCGAGATCTCCAACGCCGTCTATCCCGAGCTGCAGGCCGCCATCCTCGGCGACAAGACGTCGAAGCAGGCGCTCGACGACGCTGCCGCCAAGGCAACGCAAATCCTCCAGGACGCGGGCAAGCTCTAGGCAACCGCATCCCGCAACCGCCTCCCCGCAAACCGGGGAGGCGGCCGCGTAGCCTCGCAAAATATGCCATCCTCGGTACCGCCCGCGGCTGGATCACATCACCTCGCTGACAGGATCCCGATGAAGGGCTTGAAGCCATCCGCGCCGATTCTCCTGCTGCTGCCGGCCTTTGTCGTGCTGGCGGCGGTGGTGCTCGTGCCGCTGCTTTTGTCGCTCTATTCCAGCTTCACGCCCTTCCGCCTGACCCGGCCCGAGACCTTCTTCGTGCTGATCGGCTTCAGGAACTATGTCTCGATCCTGAGCAATCCGGACTTCTGGTGGGCCTTCGGTCGCACCGTTCTGCTGCTCACCATCGCGCTCAATCTCGAAATGCTGCTCGGCCTCGGCCTGGCCATGCTGGTCGAGAAGGCAAAACGCGGCCAGCGCATCCTGCGCACGCTGATGATGTTCCCGATGATGTTCTCGCCGATCCTGGTCGGCTTCCAGTTCAAGTTCATGTTCAACGACAATATCGGCCTGGTGAACAACGCGCTGCAGTCGCTCGGCCTCACCGAGGAAGCCATCCCGTGGCTGATCGAAAGCCACCTCGCCTTCACCGCCATCACCATAGCGGAAGTCTGGTCGTCGACCTCGATCTTCGCCATCCTGATCCTGGCCGGTCTGCTCGCCATGCCCAAGGAGCCGATCGAGGCGGCCCGCGTCGACGGCTGCACGCCCTGGCAGACCTTCCGCTATGTGACCTGGCCTTTCGTCATGCCCTTCGCCTACATCGCCATGACGATCCGTTCGCTCGACGTCGCGCGCGCCTATGACATCGTCAAGATCATGACCGATGGCGGCCCGGCCGGCCGCACCGAGCTGTTGTGGACGCTGGTCGGGCGCACCGCCTACAGCGACGCCCGCATGGGCCTCGCCAACGCCATGGCCTATTTCTCGATCCTGCTGTCGATCGCCTTCACGGTCTATTTCTACAACAAGCTCGCCGCGGCGCGCGCGCAGATCGGCGCGGAGTGGTGATGATGGACGAGAACGCCTCCGCCCGGCTGATCCGCCGCACGCTGACCGTGGCGCATCGTGTCGGCCTGTTCCTGGCCATGCTGCTGATCTGCCTGCCGGGCATCTGGATCGTGCTGTCGTCGCTCAGGCCCACAGTCGAGATCATGGCCAAGCCGCCGGTCTGGATCCCGCAAGAGCTGTCCTTCGACGCCTATGTCGCCATGTTCAGCGGCATCGGCAAAGGCGGCATTCCGGTGCTCGACTATTTCCGCAACTCGCTGATCATCTCGGTCACCTCGACGGTGATCGCGGTCGCCATCGGCATGGCCGGCGGCTACGCCTTCGCGCGCTATCGCTTCCGTGGCAAGCCGGGCATGTTCCTCGGCCTGATGCTGACCCGTACCGTGCCCGGCATCGCCATGTCGCTGCCGCTCTTCTTCGTCTATGCGCGGCTCGGCATCATCGACACGCATTTCGGCATGATCCTCGCCTATGTGGCGCTGAACATCCCCTTCACCATCTGGCTGATCGACGGCTTTTTCCGCCAGGTGCCGAAGGATTTGGCCGAGGCCGCGCAGATCGACGGCTGCACGCGCTGGCAGGCCTTCTGGCAGGTCGAATTCCCGCTGGCGCGTCCCGGCATCGCCTCGGCCGCCATCTTCGCCTTCCTCACCTGCTGGAACGAGTTCGCGCTGGCCTCGCAGCTGACCCGTTCCGTCAACTCCAAGACGCTGCCCGTCGGGCTGCTCGACTACACGGCCGAGTTCACCATCGACTGGCGCGGCATGTGCGCGCTGGCCGTGGTGATGATCATCCCGGCGCTGACCCTCACCTACATCGTCCAGAAACACCTCGTCGGCGGCCTCACCTCCGGCGCGGTGAAAGGTTGAACTTCATGGCAACGGTTTCGCTGAAAAAGCTCACCAAACGTTACGGCAACATGGAGATCGTGCACGGCATCGATCTCGACATCGCCGACCGCGAGTTCATCGCGCTGGTCGGCCCGTCGGGCTGCGGCAAGTCGACGACCTTGCGCATGATCGCGGGCCTCGAGGACATCAGCGGCGGCAACATCGACATCGGCGGCCGCGTGGTCAACGACCTGCCGCCGCGCTCGCGCAACATCTCGATGGTGTTCCAGTCCTACGCGCTCTACCCGCATATGACGGTGCGCGAGAATCTCGGCTTCTCGCTGAAGATCGCGGGCGCCGCCAAGGACGACATGGACCGCCGTGTGGCGGAAGCCTCCGCCATCCTCGGCCTGGACGAACTGCTTGACCGTAGGCCCTCGCAGCTCTCCGGCGGTCAGCGCCAGCGCGTCGCCATGGGCCGCGCCATCGTGCGCGATCCCGACGTGTTCCTGTTCGACGAGCCGCTCTCCAACCTCGACGCCAAGCTGCGCACACAGATGCGCACCGAGATCAAGAAGCTGCACGCCAAGGTGAAGTCGACGGTGATCTATGTCACCCACGACCAGGTCGAGGCGATGACGCTTGCCGACCGCATCGTCATCATGCGCTCCGGCCATATCGAGCAGGTCGGCACGCCGGACGAGGTGTTCAGCCGTCCTGCCACCCGTTTCGTCGCCGGTTTCATCGGCTCGCCGCCGATGAATTTGCACGAGGCGACCGTCAGCGACGGCAGATTGGTTTTCAGCCGCGGCGACAGCCTGCCGCTGCCTGGCCAGTTCAAGTCGAAGACGGCGGCCGGCGACAAGGTCGTGTTCGGCATCCGCCCGGATGATTTCTACCCGACCGGCCACGGCCTGAGCTCGGGCGGCGAAACCGAAGTCCACCGCGTCGAGCTGCCGGTCAGCATCACCGAGCCGCTCGGCAATGAAACTTTGGTCTTCGCCGAGTTCAACGGCGCCGACTGGGTCTCGCGCATGCTCAATCCCAGGCCGCTGAAAGCCGGCGACAGGATCGGCATGAGCTTCGATCTGAGCCGCGCGCATCTGTTCTCCGCCGAAACCGGCAAGTCGCTGAGGAACTGACATGGCGAAAATCGAGAAGATCGAACTGCGCATGGTCGACCTCGTGCCGAAGGTCAAGCGCACGGACGCCATCCAGAGTTTCGTCAGCCAGGAAACGCCGATCGTAACCATCACCGATTCCGACGGCGCGACGGGCACCGGCTACAGCTACACGATCGGCACCGGCGGCTCGTCGGTGATGCGGCTTCTCGCCGACCATCTCGCGCCGCGCCTGATCGGCCGCGACGCCGACCAGATCGAGGCGATCTGGCACGATCTCGAATTCGCCACCCACGCCACCACCATCGGCGCCATCACCGCGATCGCGCTCGCCGCGATCGACACGGCGCTGTGGGATCTGCGGGCGAGAAAACAGAACCTGCCGCTCTGGAAGCTCGCCGGCGGCGCCAAGGACCGCTGTCCGCTCTACACGACAGAAGGCGGCTGGCTGCATATCGAGACGCAGGCTTTGGTCGACGATGCGCTGGAAGCGAAGGCCAAGGGCTTCACCGGCTCGAAGGTCAAGATCGGGAAGCCGCATGGCTCGGAGGATTTTTCGCGGCTGTCGGCCGTGCGCAAGGCCGTCGCCGACGGCTATGAGATCATGACCGACTGCAACCAGGGCTTTTCCGTCGACGAGGCGATCCGCCGCGCCGAGCGGCTGCGCGATCTCGACCTCGCCTGGATCGAGGAGCCGCTGCCGGCCGACGACATAGACGGCCATGTGCGGCTGTCGAATTCGACGGCGACGCCGATCGCCGTCGGCGAGTCGCTCTATTCGATCAGGCATTTCCGCGAGTACATGCAGAAAGGCGGCGCCAGCATCATCCAGGTCGATGTCGGCCGCATCGGCGGCATCACGCCCTGGCTGAAAGTCGCCCATGCCGCGGAGGCCTTCGACATGCCGGTCTGCCCGCATTTCCTGATGGAATTGCATGTCAGCCTGGTCTGCGCCATCCAGAACGGCAAATATGTCGAGTATATTCCGCAGCTCGATGAGTTGACGGGCGCCAAGATGCGCATCGAGGATGGCCATGCTCTGGCGCCCAGCGAGCCCGGCATCGGCATCGACTGGGACTGGGACGCGGTCAAGGCAAGAAGCATCGCCGAATTCACTACGGCGATCGTGAAATAGGGAGGCGGTTATGCAGCGCATGGGCATGGTGCTTGGATTGAAATCCGAGAAGGTCGAGGAATATGTCCGCCTTCACGCCGCCGTCTGGCCGGACGTGCTGACCATGATCTCGGCCTGCAACATCAAGAACTATTCGATCCACCTGAAGCGGCCGGAGAACCTGCTTTTCTCCTATTTCGAATATCACGGCACCGACTACGCCGCCGATATGGCCAAGATGGCGGCCGACCCGAAGACGCAGGAATGGTGGGCGGTCTGCATGCCCTGCCAGGAGCCGCTGGAAACCCGCAAGGAGGGCGAGTGGTGGGCGTCGATGGACGAGGTCTTCCATCATGACTGAGGTCTTCGCTCCGGCATCGCTGGCCCAGTCCTGGCCGAAGCCGTCGAAGCCGCGCCAGATCGTCACCTTCGGCGCCGGTTCGATCGTCGGCGACGCGCATTTTCCGGCCTATCGCAAGGGCGGCTTCCCGATTTCCGGCCTCTACGATCCGGACCAGGCGAAGGCGCAGAAGCTCGCCGAGACATGGGGCGTGACGGCGTTTCGTTCGGTCGAGGAAGCAGCGGCGGTGAAGGACGCGATCTTCGACCTCGCCACCCCGCCCGGCCGCCACGCCGATGTGCTGAAAGCGCTGCCGGATGGCGCCGTCGCGCTGATCCAGAAGCCGATGGGCAATTATCTCGGCGAGGCGACGGAAATCCTTGAAATCTGCCGCGCCAAGCGACTGAAGGCCGCGGTCAACTTCCAGCTTCGCTTCGCGCCGATGATGCTGGCGCTGAAGGACGCCATCGCCAAGGGCTGGCTGGGCGAGGTCGTCGATTTCGATGCGCTGCTCGCGCTCGATACGCCGTGGCAGCTTTGGGAGTTCCTGCTCAAGGCGCCACGCGTCGAGATCGCCATGCATTCGATCCATTATCTCGACCTGATCCGCCAGCTTCTCGGCGACCCGCTGGGCGTGCACGCCAAGACGCTCGGCCATCCCAACCACAAGGTCGCGCAGACCCGCACCAGCGCCATCCTCGACTACGGCGACACGGTGCGCTGCGCGCTCTCGATCAACCACGACCACAAATTCGGCCGCCGCCACCAGGCCTGCGAGTTTCGCATCTGCGGCACCGAGGGCGCGGCCTATGTCAAGCTCGGCCTCAATCTCGATTACCCGCGCGGCGAGCCGGACATTCTGGAAATCCATCCGAAAGGCGGGTCGGAGTGGGTCACCGTGCCGCTCGCCGGCGAATGGTTTCCCGATGCCTTTGTCGGCCGCATGGCCAATGTCCAGCGCTTCGCCTCCGGCGAAGATGCTGAGCTGGTGAGTTCCGTCGAGGACGCCTGGCACACCATGGCGCTGGTCGAGGCCGCCTATAAATCGAGCGCCGCGCCGGCGACGCCGCTGGCCGCGAAGCCATAAGGCCGGACATGGAACAGACCACCTATTTCGAGGATTACGAGATCGGTGCGTCGCGCCTCACCAGCGGCCGCACCATCACCGAGACCGATTTCATCGTCCATGCCGGCCACACCGGCGATTTCTTCCCGCATCACATGGATGCCGAGTTCATGAAGACGACGCCCTTCGGCCAGCGCATCGCGCATGGCACGCTGGTCTTCTCGGTCGGCGTCGGCCTGACGGCAAGCGTCATCAATCCGGTCGCCTTCTCCTATGGTTACGACCGGCTGCGTTTCATCAAGCCGGTCTTCATCGGCGACACGATCCGCACGCGCACCACCATCGCGGCCAAGGAAGATGACCCGAAACGGCCGAATGCCGGACGCGTCATCGAACGCGTCGAGGTTTTGAACCAGCGCGACCAGGTCGTGCTGGCCGCGGACCACATCTACATCGTCGAGCGACGGCCCGGCTGAAGGACGGAGATAAAGAATGGCTGACATCACAGGCAAGGTCGTGGTCGTTACGGCGGCCGCGCAGGGCATTGGGCGGGCAAGCGCGCTGGCCTTCGGCAAAGCGGGCGCCATCGTCCACGCCACCGACATCAACGAGACGGCCCTGGCCGAGCTCGCCAGGACGCCCGGCATCACGACTCGAAAACTCGATGTGCTGAACGACGAGGCGGTGAAGGCCGCTTTCGCCGAGATCGGCCGCGTCGACGTCTTGTTCAACTGCGCCGGCTTCGTCCATGCCGGCTCGATCCTGGAGATGAAGGACGAGGATCTCGATTTCGCCTTCAACCTCAATGTGCGCGCCATGATCCGCACCATCCGTGCCGTGCTGCCCGGCATGCTGGAGCGCGGCGACGGCGCGATCATCAACATGGCGTCCGTCGCCGGCGCCCCGAAAGGGGTGCCGAACCGTTTTGCTTACGGCGTGACCAAGGCGGCCGTCATCGGCCTGACAAAATCAATTGCCGCCGACTATGTAGCTAAGGGTATACGCTGCAATGCCATTTGTCCGGGCACGGTCGAGAGCCCTTCGCTTCAGGGCCGCATGCAGGCGCAAGGCGACTATGAGGCGGCGCGCGCGGCCTTCATCGCCCGCCAGCCGATGGGCAGGATCGGCACGCCGGAAGAGATCGCCGATCTCGCCGTCTATCTGGCCGGCGCGACCTACACGACCGGGCAGGCCTACAACATCGACGGCGGCTGGTCGATCTGAGGCCGCTCCGGCGATCGAATGACGAGGCGGGCCAGCACGAGGCAGCAATGACGAAAATCACGGACCTCAGAACCTTCGACCTCCGCTTCCCGACATCGCAAAGCCTCGACGGCTCCGACGCGATGAACCCGGATCCGGACTACTCGGCCGCCTATGTCATCCTCGACACCGACGTCCCGTCGCTGAAGGGCCATGGCCTCACCTTCACCATCGGCCGTGGCAACGAGATCTGCTGCGCGGCGATCGAGGCGCTGCGCCATCTCGTCGTCGGTCTCGATCTCGACTGGGTGAAAGAGGACCCCGGCCGCTTCTGGCATCACGTGACCGGCGACAGCCAGTTGCGCTGGATCGGGCCGGACAAGGGCGCCATGCATCTCGCAGTCGGCGCGGTGGTCAACGCGGTGTGGGATCTCTGGGCCAAGGAAGCCGGCAAGCCGGTCTGGCGCCTGGTCGCCGAGATGAGCCCGGAAGAGATCGTCAGGATCATCGACTTCCGCTATCTCACCGACGCCATCACGCCGGCCGAGGCGCTCGAGATTTTGAAGAAGGCCGAAGCCGGCAAGGTCGAGCGCATCGCCGCGCTCGAGCGCGAGGGCTATGCCTGCTACACCACCTCGGCCGGCTGGCTCGGCTATCCCGACGACAAGCTCAGGCGCCTCTGCCAGGAAGCGGTCGACGATGGGTTCAACCACATCAAGCTGAAGGTCGGCCGTGACCGCGCCGACGACATCCGCCGTCTCAGGATCGCCCGCGAGGTCATCGGTCCGGACCGTTATTTGATGATCGACGCTAACCAGGTCTGGGAGGTCGACCAGGCGATTGATTGGCTCAAGGACCTCGCGTTCGCCAAGCCCTTCTTCATCGAGGAGCCGACCAGTCCCGACGACGTCGGCGGCCACGCCAAGATCCGCAAGGCCGTGGCGCCGATCAAGGTCGCGACCGGCGAGATGTGCCAGAACCGCATCATGTTCAAGCAGTTCATCGCCGGCGGCGCAATCGACGTGGTGCAGATCGATTCCTGTCGCATGGGCGGGCTGAACGAAGTGCTGGCGGTGCTGCTGATCGCCGCCAAGTTCGGCCTGCCGGTCTGGCCGCATGCCGGCGGCGTCGGCTTGTGCGAATATGTCCAGCATCTGTCGATGATCGACTACGTCGCCGTGTCAGGTACTAAGGATGGGCGGGTGATCGAATATGTCGACCACCTGCACGAGCATTTCATCGAACCCTGCGTCATCCGCGACGCCGCCTATATGCCGCCCCAGGCGCCCGGTTTCTCGATCGAGATGAAGGCGCAGTCGATCGAGGATTACCTGCACCGCGCCTGACATCGGTGGCCGTGACCGCAATGGTGCCGCTGGGCCGACCAGCCGCGAATCGGTTATGCCTCTCTCATGCAGGAAACCTCCCTCTACGAGCCGGTGAAGCGGTTCCTCGAGAGCATGGATTTCGCCGTCAAGGGCGAGGTTGGCGGCTGCGACGTGGTCGGCGTGCGCGCCGGCGAGCCGCCGGTCGTCGTCATCTGCGAGCTCAAGCTGCAATTCAACCTCGAGCTCGTCCTGCAAGCCGTCGACCGCGCGGCGGCCTGTGACGAGGTGTGGCTCGCCGCCTTGATGTCGGCGCGCGGCAAGGGCCGGGAGCACGACCGGCGCTTCCGCGCGCTTTGTCGTCGCCTCGGCTTCGGCCTGCTTGGCGTCAGCGCCAGGGGCGAGGTGGAGTTGATCCTCAGTCCCGCCGCCCTGCCGCCGCGACGCGATCCACGGCGGCGCTCGCGCTTGGTTGAGGAGCATCATCGCCGCAAGGGCGACCCATCCATCGGCGGCAGCACGCGCAAGAAGCCGATCATGACCGCATATCGGCAGGAGGCGCTCGCCTGCGCCGCCGCCATGGCCAATGGCCCGAAACGGCCGCGCGACCTGAAGACGCTTTCGCCACGCGCCGCAAGCATCTTGCAGCACAATTACTATGGCTGGTTCGCCCGCGCCGAGCGCGGCATCTACGCGCTGACCGAAGCCGGCCTCGCAGCGATTGGGCCGCTGCCGGCGGCGCTATAATGCATGTCGCCCAGAAGTGTGAGCGGTTCTGGGACAACGACATGCATCAAAACAAAGACTTAAAGCGCGTCGCCTGAATCCGGTTCAGCGCGACGCGCTTTAGGCCATCGCGCCGAATGGCCGTGGAAGTCTTTTACGCGACAGGCCGAGGTCACATAGGACCCTGCAAGCTCCGCTCCAGGTCGCCCCGGATCAGACCGACCAGCTCGGCATGGAGGTCGGCGCGCGAGCGGCTGCCGCCGTCGGCGCAGATCGGATCGAGCTCGCCCGTTTCCCTCAGCAGCTCGGCGCCGCCCGGCTTGCATTCCTGCAAGAAGCTGAAATGGATGGCGCCTTTGACGGAGGCATATGTGCCGCGCGGCGCGATCGCAGCCAGTTTGTCGGCAACGACGCCCAGCGGAATCGTGTCGGTGCCGCCGAGATTGATGAAATCCATCGGGATCGCGATCGCCTTCAGGCTGGCGGTGTCATAGGCCGGCGCAAGGCCGGGATCGACCAGCACGGCCGCTTTGACGCGGCGGTCGAGGTTTGACTGCTCGAAACGCGCCTTGTCGATCGTCCTGAGGTCGAGCTTGTGGACATGCACGACCGCGTCGTCACGGTAGCCGATGCCGCCCGCATACCAGGCGCAGTCCCATTTCTTGTACTCGTCGCAATAATGGGCATAAGCGTCGAGGCTGGCGCGGGCGCCGGCAATCTCCATCGCCGCGGCGCCGCCGAGCGAGAAGCCGAGCACGCCGATCCTGTCGCCGTCGACGCCGCCGCCCCATGTCGGGTCGGTCGTCATCGCGTCGACCACTGCCGAGAGGTCCCGCGTGCGCTCCCAAAATTTCGGCGTGTCGGCTGGGGTTGAGTCGCCGCTGGTCGTGCCGGGATGATTGGGCCCGGCCACGATGAAGCCCGCTTTGGTGAGTTCCGTCGCCAGCCAGGCCATGCCTTGCACGCGCCCGCCCGACCCATGCGACAGCACGACCAGGGGAAACCGCCCCTTGAGCGGTGGCGCATTCTTGAAGGCCGGCACGCCCTTGAAGGCCCTGTTGTCGCCAAGCACGATGGCTTCGCCGCCGGCCTCGGCCGGATACCAGACAAAGACCTGGAGATCGTGGCCGCGTTGCGGTGCCGCGACGGAGATTTCGCGCATGCCGACCTCGGCGGCGTGGCTTGTAGCGGTGAAAGCGACTGTGAGTATTGCTGCGGACAGGATGCGGGAGAATGTCATGAGGACCTCGCTCGGTTGGAGAGACCGGCGATGATCTGCTGATGACATCCCGAAGTTGCGACCTCGATCGCGATCGAGGTCGTTCTCAATCGTGATCCGGGCCATTATCAATGTACCCGACTGCTTTTGAGACTGCCCGTGATTTTCGTCCCGCTTCCCTTCGTCGTCGCCCTGCTTTTGCTCGTCCTGCTTGTCCGGATGCTGCATGCCGAGCAGCCGAGCCGGCCGTTCGTCGCCCTGACGGCCTTTGCATCCTGCAGTCGGTGCTTCTCGGTCTGCGCTGGGGCTATGGCATGACAGCGCTGCGCTACGTGCTGCCGGTGGTTGCGAGCGGCCTGCCACCCATCGTCTTTGCCGGGTTCCGCAGTCTGATCCACCGCAGCGCCGCCGACGCTGGCAGCGTCCGCTGGCTTCATGCCGCCCCGCTGTCCTGATGCTTGCCCTGGTGCTGTTCGCGCCGGCGCTGATCGACGCCGCCATGATCGTGATCTTTGTGGGCTATGCCTTGGCAGTGCTCGATCTTGGCCGCGCCGGTCCCGATGCGCTGGACGAGGCGCGGCTCGACGGCGCGGTCGCCGCGCACCGCGCGCTCGTCATCGCCGCCCTGGCGCTTTGTGTCTCTGCCTTCTTCGATCTCGCCATACTGATGGATTTCGAATGGAGCAGAGGCGAGAACGCGGCCTTCATCGTCAGCAATGCGAACTTTCTTGGCCTGTTTCTCATCGGGCTGACAGCCATCGCCGCTGCGCGCGCGCAGCCTCAATCCCAAGCCGCCGAGGAGCTCGAAGCACCATCCACGGCGGCGCAGGATCGTGAGGTTCTCGACAGGGTACGCACCCTCCTGGCCGAGCAGAAACTGGCGCGCGACGAAAATCTCACCTTGTCGCGGCTGGCTCGCCGCGCCGGCGTTCCCGCCCGCCAGATATCCGGCGCGGTCAATCGGCTGGCCGGCAAGAACGTCTCGCAGTTCATCAATGATTTCCGCATTGCTGAAGGCTGCAGGCTGCTCAGCGAAACCGAGATGTCGGTGACCGCGGCGATGCTCGAATCCGGCTTCCAGACCAAATCGAACTTCAATCGCGAGTTCCGGCGCGTCACGTCGCTCAGCCCGGCTTCATGGCGCGAGCGGTCGCGATCAGAAGCGCTCGCGGTAGTCGCGCGGGTTGGTGCCAAGGACACGTAGGAAGCGGCGCCGCATCGTTTCTTCCGAGCCGAAGCCGCAACGCCGCGCCGTCTGGCCGACCGTTTGTCCCCGCTCCAGCATCCGCCGCGCCGCTTCGATCCGGATCTCCTCGACGGCGCGGGCGGGTGTGCGGCCGGTCGCCTCCTGATAGCGCCGCGAGAAACTGCGCCGGCTCATATTGGCGCGGTCGGCCAATTGCTCCAGCGAGAGATCGGCGCTGAGATTGTCGAGGATCCAGCCATGCAGCCGGTCGAAGCGCCCGTCGCCTTGCTGCAGCTTTAAGGTCTGGCTGAACTGCGCCTGGCCGCCAGGACGTTTGAGGAAGACGACCAGCTCGCGCGCCACCGCCAGCGCCATGCGCCGGCCAAGGTCGGCCTCGACGAAGGACAGTGCGAGGTCGATGCCAGCCGTTACTCCGGCCGAGGTCCAGACATTGCCGTCGCGAATGAAGATCGGGTCGGGATCGAGCCGAACCGCCGGAAAGCGTCGTGCGAACTCCGCGCAGCGGCCCCAATGGGTCACCGCACGCCGGCCGTCGAGCAGGCCGGCCTCGGCCAGCAGCATGGCGCCGCTGCAAACTGAGGCGGTTCGCGTCGCATCGCGCGAGCGGCCGATGATCCACTGCACCAGCTCGGCATCCTCGCAGGCCGCGTTGACGCCCCAGCCGCCGGGCACGATCACCGTGTCGATCGTGGTTCCGTGCGCCGGCAACGCCGCTGCCTCAACCACCAGACCGGACGATGTCCTGATCCGTGGCGAAGCGGCGACGACGACGACATCATAGGCCGGCGCTTCGCCGGCCTGCGTCCTGAAGTCGTTGGCGCTGGCGAAAACCTGAAGCGGTCCGCTGACATCGAGGAGCTGGATGTCGGGATAGGCGAGGATTTCGATGCGGCGCATGGCCTTTGGCCTGAAACGAGGGATGATTGGCGACCGGGCCAAAGCATGATGCCGTAGATTGCCCGAAGTCAACCTGCCCCAAGTCAAACTGTGGAGATTTCCATGAGCCTTCGTTTCGGCATTATCGTATTCCCCAACGTCCAGCAACTCGACCTCACCGGGCCTTATGAGGTCATGGCGACCGTCAAGGGCGCCGAGGTGGAACTGATCTGGAAGGATCGCAATCCGGTGACGTCCTCGACGCGTCTTTCGCTTACGCCGACTGCTACCTTCGACGATTGTCCGCCGCTCGACGTGCTGTGCATTCCAGGTGGCGGCGGCGTCAACGCGCTGCTCGAGGACAAGGCGGTTCTGGATTTCGTCTGGGAGCGCGCGGCTGAGGCGCGCTACATCACCTCGGTATGCAGCGGCGCCCTGGTGCTTGGCGCAGCCGGGCTGCTCAGGGGCAAACGCGCCACCACGCACTGGTATGCACATGATTTCCTGGAAGAATTCGGCGCGATCCCAGTCGATGCGCGGATCGTCGAGGACGGCAAGCTGATCACCGCCGGCGGCGTCACCTCAGGCATCGATTTCGGCCTGGCACTGGTCGCAAGGTTGCTTGGCCAAGCCGAAGCCGAGATCGTGCAGCTCTCGCTCGAATACGCGCCGGTACCACCCTTCCGCTCCGGCACGCCGGCCGAGGCGTCGCCTTCTGTCCTGGCGGAGGCGAAAGCGCGGCTTTCGGGTTCGAGGCTGGTCCGCGAGGAGATGTTCGCTCGTTGGCGCCGGGAGCGCGCGGCTGCCGCGTCTGCGCGGATCCGCGCCTAATACCTCAGGGCCGAATGGCGAAATCCGCGTCGTCGGCCCGGCGAATCGACCGTTGACTCATCCTTCGGTATGTGCAGAAATTGGTTGGACCATTGAACCACTTTAGGCGCAGCCGGCTTGACCGATCTTTTGCCCCCGATCCAGACGACGGCCCGCGATGACGCGGTGCTGAAGGCGTTGGCGGGGTTCGTGCGGCAGGAGGCTCTGGGCCCGGGCGAAAAACTGCCGACCGAGCGCATCCTCGCCGAACGCCTCAAGGTGAGCCGCAACACGGTGCGCGAGGCGCTGACGCGCTGGGAAGGGCTGGGCCTTGTCGAACGGCGGCAGGGCTCGGGCACCTATCTCAAGGCCGCCGTCTCGCCCGACATGCTGCACATGCCGCTGACGCTCGCCGGCGGCAATGATTTCGCCGGCCTGATGGCGACGCTGGAGATTCGCCGCGCACTGGAGGCGGAGGCGGCCGCCCTTTGCGCCATTCGTGCCGGCAAGGCCGAGCTCGCCGAGATCGAGCGCAAGCTCGACCTCATGGAGGAAGCGTTCCAGACTCGCGCCGGCATGTCCTCGGACGAGGATTGGGAGTTCCACCAGGCGGTCTTCCGTGCCTCCGGCAATCCGCTGTTCGAGCAGATCATCGCCGCCATGTACGAGATGTTCCACCGCTTCTGGGAACATCCGCTCGGGGTGCGCGATTTCGGCCATGCCAGCTTTCCCTATCACCGCACCATTTTCGAGCGCATCGCCGCGCATGACCCTGAGGGCGCCCGCGCCGAGGCGCTGAAGCTCATCGCCACCGTCGAGGACGATCTGAAGCGCGGCGCCGCCAACCTCAAACTTTCGGACCGCAGATGAACGAGCAGCCCAACACTTTCGACCCGGCCTCCCTGGCCAGCGACTATCTCGGCGAGGCGGCGACGCTGCTTGCGCATGATGATCCGTTCCCCGGCGGCGCGGTGGTGCCGCCGATCTACCAGACCTCGCTCTTCACCTTCGCCAGCTACGCAGACATGGCCGACACTTTTGCTGGCAGAAGAACGCAGCCGATCTATTCGCGCGGCGACAATCCGACGGTGATGGAGTTCGAGGCGCGTGTCGCGGCGCTCGAAGGCGCCGAAGCCGCGCGCGGTTTCTCCAGCGGCATGGCGGCCATCAGCGCCACGGTGCTCGCCTTCGTCGGCGCCGGAGAGCGCATAGTCGCCGTGCGCAACTGCTATGGCGATGCCTACCGGCTGTTCGAACGCCTGTTTCCGCGTTTGAACATCAAGGTCGACTATGTCGACGGCTCGGATCCCGACGCGGTTGCGGCCGCGCTTCCCGGCGCCAAGCTGCTCTATCTCGAAAGCCCGACGTCGATGATGTTCGAGCTGCAGGATCTCGAGCATCTGACGCGGCTGGCGAAGGAGCAGGGCATTGTCACTACGATAGACAATTCCTGGGCGACGCCCGTCTTCCAGAAGCCGATCTCTCATGGCGTCGACCTGGTACTGCATTCGGCCTCGAAATATCTGAGCGGCCACAGCGACACCGTCGCCGGCGTGGTGGCGGGCTCGGCCGCCCACATCAAGCACATCAACGAGCAGACCTATTCGCAGCTTGGCGGCAAGCTGTCGCCCTTCGAAGGCTGGCTCTTGCTGCGCGGCCTGCGCACGCTGCCGCTTCGCCTTCCGCATCACATGAAGAGTGGGCTCATCCTCGCCGAGCGGCTGAAGGCGCATGGCAAGGTCGAGCGCGTCAACCACCCCGCCCATTCCAACCATCCCGGCAAGAAGACCTTAGCCGGCTATGCCGGCCTGTTCTCCTTCGAGGTCACCGAGGATGTCGACATCCCGGCCTTCGTCGATGCGCTGAAATATTTTCGCATCGGCGTCAGCTGGGGCGGCCATGAAAGCCTGGTCGTGCCGGCAAAGGCCTCGCTCGAGCAGACGCCGGGCATCAATTCGATGGCGCGCTTCGGCGTCAGCCCCCGAACCATCCGCTTTAATGTCGGATTGGAAAATGTCGAGGATCTCTGGGCTGACATCACCCAGGCCTTCGACAAGTCAAAAAAATAATGAGTGTTCCAAAATGGGAGTCCTGAACATGAAAAGACTGACCTTCATGCTTGCCGCCGTCGCCGGCCTGGCGATCTCCGCCAGCGGCGCGCTGGCCGACACCACCATCAAGCTGGTCGAGGTCATCACCAGCCCGCCGCGCACCGAATTCCTGAAGAAGCAGATCGCCGAATTCGAGAGCGCCAATCCGGGGATCAAGGTGGAGGTGGTCTCGCTGCCCTGGGGCCAGGCCTTCGAAAAATTCCTCACCATGGTGCAGGCCGGCGACACGCCCGACGTCGTCGAGATGCCGGAACGCTGGATGGGCCTCTACGCCAACAACGGCCAGCTCGAGGATCTCGGCCCCTATATGGCCAAGTGGGACGACGCCAAGACGCTGGGTGACCGCGCCAAGCAGTTCGGCTCGACCGTCAACAACACCCAGTTCATGATCCCCTACGGCTATTATGTGAACGCGCTGTTCTGGAACAAGAAGCTGTTCAAGGAAGCCGGCCTCGACCGGCCGCCGGCAACGCTGGATGAGTTCGTCGACTTCTCCAAGAAGATCTCCGCCATCCCCGGCAAATATGGCTACTGCCTGCGCGGCGGTCCTGGCGCCTTCAACGGCATGCACATGTTCATGAACATCGCCGACGGCAAGGGCGGCTACTTCACCGACGACGGCGTCTCGACCATCAACGATGAAGGCTCGGTCAAGGGCCTGCAGATGCTGGCCGACATGTACAAGAACGGCCTGGCGCCGAAGGACGCCGTGAGCTGGGGCTTCAACGAGACGGTCACCGGCTTCTATTCCGGCACCTGCGCCATGCTCAACCAGGATCCGGACGCGCTGCTCGGCATCGCCGACAAGATGAGCGCCGACGACTTCGCGGTGGCGCCGCTTCCCGTAGGCCCGAGCGGCAAATCCTATCCGACGCTTGGCTATGCCGGCTGGGCGATGTTCGCCAATTCGCAGCACAAGGACGAGGCCTGGAAGCTGATGGCGACGCTTCTGTCGCCCAAGGATAATCTGGAATGGGCCAAGGAAGTCGGCGTTGTGCCGATCCACAATGGCGCCGACCAGGACGCCCACTTCAAGACCGAGCAGTTCAAGGGCTGGTTCACCGAACTCAGCGACAGCTCCAAATATGAAATGGTGACGCCGCCCACCCATCTGGAAAACCTCGGCAACTTCGTCGACCAGGTGGCGATCAAGAATTTCCAGGAAGTGCTGCTCGGCCAGAAGCCGGCCAAGCAGGTGGCCGACGAATGGGCCAAGTTCCTGACCAAGGAGCAACAGGACTGGCTGGCGAAGAACAAGAAGTAGCACCCATCTTCCTTCTCCCCGTTTCACGGGGAGAAGGTGGCCCGATAGGGCCGGATGAGGGGCAGCGCCGAGTTCTGAGAAGCTAGCGCCGCCCCTCATCTGCCTGCCGGCTTTCGTCGCTCGAAAAGCCAAGTACTTGGCTTTTCGGCCGCCGCGCGGACCGCTCCTCAACTCCCCGTCAACAGGGAGAAGGACGCTGCCGCCTGCGCCGGCACTCACACCTCACCGTAGAGCCAAAATCATGACCTACGCAGTGTCCGAAATCCGATCCGCCGCCCGGCCGCGCAAGAAGCGGCTGAGCAAGGCCGCGATCGAGCCATGGCTCTATCTTTCGCCGGCCATCGTCCTGCTGGTTCTGGTGCTGTTGGTGCCATTGATCATCGGCATCAGCTATTCCTTCCGCAAATTCTCGGCCTTCAAGTCGCAATATGTCGGCCTTGCCCAGTACCAGGCTATGTTCTCCGACCAGGTGCTCGGCCAGGCGCTGATCAACACGCTTTGGTGGACCGTCGCCAGCGTGTTCTTCCAATTCTTCCTTGGCCTGGGCCTGGCGCTGCTGCTCGACAAGCCCTTCTACGGCCGCAAGGTCGTGCAGGCTGTCGTCTTCCTGCCCTGGGCGGTGCCGTCCTTTCTCTCGGGCCTCACCTGGGCGTGGCTGTTCAACCCGATCATCGGGCCGCTGCCGCATTGGCTCTTCGCGCTCGGCCTCAAGGCCGAACCGACCAACGTGCTCTCCGACCCCGCCACCGCCATGTGGGGGCCGATCGTCGCCAACATCTGGTTCGGCATCCCCTTCTTTGCCATCACGCTGCTCGCCGCGCTGAAGTCGATCCCGTCCGAACTGCATGAGGCCGCGGCCATCGACGGCGCCTCGCCCTGGCAGCGCTTCACCAAGGTGACGCTGCCCTTCCTTGCGCCCACCATCGTCATCACGGTCATGCTGCGCACCATCTGGATCGCCACCTTCGCCGACTTGATCTTCGTCATGACCGAGGGCGGTCCGGCGGGCTCGACCAGCACGGTGCCGGTCTACATCTATGTCAGCGCCTTCAAGTCGCTCGACAAAGGATACGCCTCGGCGGTCGCGGTGCTGCTGCTGGTGCTGCTCATCGCCTACGCCATCGGGCTGATCGCCATCCGCCGCACGCTGGTGAGGCACGTCTGATGATCGCCGGTCGTTCCACCTCCTCACGGCTTCTCGGCGGCATCGGCCTCTACGCGGCGATAGCCGCTTACGTGATCTTCGCGCTGTTCCCGATCTTCTGGACGCTGAAGATCTCGGTGACGCCCGAGCGCCTGCTCTATTCCGAAGGCATCACCTTCTGGCCGTCGGAGACGACGCTGAAGAATTTCGCCACCGTGCTCGAGGCCTCCGACTTCCCGCGCTATTTCCTCAACAGCGTCATCGTCTCGGTGTCGACGGCCGCGCTTGTTACGGTCATCGCCACGCTTGCCGGCTACGCCATGTCGCGCTTCACCTTCCGCGGCAAGGCGACTTTGGCGATCCTGTTGCTGCTCACCCAGACCTTCCCGCTGGTCATGGTCATCCCGCCGATCTACCGCATCATGGGCGATCTCGGCCTCACAAACAGCCTGATCGGGCTGATCATCATCTACACCGCCTTCAACACGGCCTTCGCCACCTTCCTGATGCAGTCTTTCTTCGACGGCATTCCGAAGGACCTCGAGGAAGCGGCGATGATCGACGGCTGCACCCGCGCCCAGGCGATGCGCCGGGTGATCGTGCCGCTGACCTTGCCCGGCATGGGCGCCACGCTCGGCTTCGTCTTCACCGCCGCCTGGAGCGAATTGCTGTTCGCGCTGATGCTGATCTCCAGCGACGAGCAGAAGACCTTTGCCGTCGGCCTGCTCACCTTCATCGGCAAGTTCGCCGTCGACTGGGGGCAGATGATGGCGGCCTCCATCCTGGCGCTGATCCCGGTCTGCGTCTTCTTCGCCTTCCTGCAACGCTATCTCGTCACCGGCCTCACCGCTGGCGCGGTCAAAGGATAAAAGATGGCTTCCGTCACCCTGCAAAACGTCGAGAAGGATTACGGCTCGCTGCGCATCCTGCATGGCGTCGATCTGGAGATCGCCGACGGCGAGTTCGTCGTGCTGGTCGGCCCGTCCGGCTGCGGCAAGTCCACGCTGCTGCGCATGATCGCCGGCCTCGAAGAGGTCACCGGCGGCGAGATCCATATCGGCGAGCGGCTGGTCAACGATGTCGCGCCCAAGGACCGCGACATTGCCATGGTGTTCCAGTCCTACGCGCTCTATCCGCATATGGACGTGTCCTCGAACATGGGCTTCAGCCTGATGCTGAAGAAGGCCGAGAAGACGACGATCGACAGCCGCGTCGGCGCCGCCGCCAAGCGGCTCGGCCTCGACTCTTATCTCGGCCGCCTGCCGCGCCAGCTCTCCGGCGGCCAGCGCCAGCGCGTCGCCATGGGCCGCGCCATCGTGCGCGACCCGAAGGTGTTCCTGTTCGACGAGCCGCTTTCCAACCTCGACGCCAAGCTGCGCGTCCATATGCGCGCCGAGATCAAGGCGCTGCATCAGCAGCTCAAGACCACGTCCGTCTATGTCACGCACGACCAGATCGAGGCCATGACCATGGCCGACCGCATCGTCGTCATGCATGACGGCTATGTGCAGCAGGTTGGCCGCCCGCTCGAGCTTTACGACCGGCCGGCCAACACCTTCGTCGCCGGCTTCATCGGCTCGCCCGGCATGAATTTCTTCCCGGCCAAGGTCTCCAAGGGCGGCAAGGTCGATGCCGTGCTCGCCGACGACCAGAAGCTTCGGCTGCCGGATGGCCTGCCGCTCAAGGACGGCGATGCGCTCACCATCGGTCTGCGGCCGGAGCACATCAAGCTGGTCGACGACGGCGCGCTCACGGCCGAGGTCGAGGTGGTCGAGCCGCTCGGCCTGTCGACGCAATTCTATGTCAGGCTGGCCAACCAGCAGATATGCGTCTTCGTCATGGGCCGCAGCGATGTGAAGCCGGGCGACATCATTCGGCTGGCCGCCGACCCTGCGGCGCTGCATCTGTTCGATCCAAAGAGCGGCAGCAGGATCGAATAGTCAACGCCACCGAAACGCGTCCAGCATGTAATCCGCATGCGCGTTGAATTCGTCGAAAAGCCCGGCAGGGTCGCCGCTGTCGGCCAATATCCCGGACACAACCAGCGCGGTCGCCACGCCAGCGGCCTGGCCGCCGGCGATGTCGTGCTCGACGCTGTCGCCGACACAGACCACGTCGTGACGATCCGGATTTCCCGCAAGCGCGAGCGCCGCTTCGTAGATCGCCGGATAGGGTTTTCCGATACGGGTGACGCTGCCGCCGAGCCGTTCGTAAAGGTCGGCGATCTCGCCGGAGCCGAAGCGCTGTCCGACCGCGGTCAGCATGATCCGATCCGGATTGGTGCAGAAGCACGGCACCTGCCGCGCCGCCGCCGGGCCGAGAAGTCTTCGGTAGTGATCGAGGTCGTAGCGGTCGCCTTCGCTGGCCGCGATCAGCACCAGTTCGGCGTCGTCGCCGCGCTCGGTCAAAACAAGCGGCAGGCCCTCGATCGCCGAGCGGTCGCCGTCGCGGCTGATCAGCAGGCATCTTGTGCCGGCCCGCAGCGTGCCTTCGCGCGCCATGTCCGTGAAAATGCGCCAGGCCACTTCGCCGGATGAGACGAAATGGTCCCAGCTTCCCGCCTCGAAACCAAGCTTAAGCAGCCGCCTCTCATTGGGCTCCGCCCGCTTGCCGGAGTTCGAGATCAGCGCCACCGTTTTGCCGGCCCGATTCAGCGCCGACAGGGCTTCGACCGCGCCAGGGTAAGGCTGCTGCCCGTCATGCAGCACGCCGAACTGGTCGAGCAGGAACACGTCGTAGCGTTCGGCGAGCGCTGCGACCCCGTCGAGATGCATGGCGTGCTTCGCGCTCACAGCAGCCCCGCTTCGCTTGCACCCTTGAGGGCCAGCCGTGCCGTGCCCGCCGCTGCCTCGTCTGACAGCGCAGGCCGAAATTCGACGCCGAGCTTTCGTTGCCGGATCGCGGTCCAGGCGGCATTGGCGGCGCCGCCGCCGACGCTGCGCACCGATGTCAGCGGTGGCGCGCCGAGTTCGGCAAGCCTCCGGTAGCCCAGCGCCTCGATGGCGGCGATCCCTTCCAGCATCGCCTTCAGATGGTCGGCGTCGGATTGTGGTTGGGGCAACAGGCGCGGCTGCAGCGCCGGATCGGCAATGGGAAAGCGCTCGCCAGGCGAGCCGAGCGGATAATAGTCGAGGCCGGTCTCCGTCGCGGGATCGATCGCCGCGCTGAGCTCGATGATGCGGGCAAGCGAAAAATGCTGCGCGAGCACCTTGCCACCGGTGTTCGATGCGCCGCCCGCCAGCCAGGCGTCGCCGAGCCGGTGGCTGTAGATGCCATAGCGCGGTGCAAAGATCGGCCGGTCGGACAGGATCTTGATGGTCAGCGACGATCCGAGCGCGGTCACGCCGTCGCCGGCGGCCACAGCGCCCGTCGCCAGGAACGAGGCACAGCCATCCGTTGTGCCGGCAACCACCGCGACGTCGCGCGGCAGGCCGAACAGGCCGGCGGCCGCTGCTGTGAGCCTGGCGGTCACGCTGCCTGGCCTGACGACGGCAGGCAGAAGCTCCATGCGCATGCCGGTCGCCGCGATCCACTCCGGCCAGCGGCATGCCTCGGCGTCGTAGCCGGTCTTCAGACTGTTGTTCTCGTCGCTGACGTCGAAGCGGCCGGAGAGTTGTCCAGCGATCCAGTCGGCCTGGTGCAGCACGGCATGGATGTCAGGCAGGCGCTGGAACCACAGCGCCTTGGCGAGTCCGGATGTCGCCCCATGCGCGGCGCTTGCTTCCGGCGCCGCGCCGTCGATCGCGGCGAGGATGGCCGCATCCGGAACCTTGTCGTTGTACATCAGCGGCTCGGCCAGCGGCCGTCCGGCGCCGTCGATCGGCAGCAAGGTGCCGGACGTGCCGTCCACCGCGATTGTCCGCACCGCTCCGCGGTCGATTTGTGAGAAGAGTTCCCGTAGTGTCGCTTCGACCGCGGCCCACCAGACAGCGGGATCGCGGCCGTTCGCGCCGAAGCGATCGAGCGGCGCGGCGGTGCTCGCGGCGATGGAGAAGTCCGGACGCATCGCGACGGCGCGCGACCCGGACGTGCCGATGTCGATGCCTACTGCGAGCGGCACCATTCACCTAACCCGCGGCGTTGAGTTTCTGGCGATACTGCTCGGCATCCCAGTTGACCAGCTCGTCATTCTCGGCGGCGGTGAGATAGTTCAATCGCGCCGTGATGTCGATACGCGCGGTCACGTCGGCGAGGCAGCGCTGCATGGCGTCAGCGCCGGAGCTGGCGTCACCGCGCATCAGCACGCCGGCGCCCGGAAAGAGCACCGCGACGGGATTTGCGCCCAGCCGCGCGACGACGTCGGCAACCTGTTCGCCGGGCCTTGCCACCACGGAGCCCCGGCCAAGGAAGATGACATGATCCGGATAGAGGCTGCCGGCTTCTGCGGTGCGGCAGCTGTCCGGGTCGAGCGCCACCGCATGCGCCTCGACATCCGCCGGCAATCGGTAGCCGCTGCCGCCGGCAAGCACCGTCAGCGCCGCCATATCCGGGGCCGCCGTCTGTCGCGCCGGGCGGGCCAGGAACGATCTCACCCGATGCAGCAGACGCTCCGCCTCGGCCACGGTCTCCGCCGCGACGACCAGGCCGTGATTGCCGAGGATCAGCACGTCGACCTCCGGCCGGAGGCGTTCGGCAATGCCCTGGGCAAGCGGTAGGCCCGGCCGGCGATAGGGGACATACGCCCACGCGATCCCCTGAAGACGCCGCCCGGCCTCGGCCTCGCAATCGGCCTGGACGGCAAGTGAGATCGTCTCGACGCAGTGGACATGCAACACGACCCGTTGCGGCATCAGCGCATGCACGGTGGTCTCGATCGATGGCCGCAGGCCGCGCGGATTGAGGGCATCGATGGCGAAGGCCTGCGGCTTGTCGGCGCTCGGATCGCGTCGTTCCACCGCCTCGACGAGCGGACCCATCGCCACCGGCACCATGATGTCGTCGGTCAGCGCGTCCTTCAGCCATGTGCCGGAGGCCTTGATCCACAGTGTGTCGCCTGCCTTCAGCGATGTGTTGCCGCCGGCTGCCTGGGTCAGGTGCGGATCGGCGCCGATGGCGGCCGAAAGCGCCCGCAAGGCAGCCAGCTCCTGCGCATCAACTGTGGTCGCCATGGCGATCTTCCTCCAACGGCTCGGTCGGTCTCGCACGATCTCCCGTCACGGGAGAATGATTGGTGATGATATCGCAGATGCGAGCGATCTACGTCAACTGTGATCTACTATCATCAAAACTGGCTTGCAATCCGCCCGAGGTTGAGTAAGTTGCACCAATTGCCGTGCAAATGGCATTGTCGGGAGGAAAAAGTTGAGCGACTCCGGCCGCCAGCGTCAGATCGTCGAGCTATTGCGGGACCGGCCGTTCGCCTCGGTGCGCGAGTTGCAGGAGCGGCTTGGCGTCTCGGCGGCGACGGTCCGGCGCGACATCGACAAGATCGACGAGGCTGGCGAGGCCAGGAAGGTCTATGGCGGCATCTCGGCGCTCGACGGCGCCTCGCAAGCCGGCATCGCCTATGCCAGGCCCTATGACGAGAACCGAGATCTGGCGGTCGATGCCAAACGGCAGATCGCCGCTGTCGCCGCCACCATGGTGCGCGACGGTGATGCGGTCATCGTCCATGGCGGCTCGACCTGCTTCCATCTCGGGGTCAAGCTCGCCGACCGCAACATCCGGCTCTTCACCAATTCCATGCCGCTCGCTGCCTATCTCAGCGACCATGGCCATTGCAGCCTGACCATCGCCGGCGGCGATCTGCACCGCGAACCCGGCATCATCCATTCGCTCACTCAGGCCACGCCCTTCTATGCCTCGAAATTCTTTCTCGGCGCGCAGGGGCTGGGCCATGAGGGCGTGCTGGAATCGCATCCGCTGCTGGTGCGCTCGATCGTCGATCTCAGTCTCTGCGCCGACCAGATCGTGGTGCTGGCCGACAGCCGCAAGCTGTCGATCCATGCCCGCAACGTCGCGCTGCCGCTGTCGCGCATCGGCACGTTGGTGACCGATGACGGCCTCTCCGACGCCGATGCGCGCATGCTGGAAGATGCCGGCGTCACCGTGCGTATCGCCTCGCCTTCGGGAGCCGTCCAGTGAAGATGGCGGTGCTCGATTTCGGCAAGACCAACTCGAAGCTGTTCGTCTTCGGCCAGGACGGGCGCATCGTCGACGAACGGCGCACGAAACCTGACTGGATACGTAAGGGCGGCCTCAGTGTGCTTGACGAAGCGGCCCTGCATGACTGGGCGCTGGACGCCGTCGACGAAGCCGCCGATGCCCACGGCATCGAAGGTCTGATGGTGTCGGGCCATGGCTGCACCTTCGCGCTGGTCGACGATACGGCTCTGACGCATCCTATCCTCGACTATGAGCAGGAGCCGCCGGCCGATATCGCCGCGCGGATCGATCGCCGCATTCCCGATTTCGCCGAGACCTTCTCGCCGCGCCTGCCGCTCGGCTTCAACTATGGCCGCCACATGTTGTGGCTGAAGGAAGTGGAGCCCGGCGCCTTCTCGGCGGCGAAGGCGATCCTCGGCTATCCGCAATATTGGAGCTGGCGCTTCGGGGGCCGCGCCGTTTCGGAGGTCTCCTATCTCGGCTGCCACTCGCATCTGTGGGCGCCCCGCAAGCGTGACTTCTCCTCGCTGGTCGATGCCGAAGGCTGGCGTGGTCAAATGCCCGCCTTCGCGCGCGCCGGCGCCGTGACCGGCAAGCGGCGCTTTGGCCGGGCCGGCAAGCCGGTCGCTATTCACAACGGCGTCCATGACAGCAACGCCGCGCTTCACGCCTATCGGCGGCAGGATCTCGGACCGCTCACCGTGGTGTCGACGGGCACCTGGGTGATCGTGCTCAACCCGGACTGCCCGCTCGAGGCGCTCGACCGCGAACGCGACATGCTGGTCAATGTCGATGTCGACGGCGGCCCGGTGCCCACGATCCGCTTCATGGGCGGGCGCGAATTCGCAGCGATCAGCGGCAACTGGCAGGGCGCGATCACGCCGGCCTCGATACAGCGCGCGATCGACGCCGGCACCATGGCCCTGCCGAGCTTTGCCCCGGGCGGGCCGCTGCCGGGCCGGACGGGCGAAATCGTCGGACCGGTTTCCGATGCCGAGGAGCGCGCGGCCGTGGCACTGCTCTACGTGGCATTGATGATCGATCTGTCGCTCGATCTGATCCGTTCAAGCAACACCGTCATCGTCGATGGCGGGCTGAACGCCGGCGGTCTGCTTGTCGCCCTCCTGGCCGCGCTGCGGCCGGGCCAGCCCTTCATGCAGGGCGCCACGTTGGAAGGCAGCGCCACGGGCGCGGCCGCGCTTGCCTTCGAGAGCGTTGGCCGCGAGTTCGCCGCCGAGACTCCGGAGCCGGTACGCGCCGCGGACTTCAAGGGTCTGGACCGCTACCGCGACGACTGGCGCGGCCTCATTGCCGGACGCCACATAGCCGGCGCGGCGGAAGGAGCTGCCCAATGAGCGCCGCCGCCCATGTCGAGGCGCCGCAAAGGCCGGTGCTGGAGATGCGCCACATCTCCAAGACCTTCGGTCCCATCCGCGCCCTGCAGGACGTATCGCTCACCGTCAATGCCGGCGAGTTGCATGCGCTGATGGGCGAGAACGGCGCCGGCAAATCGACGCTGATGAAGGTGCTGTCCGGCGCCTATCGGCCGGATGCCGGCGGCGAGATCCTGATCGACGGCACGCCGGTCGCCACCGGCGATCCGATCAGGGCCCGCGCCCAGGGCATCGCCGTCATCTACCAGGAACTTTCGCTGGCGCCGAACCTGACGGTGGCGCAGAACATCTTCCTCGGCAACGAGCCGCGCAGGTTCGGCATCGTCGATCGCGACCAGTGCAACCGCCGCGCCAGGGAAATCGTCGAGCGGCTCGGCGTTTCCTTTTCGGCGCGCGCCCTGGTCTCCAGCCTGTCGCTCGGCGAGCGCCAGCTGGTCGAGATCGCCCGCGCGCTGTCGACCAGCGCCCGCATCATCGTCATGGACGAGCCGACCACCTCGCTGACCTCGCGCGAAACCGACCGCCTGTTCGAGGTGATCGCGACGCTGAAGGCGCAGGGCATCGCCATCATCTACATCAGCCATCGCATGGAAGAGGTCTACCAGCTCGCCGATCGGGTCAGCGTATTGCGCGACAGCGGCTATGTCGGCACCCTCGAACGCGCCGACCTCAACGCATCGCGCCTGGTCTCGATGATGGTCGGCCGCGATCTCTCGGCCTTCTACAAGAAGGATCACCGGCCGCCGGACAGCCAGCGCCGCGTGGCGCTGTCGGTGCGCGGCATGTCGGACGGCGGATTGCTGAAGGACTGCTCGTTCGATCTTCACCACGGCGAAGTCCTGGCGCTGGCGGGGCTGGTCGGTTCCGGCCGCACCGAGCTCGCCCGGCTGATCTTCGGCGCCGACCGCCGCAGTGCGGGCGAGTTGGAACTCGACGGCAAGCCCCTTACCATTGCTTCGCCGCGCGAGGCGCTGGAAGCCGGCATTGCCTACCTCACCGAGGACCGCAAGGAGCTCGGCCTGTTCCTCGACATGTCAATCTCGGACAACATCAATATGGGCGTGCTTGCGAAGGACGCGCGCGCCGGCGGTTTTCGCGATTTCACCGCCGCCGACAGGCGCGCGGCAAAGGCTATTGCGGACCTCTCGATCCGCACGCGCTCGGCGCAGGCCAATGCCGGCTCGCTGTCGGGCGGCAACCAGCAGAAGGTGCTGCTTGCCCGCCTGCTGGAGACCGAGCCCAAGGTCGTCATCCTCGACGAGCCGACGCGCGGCGTCGACGTCGGCGCCAAGTCGGAGATCTACCGGCTGATCGACAGCCTTGCCGGCAGGGGCATCGCCATCCTGATGATCTCCAGCGAGCTGCCCGAAGTGATCGGCGTGGCCGACCGCGTGCTGGTCATGCGCGACGGCGCCATCGCCGGCGAGGTGACGGCGTCGGAGGGCAGGCCGCTGCGTCAGGAAGAGATCATGGAACTTGCGACGGGAGCGGCCCAGGAAGGACCGACAAGATGACCGACAGCTCAACAGTGGCGAAATCGGCGGATCAGGCAGTGGTCAGGAGCCGGCGGCTGCGCACGGCCTTCGCCGCGCTCGGCATGCTGCCGGTTCTGGTGCTGCTTGCCGTCGGCTTCCAGTTCATCAACCCGCGCTTCCTTACCGGCACCAACCTGCTCATCGTCAGCCAGCAGTCGTCGATCAATATCGTGCTCGCCGCCGGCATGACCTTCGTCATCCTCACCGGCGGCATCGACCTCTCCGTCGGCTCGATCCTCGCCGCCTCGGCGATGGTCGCGGTGCTGGTGTCGCTGGTGCCGGACTGGGGCATGCTCGGCATTCCGGCCGCCATTCTGCTCGGCCTCGGCTTCGGCGTCATCAACGGGCTGCTTGTCGCCTATATCAAGCTGCCGCCCTTCATCGTCACGCTGGGCTCGCTCACCGCCGTGCGCGGCGTCGCCCGCCTGCTCGGCGAGGACACGACGGTGTTCAATTCCGACCTGCCTTTCGATTTCATCGGCAACGGCTCGCTGTTTGGCATTCCGTGGCTCGTCATCATCGCGCTGACGGTGGTGGTGCTGTCCTGGCTGGTGCTCAAGCGCACCGTGCTCGGCACCTGGATCTATGCCGTGGGCGGCAATGCCGAGGCGGCGCGCCTCACCGGCATCAAGGTGCCGCTGGTGCTGCTCTTCGTCTATGGCGTGTCGGGCCTGCTCGCGGGTCTGGGCGGCGTCATGTCGGCGGCCAGGCTCTACGCCGCCAACGGCCTGCAACTCGGCCAGTCCTACGAGCTCGACGCCATCGCCGCCGTCATTCTCGGCGGCACCAGCTTCGTCGGCGGCGTCGGCTCGATCTGGGGCACGCTGATCGGCGGCCTCATCATCGCCGTGCTCTCCAATGGGCTTATTTTGGCCGGTGTCTCGGACATCTGGCAGTACATCATCAAGGGTTTGGTCATCATCGTGGCGGTCGCCCTCGACCGTTACCGGCTGCAGGCCGGAGCAAGAACGTGAATGACCTTGGTCGCCGGCCAAGATGAGCCGGATTGTGTGTAACGCACCGTGAGAGGCGCGGGGCAATCGGAGGAAGCAAGTAAATGAAGACCATCGCCAAACTTCTCTGCGGCGCGGCCCTCGCGGCCCTCGCCATCGCGCCGGCATCGGCCAAGGACCTCAACAAGGTCGGCATCTCGGTCGGCCTGCTCGGCAACCCCTTCTTCGTCGCCACCATCAAGGGCATCGAGGACGCGGCCAAAAAGATCAATCCGAAGGTCGAGGTGACGTCCGTCTCGGCAGACTACGACCTCAACAAGCAGGTCTCGCAGATCGATTCCTTCATCGCCGCCGGCGTCGACGTCATCATGCTCAACGCCGTCGACGCCAAGGCGATCGCGCCCGCGGTCAAGAAGGCGCAGGCCGCCGGCATCGTCGTCGCCGCCTTCGACGTCTCGGCGCCGGGCGCCGACGTCACCGTGATGACCAACAACGTCAAGGCTGGCGAGGAGGCCTGCCAGTATCTGGTCGACCACACCGGCGGCAAAGGCAACTACGTCATCCTCAACGGTCCGGCCTCGTCCTCGATCCTGGAGCGCGTCAAGGGCTGCAAGAACGTGCTTGCGCAGCATGCCGACATCAAGGTCCTGTCCGACGACCAGAACGCCGAAGGCTCGCGCGACGGCGGCCTGAAAGTGTTCCAGTCGCTGCTCACCCGCTTCGACAAGATCGACGCGGTGTTCGCCATCAACGATCCGACGGCGATCGGCGCGCAGCTCGCCGCCAAGCAGCTCAATCGCTCGGAATTCATCATCACCGCGGTCGACGGCGCCCCCGACATCGAGAAGGAGTTCGCCTCCGGCACCTCGATGATCAAGGCTTCAGCCTCGCAGGATCCCTATGTCATGGCCGGCCAGTCGCTGACGATGGCGGCGGATGTGCTTGCCGGCAAGAAGCCGGCCGAGCCGACCGTGCTGCTCGATCCGAAGCTGATCACCGCCGAGAACCTGAAGGACTACAAGGGCTGGACGGCGGCCCGCTAAAAAGCCTGCTCCCAAGGCTGGCGCGGCCGGATCGGTCCGGCCGCGCCTCATTCATCGGACGGAGATGATCATGTCGCGCATTGGAATCCATTCTTTCGTCTGGTCTGCGAGCTCGGCGCAGGCGGATCTCGAACGCACGCTCGCCAACACCAAGGAAGCCGGCTTCGACCTGATCGAGTTCTCCTATCTCGATCCGGCCGATGTCGATATCGGCAGGCTGGCCAAAAGCATCGCCGATCTCGGCCTGGGCGTTGCGATCAGCATCGGCCTGCCGGCCGACGGCGACATCTCCAGCCCCGACAAGGCGGTCGCCGCGCGCGGCGTCGAGATCTTGAACCGCACCGTCGCCCTCACCCGCGATCTCGGCGGTCAAAAGGTCGGCGGCATCCTCTCGACCAGTCATGGACTGCAGACCGAAGCACCGACGCGAGACCAGTGGAACCGCAGCGCGGGAACACTTGCCAAGGTTGCCGAGACCGCCAAAGCCGCCGGGGTCACGCTCAATCTCGAAATCGTCAACCGCTTCGAGAGCAACCTGCTCAACACCGCCGCGCAAGGGCTGGCCTTCATCGAGGACACCGGCTCCGACAACATCTTCCTGCATCTCGACACTTTCCATATGAACATCGAGGAGGCCGATGTCGGGCTGGCCATCCGCCACGCCGCGAAGAAGATCGGCTATGTCCATATCGGCGAGAGCCATCGCGGCTTCCTCGGCACCGGCAGCATCGACTTCGCCGCGATCTTCGATGCGCTGACGGCGATCGGCTACAGCGACGACCTCAGCTTCGAGTCCTTCTCCTCGGAGATCGTCGACGAGAACCTGTCGCGGAAGACGGCGATCTGGCGCAATCTGTGGACCGACAATATGGAGCTCGCCCGCCATGCGCGCCGCTTCATCGCGGTCGGCCTGGAGACGGCGCGGCGCAAGGCCGATCTCGTCTCGGCTTCGCAGCGGCCCTGAAGCTTCAGGACAATTCGCCGCGCCGCCAGCAGGCGATCAGATGGCCGTCGCCCGCATCGGTGGCGGGCGGTTCCGCTTTCAGGCAACCGGGCTGCGCCAACGGACAGCGGCCGGCGAATGCGCACCCGCTGTTCGAATTGATTTCGGCCGCAATCTCCGCCTGGACGGAGACCGCAGGCGAATCATCTGACGACTCTGCCAAGAGCAGCTTCGTGTAGGGGTGGTTGGGCCCGCGAAAGACCTGTTCGGACGTGCCGGTCTCCACCAGCCGGCCGCGATAGAGCACGCCGATCCTGTCGGCCATGTAGCGCACCACCCTGAGATCATGGCTGATGAACAGATAGGTCGTGTTCCTGTCGCGCTGCAGATCGTTGAGCAGGTTGAGCACCGTGGCCTGAACCGAGACGTCGAGCGCCGAGGTCGGCTCGTCCAGCACCACCACTTTCGGCGCGCCGGCGAAGGCCCGAGCGATCGCCGCCCTTTGCCGCTGGCCGCCGGAAAGCGAGCGTGGCTTCTGCTCGGCGGTCGTGTCGGCCAGCCTGACGGAGCAGAGAAGCTCGGCAACGCGGTTCTTCGCATCGCTCCGGCCAAGCCCGGCAAGCCGCCGCAGCGGTCGGCTGATGATCCGCCCGATCCGGTGGCGCGGATTGAGCGTGCGGTCGGGCGACTGGAAGACCATCTGCACGTCGCGCCGTTCGCCTGGCGCCCGCTTCTCGGCGCGTGGCGCCACCGTCCTGCCGAACAGCTCGACCGATCCTTGGCTAGGCGTCTGCAGCCCGGTGACGATCCGCGCCAGCGTCGATTTGCCGGAGCCGGATTCACCGATCAGGCCGAAGGTTTCGCCTTGCTCGATGCGGAGCTCGACCTTGTGCAGCACCGGGCGATCGCGATGTTGGCGCGCTGCTGCATGCCGCCGGAGAGCTCATGCGGATAAAGATCGAGCACTCGCTCGGGATTGGCGACCCGCACACGCCGGAGCAACTCAGCGGAGCGCCAGCGCGCTTCCTCGTGGCGCACCGGGCGATGGCGCATGATCGTCTCGCCGATCTGCCGGCCGATTGTCATGGCCGGACTGAGCGCGGCGCCCGGATGTTGGTAGACGGCCGCGATGCGATCGCCGCGCAGGCCGCGCAGCTCCTCGCCGGAGAGGCCGCGGATTTCCCGGCCTTGGAACTCGATCGCCGAGGCCGCCACTCGCGCATTGCCCGGCAGGTAGCGCAGGATCGCCATGGCCACCGAACTCTTGCCCGAGCCGGATTCTCCGACCAGTCCCAACGCTTCGCCTTGGCCTATCGAGAGCGACACGCCGTCGACGGCGGATTGCCATCCTCTTTTCCCGCCATAGGCGATGGAAAGTTTTTCCACATTCAGCACCGAAGGGGACATCAAGACCTCGAAATCGCTTTCTGTCGGCGCCCTAATCGAGGGCAATCGCTTCCGCTTGCATAGTATATTATCTCTATAAAATTACTCGAATAAAGGCCGAGCGCAATCTAGCCTTTTGCAAATTGGAGATCGCGGGTCGCGCCGACCAACGCGGCGCCCGCGTCTCCCAGCGATTTGCAAGGAGGCCGGCATGGCGCGAAATCAGTTGATCCTGAGCGCATTCTTCTTCAACCCGCAAGGCGACCATCGCATGTCGTGGCGCCATCCGCGCGCGCCAGGCCGGGAAGTGCTTGGCTTCGACTACTATCGCGAGCTGGTCCAGGCGGCCGAGCGCGCCAGGATCGACACCATCTTCGTCGCCGACCATGTGTCCATCTGGGATTCGGTGAAGAGCGGCGTCGCGCACTACGCAAACGCCCGCCTCGAGCCGCTGACGCTGCTTTCGGCACTGGCCGGCGTGACGAAGCATATCGGCCTCATCACCACCGCTTCGAGCTCCTACAGCGAGCCCTATAATGTCGCGCGCCTGTTCGCCTCGCTCGACCATATCAGCGGCGGCAGGGCGTCGTGGAACGTCGTCACCTCGGCCATGGACGAGGAGGCGCGCAATTTCGGCGGCGACGGCAACATCGAGCATGCCTTCCGCTACCAGCGCGCCGCTGAATTCCTCGATATCGTCAAGGGGCTGTGGGACAGCTGGGAGGACGAAGCCCTGCTGTTCGACAAGGAAACCGGCTACTTCGCCGATCCGGACAAGGTCCATGTGCTCGACCATCGCGGCGCGCATTTCAAGGTGCGCGGGCCGCTCAACGTCTCGCGGCCGCCGCAGGGCCACCCGCTGATCGTCCAGGCCGGTTCCTCGGAGGACGGCAAGAATTTCGCCACCGCCCATGCCGATGCGCATTTCGCCATCTACAGCACCAGGGAAGACGGCATCCGGTATCGCGAGGACATCAACGAGCGGCTCGCCCGCTACGGCCGACGTCCCGAGAGCTTCAAGATCCTGCCCGGCATATTGCCGATCGTCGCCGCTTCCGAGGCCGAGGCGCGCGACAGGCAGGATTATCTGCAGACGCTGCTGCCGGATCGCGTCGGCATCGATCTCCTGTCGAGCTGGAGCGGCATCGATCTTTCGGCCTATCCGCCGGACGGCCCGTTGCCGCAGCTTCCTGACGAAAGCACCTTCAATGGCGGCCGCACCTCGCTCAACCGCGTCAAGCAGTGGGCGACGCAGAACCTGACGCTGCGCGAGATCGCGCGAAAACTCGCCAACAGCGGCTCGGTGCCGACCGTCGCCGGCACGCCGAAGCAGATCGCCGACCAGCTGCAGGACTGGTTCGAGGCGGGCGCCGCCGATGGCTTCAACCTGATGTTCCCGCTGTTGCCGGAAGACTGGATCAACTTCGCCGAGCAGGTCGTGCCGGAGCTGCAACGCCGCGGCGTCTTCCCGACCGAATACGCCCCCGGAACGCTGCGCGACCGCTTCGGCCTCGCCCGTCCCGCCAACCGCTTCGCCGAGCAGCGCGCCAATCAGCGCGCCGTGTCCTGAGGAGAGCCGCCATGACCGCCGCACCGAGATTGCAGCCGCGCGAGGCGACCGCGCCGCAGCTGATCAACGTCCTGCACAGCGCCAAGCGCATCCGCGTCAAATTCGGCGGCCGCGTCATCGCCGACAGCCGCAACGTGCTGGTGCTGCGCTCCAACCATTTCCTGCCGATCTATTTCTTCCCGCTGGCCGCAGTCGACCAGTCGGTGCTGAAGCCCTCGAAACAAGGCCAGCAGCATCCCGTCGGTGGCGAGACCAAATACTGGGATATCGAAGCCGGTGACCGGCGCGCCGCGGATGCCGCCTGGTCGTTCACGGCGCCCCCAGATGAGAACCTCGCGCCGCTCGCCGGCCGCGTCGCCTTCACCTGGAACCTCGTAGACCAATGGTTCGAGGAAGACGAAGAAGTCTTCGTCCATGCCCGCGATCCCTATGCGCGCATCGACGTGCTGCAGAGCTCCAGCCATGTCGAGATCTGGTTCGACGGTGAGCCGATTGCCGACAGCCGCCGTCCGGTGCTGCTGTTCGAAACGCATCTGCCGACACGTTTCTATCTGCCGCCCGAGGATGTCCGGCTCGACCGGCTGAGGGCCTCGCTGACGAGGACCCGATGTCCCTACAAGGACATCGCCTCCTACTGGTCCGGCGTGCGCAAGGACGGTTCGCTCAGCGAGGACATCGCCTGGAGCTACCGCGATCCGATCGCCGAGATGCCGAGGATCAAGGGGCTGATCGCCTTCTATCCGCAAGCAGTCGACCGCATCCATCTCGACGGCCAGCCGGTCTGATCCGGCCCCGTCGTCTCCACTTCATTTCAAAAACCACGATTTTCACAGAGGCAAAAAATGACCAAGCGCAACGAAATCGACGCCCTTCGCAATCTCTCCGGCGACATCTGGAACGTCGCCGTCGACGAATACGCCAAGGGCTATCTCAAGCGCCGCGACCTGTTTAAATACGCCGCGCTGATCGGCCTGACCGGCTTTGCCGCTTCGCAAGGGCTGGGCTTCTCCGGTCAGGCCCGTGCGGCCACTGCCGGCGGCACCGTCCGCGTCGGGCTTGGCCAGCCGACCAAGGCGATCGATCCGGTCACCGTCACCGATCCGGCCAGCATCGGCGTTCTCAGCCAGGTCGGCGAATATCTCATCCTCGACGATCCCAAGGACGGGCTGCAGCCGAAGCTCGCTCTGTCCTGGGAAGCCGACGAGACGGCCAAACGCTGGACCTTCAAGCTGCGGCCCGGCGTGAAATTCCATGACGGCCGCACCGTCACCGCCAAGGACGTGGTGGCGAGCTTCGAGCGTCTGGTCGATCCGAACAGCGGCTCCTCGGCGCTCTCAGCCTACAAGGGCATCCTGTCCAAGGGCGGCGCCAAGATCGTCGACGACGAGACGGTCGCCTTCGATCTCGACCAGTCGAACTCCAATTTCCCCTTCTATGTCTCCTCCGACGTCTACAACGCCGTGATCCTGCCGGCCGACTATGCCGGCGACTTCGAGAAGAATTTCAACGGCACCGGTCCGTTCAAGCTCGAATCCTTCCGTCCCAAGCAGGGCGCCAGCTTCGTGCGCAATCCCGATTACTGGGGCGACAAGGCGCTGCCCGACCGGGTCGAGATCAAATTCTTCGATGACGAGCAGGCGCAGGTCGTGGCGCTGCAGGCCGGCCAGCTCGACGTCATCCCGAGCACCACGCGCCTCGAGCTGGCGATCGAGGGCAATGCCAACTTCAAGCTGCTCAGCGTCCAGGCGAGCTCGCACGACGCCGTGCATCTCAGGACCGACCAGGCGCCGTTCACCGACAAGCGCATCCGCCGCGCCCTGGCGCTCACCCTCGACCGCGAGGCCATCGTCAAGGGCCTGCTCAAGGGTCGCGCCATCGTCGGCAACGACACGCCCTTCGCGCCCATCTTCCCCTCGGCCGATTCGTCGGTGCCGCAGCGCAAGCAGGACATCGCCGAGGCCAAGCGTCTGCTGGCCGAAGCGGGCGTGCCGAACGGCTTCGAGGTGACGCTCACCACCGAACGCGCCTACGACATTCCCGACTACGCCGTGATCATCCAGAACTTCGCCAAGAAGGCTGGCATCGACATCAAGCTCAATGTCCTGCCGCAGGATGCCTATTACGGTTCCGCGACCTTCGGCAGCTCGCCCTGGCTCGATTCCAATCTCGGCATCACCGATTTCGGCCATCGCGGCACGCCCGACATCTTCCTCAACGCGACGCTGAAGAGCGATGGCGCGTGGAACTCCGCGCATTTCAAGAATGCGGATTATGACGCATTGCTGGTCGAATACGGCAAGGCCCGCGACCTGCAGGCGCAGCGCATCGCGGCCGGCAAGATCCAGACCCTGCTGCTCGACGAGACGCCGGAGATCATCTCCTACTTCTCGCAGTACAGCCGGATCGCCAGTGCGAAGGTCGAGGGCGTGCGCTTCACGGCCATCTCGCATCTCCTGCTCGACCGCGTTTCCTTCGTCCAGGCATGATGCGCAAACGTCAAGCCAGCCGGGGCACCGGATGCTGACCGGCCGCACCTTGTCGGCGCGCGCGGCTTCGCTGCTCCTCACGCTATGGCTGGTCAGCGCGCTGGTCTTCCTCGCCGGGCAGGTCCTGCCCGGCGATGTCGCGCGCGTCATGCTGGGTCCCTTCGCCGATGCGCAGGCCGTCGCGGCGCTGAACAGACAGCTCGGCGCCGACCAGCCCGTGCTCGTCCAGTACTGGCGCTGGTTCAGCGCGGCGCTTGGCGGCGATTTCGGCACGTCGCTGTCGATGCGTGCGCCGGTCGCGCCCTTCGTGCTGGCAAGCCTCGGCCGCTCGGCGGCCCTTGCCGGCATCATCCTCTTGTTTCTTGTGCCGCTGGGTGTCGGCGCGGGCATCGTCGCCGGCTTGAACCAGGGTCGGCTCACCGATCGGCTGATCGTGCTCGGCGGCGTCTCCTTCGGCATCGTCCCGGATTTTGTCTCCGGCCTGCTCCTGCTCCTCGTCTTCGGCCTGTGGCTGAACTGGCTGCCGATCACGGGTGCCGCGCCCGATGGCGCGGGTTTCTGGACGAGCGGTTACTATCTGATCCTGCCGGCGCTGCCGCTGGTGCTCAACCTCGCCGGCTATCTGGCACGCATGACGCGGGCCGGCGTCATCGAGGCCCTGGCCGCCGACTATACGCGCACCGCCATCCTGAAAGGGCTCGATCGCCGGCAGGTCATTATCCGCCACGTGCTGCCCAACGCGCTGACGCCGACGATCGCGGTGCTGGCGACGCAGAGCGGCTACATGCTCGGTGGGCTGGTGGTGATCGAGGCGCTGTTCGGCATCCAGGGCCTTGGCAATCTGGTTCTGAATGCCGCCAAGTCGCGCGATTTCCCCATGCTGGAAGCAGGCGTGCTGGTCTTGGCGACGATCTTCGTCCTGTCCGCCGCGATCGGCGATCTCGTCCAGGCGCTGCTCGACCCACGGCAACGGCGGCGGGCGTCGTTATGATGGATCTTTTGGAGTTCCCGGCGCCATCGCACGCGCCCGCTGTCCTGGGGGTCGCCGGCAGGCTGGGCCGCGCCGTTCGCGGCCTTCCTGTCTCCGTCATCATCGGATCGCTCATCCTCGCCTTCTGGATCGCCTGCGCCCTGTTCGGCGACCGGCTGGTGCCCTTCGATCCCTATGCCGAGGATTTCCTCGCAACGCTGACACCGCCGGATGCCACGCACTGGTTCGGCACCGATCACCTCGGCCGTGACGTGCTGTCCCGCATCATCGTCGGCTCGCGCGATATCCTGCTGGTCGCGCCGCTGGCCACGCTTGGCGGCGTTACCGCCGGCACGATCATCGGCCTGGTGCTCGGCTATTTCGATGGCCTGGTCGACGCTATCGGCGCGCGGCTGCTGGATACGCTTATGGCCTTCCCCTTCATCGTGTTGGTGACCATGACGCTGGTGGCGCTCGGGCCCTCGAACCTGACCGTCATCCTGGTGATCGCCATCGCCTATGCGCCGCTGGTGGCCAGGACCGTCCGCGCCGCGGTGCGCGAGCAGAAAGAACGCGAATATGTCAGCGCCGCCCGCCTCGGCGGCGAGAATGCCTTCGCCATCATGGTGCTGGAGATCCTGCCCAACATCAGGGAGACGATCCTGATCGAGCTCGTCACGAGGCTCGGCTACGCTTTCTTCTCGATCGCCACGCTGAGCTTTCTCGGCCTCGGCATCCAGCCGCCCTCGGCCGACTGGGGCCTGGCGGTCGCCGAAGGTTACGGCTTCCTCACCGGCGGCAAATGGTGGGTCGTCGTCTTCAACTCGGGCGCGATCGTCTCGCTGGTCATGGCGACCAACCTCATCGCTCAAGGCATCGGCGCCTTCGAGAATAGCGAACGGTGATTTGACCTTCTGAGGCTCGCGCTCTGCTAGACTCCCGTTGATTCGTCTCGACAGGGAACGGCATGAGCAAGGCCCTCGGCACATTCGCACTGATAACGGTTCTGAGCGCCTTGCTGATGGCGCTCTCTTTGGCGGTTGCCAGGCACGGCTATCCCTACGGCGCGTTTGGCGTGAAGCGTCTCGACGGCATTGCCGACGCCGGCTCCTTCCTGGCCATCGCCGCCGTCTATTTCTTCGGCGCCATGCTGATGATGGTCCTGCCGATCCGGGCCGCCGGCATCGTGCTGACCCACGCCGCCGACGCGATCTTCTGGGCGACGATCATGCTGTTCGCGACCATCGTCGGCGCGCTGATCGCCAGATGGGCCTTCGGCCAGCACGAGGTGCTTTGGGCGCTCTTCAACTGGCGCTTCCTGTTCGTCGCGGCTATCGTGGCGGCACACCTCACCATGAACGAGCTTCGGCGCAACGTCCTGCTCAGAAGCCTGTTCTTCGTCATCTTCGGCGCGGTCACGCTCGCCTGCCTGTTCTGGTCGTTCTCGACCTGACGCGAACCAGCTCTAGGTTTAAGATCGCGGGTAGACCTCCTCCCGGACAATCACTATATCATTTGTCTGACAATTGACCCGGCCAAAGGCTGCCGCGACCAAAACCCAAGGAAAAACAAGATGACCCTGCACCGCAAGAACCTGATCGACGGCGAGTGGCTTGGCGAGGCCGGCTCGCGCAACATCAATCCCTCGAACACCAACGATGTTGTCGGCGAATACGCTTCTGCCGGCCCGGAGGAGGCAAAGCAGGCCATCGCCGCCGCCAAGGCGGCCTTCCCGGCCTGGTCGCGCTCGGGTCCGCTGGCCCGCCACGCCGTGCTGAAGAAGACCTCCGACGAGATCATGGCGCGCAAGGACGAGATCGGCCGCTCGCTCGCGCGTGAAGAAGGCAAGACATTGGCCGAGGGTGTTGGCGAGACGATCCGCGCCGCGCAGATCTTCGACTTCTTCGCCGGCGAGACGCTGCGCCTGTCGGGCGAGATGGTGCCGAGCGTGCGGCCCGGCGTCGGCGTCGAGATGACTCGCGAGGGTGTCGGCGTCGTCGGCATCATCACGCCATGGAATTTCCCCATCGCAATTCCCGCCTGGAAGATCGCGCCGGCGTTGGCCTACGGCAACACCATCGTCTTCAAGCCGGCTGAGCTGGTTCCCGAAAGCGCCTGGACCATCGTCGACATCCTGCACCGCGCCGGCCTGCCCAAGGGCGTGCTCAACCTCGTCATGGGCAAGGGCTCGGTGGTCGGCCAGGCGATGCTCGACAGCCCCGACGTCAACGCCATCTCCTTCACCGGCTCGGTCGGCACCGGCAAGCGTGTCGCCGCGGCAAGCGTCGAGCACATGCGCAAGTTCCAGCTCGAGATGGGCGGCAAGAACCCGCTCGTCGTGCTCGATGACGCCGACCTTGCCGTCGCCGTCGACTGCGCCGTCAACGGCGCCTATTTCTCGACCGGGCAACGCTGCACCGCATCCTCGCGCCTGATCGTCACCGACGGTATCCACGACCGTTTCGTCGACGCGGTGAAGGAACGCCTGGACAAGCTCGTCATCGGCGATGCGCTGGACGCCAAGACCCAGATCGGTCCGGTCGTCGACCAGACGCAGCTCAAGCAGGACGAAGACTATATCGCCATCGGTGTCAGGGAAGGCGCAACGCTCGCATTCGGTGGCGAGCGGCTGGAGCGCGGCACGCCGGGTTTCTATCTGAAGCCGGCGCTGTTCGTCGGCTCCACCAATGCCATGCGCATCTCGCGCGAGGAGATTTTCGGCCCGGTCGCCAATGTCATCCGCGTCAAGGATTATGACGAGGCGCTGGCGGTCGCCAACGACACGCCGTTCGGTCTCACCTCGGGCATCTGCACGACCAGCCTGAAACATGCGACGCATTTCAAGCGCAATTCCGAAGCCGGCATGGTCATGGTCAACCTGCCGACGGCGGGCGTCGACTTCCACGTGCCGTTCGGCGGCCGCAAGGGCTCGAGCTACGGTCCGCGCGAGCAGGGCCGCTACGCCATGGAGTTCTACACCACGGTGAAGACAGCCTATACGTTCGCCGGCTGATCCAAACCGGGAGGAGATCGATGAGCGTGGCCGACATGACATGGCTGAACCCGCCGCCGCACCACGTGGTCGGCGACGGCACGCTCACCGTCCGCACCGGCAAGGACACGGATTTCTGGCGCGAGACTTTTTACGGCTTCTGGCGCGACAACGGTCATTTCCTCTACCGTCCCGTCGAGGGTGACTTCACCGCCGAGGTCACCGTCAAGGGCGACTACAAGGTGCTCTACGATCAGGCGGGGCTGATGCTGCGCCTGAGCGAAACGCACTGGATCAAGGCCGGCATCGAATACACCGACGGCCTGGCCTATTTTTCGGTCGTCGTCACCAACGACACCTCCGACTGGTCGCTGGTCGCCATCGCCGCCAGCAAGGACGGCGTCAGGATCCGCCTGACCCGTCACGCCGAGGCGATCCGCATCCAATATCTGGATGCCGCCGACGGCCATTGGAAGCCGGTGCGGCTGGCCTATTTCCCGGTCTCGAAATCGGTCGATGTCGGCATGATGTGCTGCTCGCCGCAGCGCGAAGGATTCGAGGTGACGTTTTCCGATTTCGCCATCGGGCCGGCGATTTCCAAGGATTTGCACGACTGACATCGGGAGCGGTTGTGGACAAACCCACCCTTCTCTTGCGCACGCTGACGAAGCTGTTGAGGTCGAAAACTGTCGCCGCCGGCGCAGGTTTCCGCCCGGATTTGCGCTTGGCTATTCTGATCAGACCGGCGCCGGGACGCGGCCATTGGCAGGCCTTTCGTCCTCGGCCGGAACGGCCACCCTGCGGCGCCGGAAAGCCGGCAACGGGGTCAGCCTGAACAGGCCGTAATAAACGATGAAGGACGCCGTGAAGTAGGGGCCGAGCATCTCGACCTCGAAGAAGGAGCGGATCAGCATCAGTCCGATCGCGCCGGCAAGCACCACCGAATCGGCGCTCCAGTCGCCGAACACCACTTTCGACACATGGCCATAGAAAGCGCGCAGGATGACCAGCGCCAGCAGGGTGACGCCGATGAAGCCGATTTCCACCAGCGTCTCGACATAGGTGTTGTGGAAGTGGAAGCCCGAGCGGGTCGAGATATAGAATTCCGCCCACAGCCGCTCCGGATCGGCAAAACCCTGCACCCAGTAGGCGGCGTAGCCATAGCCGAGCAGCAGATGCTGCTGCGCCGCCTCCCAGCCCTGCTCCCACAGATAGGTGCGGCCGGTGAGCGTCGAATCCTTGCCGAAGATGCCGAGCACGACATCCAGCAGGCCCAGGTTCAGCGCTGCCACGACAGCCGTCACCAGCGCGCCGGCGCCGACAACGAACAGCACGCGGCGATAGCGCAGCGACAGCACCTTGCTCATGGTGAGCAGCGACACGACGCCGATCACGGCCGGCAGCGAAGCCACGGACGTCGCCGAATGGGCGATTGCCAGCATGTAGACCGACAAAAGCATGATTGGCGCGGTCCAGGCGAAGCCCAGCCAATTGCGCCGATAGAAGACCAGGAACGCAAGGCAAAAGAAGATGCCGAGCGAGGCGAAGAAGCCGACCTGGTTCTTGGAACCGAAGGCGCCGACGAAATTGACAGTGCCGTCCATGATGTCGAGCGCATAAGCGCCGACTTTCATTGAATAGAGCAGAACGACGAAGATACCGATCAGCGAGCCCACCACCAGCGTGCGCACGCTGATGGTGCGCGCCGCGACATAGGCGCAGACGATGTGCGAGCTATATTGCACCGCCGCGCGCGCGCTGATGCCCGCCGCCTGGGACCAGAACACCGACAGGCAGACATAGAGCGCAAGCGTGATCGGCAGCCACGCCGTGGAAAGCCTCCAGGTGAAGCGCCGGTAGTCGACGAACAGCAGCGGCAGCCAGACGGCATAGTAGGCGAGGATCAGGATCTGGCCGAAATTGGGCGAATAGGCGAAGGCGATCACGGAAACCGCGACCGCGAAGGCGCCGTAGGTCTCGTTGCGATCGGGATCCATCAGAATGGATTTCGGAATCTTCATGCCGGATTTTGTCCGTTGAGCCCTTCTTGAGTGAGCCGCGCTAAGCCACGGCTCGCGCGCGCTGCATCTGCCGCTGCAGGAAGCGCCGCACCGGCTCGTCGTAAACGCGGGTGGCGATGTCCGCGATCGCGACGACCGAGGCCGCCATGACTATACCGAACCAGGGATGGTGCGCGAAAGGATCGATTGAGAAAGCCTTTCCGACTCCGGCGATGATCATCAGCATCGGCGTGTGGATGATGTAGATCGGGTAGGAAATTCGCCCGAGCCAGCCATAGAAGCCTGACAGAAGCGGTGCGGTCGGCGCCACCGCGCCGGTCGCCACCATGATTGGGAAGACGATGACGATTGCCGCAAGATCGTAGACAACGCGCGCGCCGCCGGCCGGTGCGAAGGCGAAGACGGCAAGGGTGAGCAGGATCGCGCCTTCGACCCACAAGCCGCGCCGCAGGAAGCCGACGCTGCCCTGCCAGCGCGCCATGGAGCGGCAAAGCAGCACCCCGAGGAAGAACGAGAAGGTGACGCGCGGCAGCCCGCTGACGATGGTCTTGCCAGTCATGCCGAAATCCAGCGTGCCGGCTAAAACAGAGGCAGCGACGAGCAGGACGAGGCTGACGACGACGATCCCCGTCAGCACGCGCCGCGACAAAAGGACGAACACCGCGACATAGGCGATGTTGACGATCAGCTCGAAGAACAGCGACCACGAAGCGGGGTTGAGCGGGAAGATCGTGTGATAGGCGTCGCTGACCAGCGGGATGAAGAACATGCCTGTCGTCAGCTGCAGGCCGATCTCGGACAGCGGCATGTACTCGGCCGGCATCAGCCTGTTCTTGACCAGCAGATAGAAGAAGCCGAGCAGCGTGCCGGCGAGATAAAGCGGATAAAGCCGGATCAGGCGGATCGCCACGAACGAGCCGAAGCCCATGCCGTTCTCGATCTTGCGGTCATAGGCATGCGCTATGACGAAGCCGCTCAGCAGGAAGAAAAGGTCGACCGCGAGATAGCTCGACGGCAGCACCTTGCCGTCGGCCAGGAACGGCGAGAAGTGATAGAGCATGACGCTGATCGCCGCCACGCCGCGGATGGCGTCGAGGTTCAGATACACGTGACGCGGGGCTGCGGGCTGCATGTTATGCCTTCAAGCGGTCCAAAACAGATCGCCCGCCCCCGCCGTGACGCGGACGAGCCTGACGTGTCCCTCCCGCCTCCGTTCCTCGGTTCGCTGCGTGCAAGCCGTGGCCGGCGACGCTATTGGCTGGTCGTCGGCGCCAGCTTCACCTTGATCACGTCGCCCGGCAGCACAGGCGTGTCTTCCTTGGCCTCGATCTCGCTCGTCTTGCCGTCGGCGACCCGCACCAGCGAATAGAGCAGGGGCGGTTCTTGACTGCCGGTGAGAGCGGCAGTCGTTGCTGGATCCGACGCCTGAGCGATCAGGCCCTTCTGCATGCCGACCCTCAAGGCCGCCTCGTTGAGGTTCGTCTCCGTTTGCTGCCGATCGGCGGTGAGGCTCGAACCCAGCGTGTTACGGGCATCGATGGCGTCCTGCTCTGCCTTGCTGATCGACTGCTTGGCGGTGAGGATAGCCGTCTCGTAGTCCAGGATCTTGCCTTGCAGGTCGGCGACCGTCTGCTGCGAGGAAAGCAATCTCGCATTGGCAATCAGGCCTTTCTGCGCCAGCGGACCGATGCTGTTTGCCTGCTGCTCCGCCAGATCGACCTGCTTCTGCTGGTTGGCGATCTTCTTTTGCAGCGATTCGATTTCCGACTGCAGAACACCCTTCAACTGGTCGAGCGCATCGAGCTTCAGCTTCAGCGACTTCTGGTCGGAAACCAGGATCGCCGTTTCGTCGGCGACGATGGTCGGCAATCTCGAATCGCCCTGGATTTCCTGAGGCACCTCGAAAGTCGTTTTCCCCGCCAGGTCGGCGTCGATGCGGGCTCGCCTGACCATCAGCCGTAAGCGCTGGTCGTCATAGATGTCATAGCTGCCCTTGGCGGTGATCAGATCCTTTTCGATCTGCGGGCCGTTGTCGGCATTGCGCCGAATGCCGCCGGCGATGCTGATTGCCTTGAGCACCGTCAGATCGGGCACGAAGGGAAACTGGCCGGGATTCTGGACTTCACCCGAAATGTAGAACGGCCGGAACTGCGCCATCTCGACCGAGGCTTCCGGCTTGTCGGGCAGCGCTAGCTTACGCTGCAGCGCGAGCCCGATCGCCGAGGCGATCTCGGCCGTCGTCTTGCCGGCGGCCTGCATGTCGCCGACGAACGGCACCGAGAGCGTCCCGCCCGGACCGACCGAATATTCGCCATTGACGGCCGACCAGTCGCGGAACGTGCCGTCGACCGTCTGCCATTCGGCGACGCGGATGTTGAGCTTGTCCTGCGGGCCGAGCTGATAGTCGCCGGCGGCGGCGAATTGCGGCATGGCCAGTGACGCCGCAAGCAAGAAGCCCGCGACGCGGGCTGGTGTCCGAGATATGAGACTGCAGGCGAAAGACAGTCCGAAGAGGTCTTTTGTCAAATGAACGTTTCCGATCCGCTTTGGCCCCATCCGCCCGAATGAGATCACTGCCGGATGCCTACCCCGGTTGCCGCGGGGCAGGCCTGTTGGTCGATAGTGCCGGTCAATAGCTGCCGCGCGACATCCACACGGCAGGAACTGTCTTGAAGATGATGCGAATGTCCTCGAACAATGACCAGTTCTCGACATAATGGCGATCGAAGGCGACCCGCGTGTCATAGGATACGTCGTTGCGGCCGCTCACCTGCCACAGCCCGGTGAGACCCGGACGTGACTTCAGGTAATAGACGGCGGCGCTGCCATAGATTTCCAGCTCGTCGCGCACGACCGGGCGCGGGCCGACAAGGCTCATGTCACCCTGCAGGATGTTGAGGATCTGCGGCAGCTCGTCGAGGCTGAGCTTGCGAAGCACCGCGCCGACGCGGGTGACGCGCGGATCGTTCTTCAGCTTGCGCGTCGCGATCCATTCGGCGTTGGCCTCCGGATTGGCCGCCAGATAGGCGGCAAGCACGCGCTCGCCGTCCGGCACCATGGTGCGGAATTTGAGGCAGGAGAAAATCCTGCCGCCACGGCCGATTCGCTTGTGGCCGTAGAAGATCGGACCGTTGTCCGAAAGCTTGACCAGCAAGGCGACCAGCAGGAAAAGCGGGCTGAGCAGAACCAGCCCTGACAGGGAACCGACGATATCGAAGCTGCGTTTGAGCAGACCGCCGATGGGGGGTGGAAAATCAACGCCGACCTGCGCAAAACCCGCATTAGCCGACTTGGCGACATCCCTCATGCAGAAGCTCCATACGTTGAACGGATGGTTTACGGCAAGATATCAAAAAAATGCTGCAGCGCAACACACAATTTCCCATCGCGCCGAAATGTTCACGTCATGAATTGACTAAATAATAAACCTTCCCTGCCCAAATTTTCACCTTTGTGGCGCGTTTATGACAAGGTGACAGAAAACCAGGAAAATGTAGTCCGCCTTTCAGGCCTTTTTGGACAGTTCGTTCTTTGCTGCAGACGAAACGCGGTTGCATGGCGCCGGAAGCACTCGCAACGGTAAGTTATTCAGGTAAAATACTATTCAAAGTCGCGGATTTTACTGAGCCGAGAAGAGCGGCATTGAATAGCCGCTCAAGCCGCAGTGTGCGACGCAGCATGGCAGAGTCGATCTCGTAAAATCATTGGAAACCATACCTGCCGGGCCTTGCTCCGATCAGCCCGCCTTAATAGAGTCGCAAATTGTTCCTGTCATAGTCTGCATGGGTAAGGAAGGCCGGAAGCAACCGGCCGGATTGGGCAGCCAGAAAGAGCTCTTTGGCGCAACGGGGAGTTACGCGGGTGGGTAAGTCGCAGCTTCTGCATGCTCGTCTCGGTTGAGAGGCCGGCGAACATGTCTCTGCCAAAATTCATCATAGGCATGATGTTCGCGCTGGCGATCGTCATCGGCTGGTCTTATTTCGACGGCGCGTCGGCGGGCACCATCCTCTTGCGTGCCATCGTTTGCGCCGTGATCATTCAGGCAGGCTATTTCCTTCTGGTCTTTGCCATGATCGGCAGGGCAACGCCGACTTCGGCCGACAAGATCCGCGAAGCCGACCGCGGGGCAATCCTGAACAAGGTCGCCGACGGCGAAAAGCTAAGCGCCAGACGCAGCCTCCACTGACCGTTCGAACGGCGCCGGGACCAATCCGGCCTCGGCCGGGGGCGCGCTGTCGCGCTCGGCCTGCTCGCCCGACAGCATCCTGGCCAGCCGGCTGCCGGCTTTTGCCTTCAGCCGCCGGTATTGTCCGACCTCGACGATGCGCCCGTTCTCGATGGCCACGACCCAGTCGGCGAAGGCGATCATCGACGGCCGATGCGCGATGGTCAAAATCGTCATCCGGCCGCGCAAAGCCTCGATCGATTGCGCGATCAGCGACTGGTTCTGCCAGTCGAGCGCGCTCGTCGCCTCGTCGAGGATGAGCAGCGACGGCTTGCGCAGCAGCGCCCGCGCCAAGGCGATGCGCTGCCGCTCGCCGCCGGAGAGCCGGACACCGCGGTCGCCCACCACCGTATCGAGCCGCGATGCCAGCCGTTCCACGAAATCGGCCGCATGGGCGTTGCGCAGGGCCGCCCATAGCTCCTCGTCGCTGACCCCAGGCGCGGCAAGACGAAGATTGGCGGCGATCGTGTCATGCAGCAGGAACACATCCTGCGGTACATAGGCAACCTGATCGCGCCACGCCCTGCGATTCTGCGCGGTGATTTCCACGCCGTCGGCCAGGATCCGGCCGCTGGTGGGTTCGAGCAGGCCGAGCAGCATGTCGGCGATCGTGCTCTTGCCGGAACCGGAAGGGCCGATCAGCGCCGTCACCTTGCCGGCAGGCAGATCGAAGGTGATATCGCTGACCACCGGTCTTGCGTCACCCTCGCCATAGGCGAACGATACCTCGCGGATGTTGAGGCCGGTCTCGAGCGACAGTCTCGCGCCTCGTTCGGCCACGCCTTGGGTCGGCTCGCGCTCGGCGTCGAAGCGGGCCTGAAGGGCTTGCATCGAAGCGTAGGCCGGCAGGTTGATCAGCACCTGCTGGGTTTGAAGCTGCATGTCCATGAAGCGCGGCGCGACCCGCATGAAGACCAGGAGCAGCACGACGATCTCGGCAAGCGAAAGGTGGAAGCGGACCAGCGCGATGTAGATGAAGAGGCTGAGCCCGATCACGCTCGCCATCTGGAACAGGGCGGTGCCGAGTGAAGAGTTGCGGACAAAGGTGATGTTGTCGGCCTTCATCCTGTCCAGCGTCGCGCCGAGCTCGGCGAAATAGCTCGCCTCGACATTGAGGCTCTTGGCGACCTTGATGCCGCCGAGAAACTCGGAGACCGTGCGATACTGGTCCTGGCGGTTGCCGGTCAGCGTGCGGCCATAGGCGCTGGCGCGTGCCCGGAACGGCTGCAGCGCAACCAGCAGCACCAGGCCGATGAGGATGGCGAAGGACGTCATCACCGGCGAGATGAACAGCGAGACCACGAGATAGCCGGTCAGGAGCAATGTCGCCTGCGTGAGCATCAGCAGCGAGAAGGCGGCTACCTGCACGCGGTCGACGTCGCCGTTCAGTGCGTGGTCGAGATCGGAGCTGCGGATGCGGGTGAAAACACCCCAGCGCGCCCGGCCGATGCTTTCGAACAGGTTCATGCGCACGCGGTTGACGAAATCGTAGAGCAGCCGCGCCATGTAGACCGACTTGAAGCGGTTGAAAATCGCCTGCAGCGCCACCAGCGCGACAAGCAGGCAGAGCACGGTGGCCAGCGACAGCGTTCCGCCGGGCACCAGCCAATGCAAGGCTTCCGGCAGTCGAACTGCGTAATCCTGTTCGGCCCTGCCGATCAGGCGCAGCAGCGGGACGAGCAGCAGGATCGAGATGCCTTCGGTGAGGCTGCCCAGGATCAGGAAGGTCAGCGCCGTCGCGGTGCGTCGCCCGCCGACATGCGCCATCATGGCGCCGAAGCCGGTGATGTCCCGCAACAGCGACAGGCGAAGCTTCGAGGACCAGCTCATGTCCCGGCTCACCTTGTCCCGGACGCCAAGTCGGTATCGATCGCGGCGACCGCTTCGTCGATCCGGTCGAGTCCGGCCGGCACTTCCAGTCGGCTGACGCCGACCCGTCCGGCGATCTGTGCGCATTGGCTGAGATGCATCGAGGCGAAATCGCCCGGCAGCGCCTGCCGGCCGAACCGCGTGATATACGAGAATTTGATGATCGCCGGCAGCGCGGCTGCGCCGGACAGCGGGGAGATAGCCGCCCGCACGCCCCGCTCGAGCACATAGATGCGCGACACCGGCACCGCTTCGACCGCAAATCCGTCACGCAGCCGATGCTGCGCCTTGTCGATCTGCGGATGCACCTGCGGGCGCACCTCCGCCTGCTCGAGGCGAATGGCGCCGGCCGCGTCCGCCGCAAGCTTGAGCTGCGGGAATCCGGGCAGGATCATCGGCCGGTCCGGGTCGGACAAATCCAGCGCCACGACATCGTCGGTGAGCAGTCGATGGCCGGCGCGGATCATCGCGCCTGCCGTGGTCGATTTGCCGGCGCCCTTGTCGCCCATGAAGATCACGCTCTTGCCGTCGACTTCAATGGCGCTGGCATGCAGGACGAGCAGCCCGCGCTGATGCAGGGCGAGCGCCATCACCGGCCCGAGCAGCGGAAAGGCGAGCAGCGGATCGTCGACCCCTGGCGCGGGATCGACATCGATGCGGTTGCCGCTGATCAAGAACGTGCCGACCGCCTGCCAGGAAAGATACTGGCGCGTCGGCTCGAACCGGAAGGCGGTGGCGTCCCGGGATGCCTGGCCGGGAAAATCGACCCGCCCCACCGCGATCTCCAGATCCGGTGTCGCCGGGCGCGTCGGCTCCAGCTCCGGCAAGGTCACTTCGGAGCCGATCACCAGCCCGTAGGCCTTGTAGAAACGGCGGACACGTCCGCTCGCCGCCGCCGTTTGCGGCTCGGATCGCGCAAGGGAAGCGATCGGAAGGTTCATGCGGGGTTTCCCTCAACTTGCCGCAGCCACAGCGACAGCGAAACCGCGCGCCAGACATGCTGCACGTCCGGCAGGGTCGCCTGCTCGGGCTGGCGCAGCATCCGGTCATAGACCGCGGCCACTGCAGGCAGGTTCACATAGGGCGCGATCCGCTCGCTGTCCGATATAAGCAGCCTGTCCAGAAGCTCGCGGTGATTGCCGAGCATGCCATTGACCAGGTTGGCGGTGAAATCGATCTTGTCGCGCCGCCATTGCACGGCCGGCGGCAGAACGCCTTGCATGGCCCGGCGCAGCACATGGCGGCCAAAACCGTCCTTGAGCTTTTCCTCGCCGGGCAGCGCCAGGCAGAATTCGACGAGCGGCTTGTCCCAGAACGGATAGCGCGGCTCGACGCCGAAATTGGCGGCGGCCTTGTCGAGCACTTCGAAAGCGTGCGGCACCAGCCCGGTCGACAGAAGCCAGCGATGCGTCAGCGCTTCGCTGGCGCTGACGGCGGCGGGCATGTAGCCGCTGCGATGAAAGCGCTCGGTAAGATCGGTGCGCCCGGCAAGATCCGGATTGACCAGACCCGCCCAGGCGGCGCGTGGCGCCTGCGCCGGCCCGCGCCGCACTTTGCGGACAAGGCGTTTGGCCGCCGCCCTCATCCTGGCGATTCGCCAGGCCGGCCCATAGATGGTCAGGAACTTGAAATAGAGGGGAAGCATGCCGTCGCCATAGGTGTTGGCCGCGCTGCGCAACTCGCGCCAAAGCTTCAGCCATCTGCCGGCATTGGCGAGCTCGTGAAGGTGTCCGTGGCCCTGCGAGACGACCTCGTCGCCGCCGTGTCCGTCGAGCAGCACCTTGACGCCCTTTGCGCCCGCCGTCCGGTAAAGGTCGCGCGTCAAGGACAGGCCGGGCGCCAGGAACGTGCCTTCCTGCTCCTCCAGGATGCGCTCGAACTCGGCGAAGGGTGCGTAATGGCCGACGGCAATCAGCGCGGCGTCGAGCGGATTGCCGTCGAGCACCGCATCGATGAACGGCTTCTCGTCCATGGAGGAGCCCTTGTCGAACACCAGCGAGAAGGTCTTGAGCTTCGGGTTGCCTGTCGCCGCTGCCCTGAGGCTTGCAAGGCATGTGATCGAGGATGAATCGAGGCCGCCGCTCAGCATGGCGCCGACAGCCGACGTGCCACGCATCCGGTTCTCCACCGACTGCGCGAAGAGATGCCTGAATTCTTCGGCCGCGTGAGCGCGCGGCGGCCGCTGTGACGGCTCGATCTGCCAGTAGCGCCGCAGCGCAATCCCGTGGCCCGCCACCATCATGCTGTGTCGCTCCGGCAAGCGGAAGATTTCGGCGTAGGGCGTGGCCTGGGAATCGTCCGGCAGGCCGGCGAGAAAGCCGGAAATCTGGTGCTCGCTGAGGCGCCTGCCGACGCCGTCCAGCGCCAGGATGGGCCCGATCTCGGAGGCGAAAGCAAAGCGCCTTGCGGTCGAATGATAGTAGAAGGGTTTGACGCCGAAATGGTCGCGCGCGCAAAACAGGGCCTGGCGCTCGCGGTCCCATATCGCGAAGGCGAAGTCGCCTAGCAGGTAGGTCGGACAGGCCTCGCCCCATTTCAGGTAGGCGTGCATGATGAGCATCGCGTCGGCAATCGACCGGTCGCTTAGGCCTAGCCGCGCCAGCAGCTCGTCGCGATTGTCCAGCCGGCAATCGGCGGTGATGGCGAGCTTGCCGCCGGCCATCGCCAGCGGACCGGGCCCGTCCTCGCCGGTCGTGTCGAGCCAGGCGTGGCCGAGCGCCACGCTGCCCTCCGTCCGCCATGAGCTGCCGTCGCGGGCACGATGGCGCATGCGCGAAAGCATCTGCTGGATGTCGCTGGCCGCGGCGGGCCTGCCGTTGTCGATATGCATGATGCCGGCCACGCCGCTCATCGGTCAACACCCATGGTCGACAAGGTGGGTAAATCCGTTGATCGAGCCGCCAAGCACGATGTGGTTGCCGCTCATCAACCAGGCATGCGCCCTGAGTTCGCTGCCTGTCCCCCTTTCGATGCCGATGCTGATCTTCGAGGCGTTGCCCTGGCGTGCGAGCAGATATTGCCCGGCCAGCGCCTGGGTGAGGCAACTGGCGCCCGGCACCAGCCGCGCGGCGGCGGCAACGCCCCAGGCGACGCGCCGCAGGTCGGCGATGCCGGCATCGCGCCTCGCATCAAGCCGCGTGATCAGGCCACGGACGCGGTTGTAGGAGGAAAGCGTCAGCGCGAGCCGCACCACGCTCACCACCGCCAGGCAGTGCGCGAGAAAAAGCATCTCCCGGCCGCTCAGCGAGCGGATCCTAAAGCGCGTCGCGATCCTTCGGATTCGCTCCATGCGCTTTAGGTCTTTGATTTGACGCATGTCTTTATCCCGAAACCGGTCCCCACTTTCGGGAGACATGCTTTAGACCAGTTCCTCACTGTGGAGCCTCGCAAGCCCTGCTTCGGTCAGCCCCTTCAGCAAGCCCTCGACATCCGCCTTGCAGCGCTCGGCATCGACATTGTAGCGCGCAAGCACGGCGTTGCGGACATCGAGGACCGATCGCGGCTCCTGGATCTGCTCCCAGATGAAGGCGCCGACGCTGTTCAGGCTGTAATAGACATTGGATTTGAGGTGGAGCAGCGCCAATCCGGCACCGAATTCACAAGCCACCGCCTCGCCGGTCGCGACCACGCGGTCATGGTCCGAAGGGTTCCAGTGCATGCTAAAACCTCGTTGCTGGCCCGCCGCGCCATGGACCTTGGCCAGGGATCGGTTGCCTGCGATCCTCGGCCGTAAGCCGGGGGACAAAAGCCCCCCGGCTCGCCTACTGGTAGTATCCGGAGCCCCAACTTAGACTCCCGGGTGGCTGCAAGCTTACGAGAAAGTCAGCTCGCCGACCGGCGTGTGTGCGGGAAAGCTCACGTCGAGCGCCGTCGAGCCAGCGCCACCCTGCGTGATGGTTTCAATCGACCCATGAACCGTCAAGCTGGGGGTTTCGTACTCATGCTTCTCAACATTCTGTTCCATTCTACTCTCCAATTAAGGACTGGAAGCGGCCGCAGAATGCCGCCAGCACATGGCTATGCTGCAATGCGATTGCTGCATGGCAACATTCATGAGTCAAGCGTGATTTACCAAGCATTAATCAATTCTTGGTTGCGCTTGCCTTTCTTGATGATCCAGCCATGAGCGTCGTCATCGTAATCCTCAACCGCTCAGGAATTCAACTGCGCGTTCTCGTCGATTAAATAAGTGATTGATTTATTTATAGTAACTTTTTGAGCGATAAATCCCTCCCGCGGGCTTGAAGAAATTGCTGCAAAAGCCATCGCTTTTCGGCACCCAAGCATCGTCCTGGAGGCTTGTCTTCAAAAGTGATTAAGTGCGTGCGATTTTAAACGCTTAGGTTGTGAAGCTGAAGCGGTCGCGGCCGCCTCTTCGACTATCGAGGTAATTTTCCCGGTGCTTTTCTTCGCAAGTGCGGTATAGATCGCGCGGGCGGCATTTTGCGGAGAGCGACATCGGGCATGGCGATGCAGGATGGCTCATATGAAAGGCTGCGTGCCGCCGGCTGTGCCGATGAAGTCGCCTATGTGCAGGCCTGCCTGAGGCTGTTCTTCGCACCCGCCGTCGACGCCGCCGACGCTCAGACGGATATGCCTGCCCCGGCAATCTGGGCGGCTCATGTCGCAGACATCGCAAGGCTGAACAAGGTCGGCGTATTCATGCTCAAGGCGCTCGCGCGTGCTCCCGCCGGCGCGGCGCCTCCCGGTTTGCCCGGCTGGCTCGACGGCTATCGGCGGCGCACCATGTCGATGAACGCCGCCTGCATCGGCGATTCGGTGGCCATCGATCGCGTGCTTCGCGACAGGCGGATCGATTTCGTCTTCCTCAAGGGACCGCTCCAGCAGCACAGGCTCTATGGCGACCATTTCATGAAGCCTTCCGGCGATGTCGACATACTGGTTTCGCCGGCGAGCTTCGCCGAGGCGCGCGCGGCGTTGCGGACCATCGGCTATGAGGTTGCCGGCAAGTCGCGCTCGGTCTGGTGGGTGCGCTTCCTCGGCGAGCAGCACATGGTCCGCGAGGACGGCGCGAGAGCGTCGACGGTCGACCTCCATCATCGGCTGCAGCAGCCGGGTTCGCCGAGCCCGCGCGACATAGACGGCTTCCTGCGCCGCAAGCGCGAAGTCGAAGTGGCCGGCGCGGCCATGCCGATCATCTCGGCGGCCGACACCTTGCTTTTGTCGTCGATCAGCGTCGCCAAGGCCTTTTTCAACCGCGAGCCTTGCGCCGGCTATGTCTGCGATGTCCGGGCCAGCGCCAGCCGGCTGAGTGAGGCAGAGCAGCAGATGGTGCTCGATCACGCCGCCGAGCAGGGCCTAGCCGATACGCTGCTTCTGGGGCTGCGCGCCGCCGACGTGCTGCTAGGCGCCAGCGGCACGCTGCTGTCGGATCGCGCCGCCCGCATCCTGGCGCGTATCGGCAATGCCGACCTCTTCCACATGGTGATCGCGCCCTGGCTTGCCTCGCTGCGCTGGCCGCAGCGTCGCCATGTCCTGTGGGAACTGTGCGGCCACGAGCCCGTCCGTTACCTGGCCGAGGCTGGCTGGGCGGCCTCCGCCGACCTCAGCCGGCGCATCTTCGAGCGGCCGGCCGCTGTCGCGCCAGCGCCGGGCGGCACGATCAAGATCGCGGGCGGGACAGCCACTCATGCAAGCGAAAGGTGAACCCATGCCCCTGACGACGCCTGTGACGAGCCCGGCGGTTTGCGTCATCATTGCCGCGCGCAACGCGGCGCGGACGATTCCCGTCGCCATCGCCTCGGCGCTGCGCGAGACGGAAGTCGCCGAAGTCGTCGTGGTCGACGACGCTTCCACCGACAACACCCGCGATGTCGCCTTGGCCGCCGACGACGGCAGCGGCCGGCTTGCCGTCATCCGCCTCGACGTCAATCGCGGTCCTTCCTCCGCGCGCAACATCGCCATCCAGGCCTCCAGATCGCCCTTCATCAGCATCCTCGACGCCGACGATTTCTTCCTCGAAGGCCGCTTTCGCCGGCTTTTCGCCGCCGCCGACTGGGATTTCGCCGCCGACAACATCATGCTGATCCGCGACGACGCCGCGCCCGACCTCGCCAGGGTCGCCGCGCCGCCTTTCGCCGCCGACCCGGAATTCCTCGATTTCGAGCGCTTCATCGACGGCAACATCTCGCGGCGCCGCGTCCTGCGCGGCGAGCTCGGCTTCCTCAAGCCGGTGATCAGCCGGGCTTTCCTCGAACGGCACGGGCTGACTTACGATGAAAACCTGCGTCTTGGCGAAGACTACGAGCTCTATGCGCGCGCAGTCGCCCGCGGGGCGCGCTTCAAGATTATCAAGTCCTGCGGCTATGGCGCGATCGTGCGCGCCGATTCGCTGAGCGGCCGCCACAGGACGCAGGATCTGAAGCGCCTTGCCGATGCCGATCTGGCATTGCTTCAGATCGACAATCTTCCTGAGCGCTCGAAAGCGGCGTTGCGGCGCCATGAGCGTCATGTCCGCGACAAATACCGGCTGCGCAACTTCCTCGACGTGAAAGCCGAGCGTGGCCTGGCGTCGGCCGCGGCTTACGCCTTCGCCAGCCAGTCGAATCTGTTCCCGATCGTTCGCGGCGTCGCCACCGACAAGCTCGACGCGCTGTTCCGCCGCACCGGCATTGCTCCAAGGCAGCAAGTTCCGCCGATGCGCTTCCTGATGGCGGCAAGCAGCGCCGCAAACGAGTGATTCCGTATCGCCCCGGAAGCCGCGGCCCTCAAAAAATCCGCATTCGCAAAACTATGATGTTGCCTAGTCGCCGCGGGGGTGGCAGTCTATGCTGCAATGCAGCAATTTCGAAAGGCCGGCAAGATGGCTTCGATTTTTGGCTTCAGATCCCGGGATCCGGCTCGCGACCGGCAGACCGATCTCCAGCGTTTCGACCGGCTGGCGAAGCTGTTCGATCAGATCGCGGCCGAGATCGAGACGGAGAAAACGGGTTTGGAGAATCGCTACAGATCGACGGCAGCCAACGCGGCCTTCCTGGTCGAGGCGATGGAGAATGGTTCGGCATCGGCGAGCAAGGGATCGGATGTCAGCGCGATGACCAACTCGATCCTGAACTGCGAGCGGCGCATTGCGGAGCTCGCTCGCCAGAAAGGCCTGGTGAAGGAACTGCGCCGTTCGCTCGACGCGATTGTCGAGGATGGCGCCGATCGGTCTGCTTCGCAGTCCGCGGCAAGAGGCTGACGGCGCCCGCAAGCGCCGTCATCGGTACGAGGCACTAGAGGAGTTCAAAAGGGCGCAGGATCAGAGGCGGCTCGCTCGCTCGAGCCAAGAATGACTTTGGGTTGGGGCGGAACAACACAAGGTGAGTTTGTTATGAATGCAGATCCCAACAACCCCTCCACCGTGGCGGCTTGCGAGATGTCGCATGCGCCGGGGAGTGGATTAGCCGGCCTGCGGCTCGGCGCGGCCGGCGTCCTGTTTGCAGTCGCGGCGGCCCTGCATCCCGCGCATGCGCAAGGGACCCAACCAGAGCTGAAAAGCGCGCCGTCCTTCGTCGACAATTTCTCCAATTTCAGTCAGTCCCGCTGGTTCGTCTCGGACGGCTGGACCAATGGCGCCCATCAGAACTGCACCTGGTCGAAGGATCTCGTGCGGCTTTCCGATGGCGTGCTGTCGCTGAGCTTCGAAAAGCGCAAGCAGAAGGACCGCGAGTTCGCCTGCGCCGAGATCCAGACCAAGCAGCGCTACGGCTACGGCGTCTACGAGGCGCGGATGAAGACCGGCGCAGGCTCCGGGCTCAACGCCGCCTTCTTCTCCTATATCGGCCCGCAGGACAAACAGCCCTGGGACGAGATCGACTTCGAGGTCCTCACCAAGGACCCGTCGAAAGTGCAGGTCAACAGCTACATCCAGGGCAAGCCGAAGAACGCCAAGCTGGTCGACGTCGCGGGCGGCGCCGACAAGGGCTTCAACGACTACGGCTTCGTCTGGGAGAAGGACAGGCTGCGCTGGTACGTTAACGGCAAGCTTGTCCATGAGGTGACCAACCCGGACGAGCTGCCTACCCACTCGCAGAAAATATTCTTTAGCCTCTGGGGCAGCGACAAGCTGACCAATTGGATGGGCGCCTTCGTCGACCCGGGCAGCAAGGTCACCATGCAGGTCAAGCGCGTCGCGTTCACCGCTTTGGGCCAGCCATGCCAGTTTCCGGAATCGCTGGCATGCAGCATAAGTAACAGCAACTGAGCATGATCCCCGAAAGTGGCACCCGGTTTCGGGGATCATGCGGAAATAACCAATCATGATCCCCAAAAGTGGGAACCGGTTTTCGGGTAAGATCATGCGAACCAGCCAGGCCGTTGGGCCTGGGGACATCTGAACCAGCCGGGCCGCTTTGTGGCCCGGCCTTTGACAGGAATAGAACCAAATGAATTTGACGGTGTTTGGGATTGGCTATGTCGGTCTCGTCCAGGCGGCTGTGCTGGCCGAGGTCGGCCATGAAGTGGTGTGCGTCGATATCGACGAGAAGAAGGTGGAGCGGCTCAACCAGGGCTTGATCCCGATTTTCGAACCGGGCCTCGAAAGCCTCGTCAAGGAAAACCACGCGGCCGGCCGCATCCGCTTCACCACGGATGCGGCAGCGGCGGTCAGGCATGGCCGGATCCAGATGATCGCGGTCGGCACGCCGCCCGGTGAGGACGGCTCGGCCGATCTGAAATATGTGCTGTCCGTCGCCGAGACCATCGGCCGTGAGATGGACAGCGCCAAGATTGTCGTCGGCAAGTCGACCGTGCCGGTCGGCACTTGCGAAAAGGTGAAGGCCAGGATCGCCGAAACGCTGAAGAAGCGCGGCCGCGAGGACCTCGCCTTCGACGTCGCCTCGAACCCCGAATTCCTCAAGGAAGGCTCGGCGGTCGCCGATTGCATGAAGCCGGACCGGATCATCGTCGGCACCTCCAGCGAGGATACCGAGATGGTGATGCGCGAGCTCTATGCGCCGTTCAACCGCAACCATGAGAAGATGATCGTGATGGACGTGCGTAGCGCCGAATTCACCAAATACGCCGCCAACTGCATGCTGGCGACCAAGATCAGCTTCATGAACGAGATGGCCAATCTTGCCGAACAGCTGGGGGCCGACATCGAGGAGGTGCGCAAGGGCATCGGCTCGGATCCGCGCATCGGCTACCACTTCATCTATCCCGGCCTCGGCTATGGCGGTTCGTGCTTCCCGAAGGACGTGCGCGCGCTGATCAAGACCGCCGAGGGCGTCAAGTTCGACGCCAAGCTGCTGCGCGCCGTCGAGGAGCGCAACAATGCGCAAAAGTCAGTGCTGTTCGACAAGGTCAACCACTATTTCAAAGGCGCGCTCAGGGGCAAGACGTTCGCCGTCTGGGGGCTGGCCTTCAAGCCCAACACCGACGACATGCGCGAGGCGCCGTCGCGCACGCTGATGGAAGCGCTGTGGGCGGCCGGCGCCAAGGTGCAGGCCTATGATCCCGAGGCGATGCAGGAGTGCCAGGCCATCTACGGCCTGCGCGACGACCTGCTGCTCTGCGGCACCAAGGAGGCGGCGCTGCGCGGCGCCGACGCGCTTTTGATCTGCACCGAATGGAAGAGCTTCCGCGCGCCCTCCTTCGACGCGCTCAAGGATTCGCTGACCACGCCGGTCATCTTCGATGGCCGCAACCTCTACGATCCGAAGGTGATCGCGCGCTACGGCATCGAGTATTTCTCGATCGGCAGGATGGCGGCATGACGATGCCCGCGCGGGCACAGCAAGGAGCCTAGGCTATGAAAGTTCTGTTTGCGGGCGGCAGCGGCTACACGCCGCAATTTAGCGGTGGCGTTCAGTCGAGCACGCATCATCTGGTCGAGCAGTTGCGCGAGCATGGCCACGAGGCCTCGGTGCTTGCCGCTTTGTTCGGCGACGGCTTTTTCGGCTTCAAGGCGCGCGCCAAGATGAAGCTGCTCCGCCAGCGCGCCGTCATCGATACGTTCCCAGGCTATCCCGTCGTGCGGGCATGGTTCCCGTGGGAGGCGGCGGGCTTCGCGATCGAGCGATTGCGGTCCGACGTCGCGGTCGTCCAGTGTCACAAATCCGTGCCGATCGGCAAGGAATTGCAGGCCCTCGGCGTGCCCCTGGTCGTTTACCTGCGCAACGTCGAGTTCGATGAACTGGCCGGCGACCCGCGCGAATTGGAGTCCGCGCTCTACATCGCCAATTCGGAATTCACCGCTCGTGCCTACAAGGAGAAGTTCGGCATTGAATCCACGGTGATTCCACCCACGATCAATCCTGCCTTCTACAGCACGCCGACGACCGGCGAGTTCGTGACGATGATCAATCCTTACAACGAGAAGGGTTTCGAACTGGCCGTCCAAATTGCCCGCGAATGCGCGGAAATCCCGTTCCTGTTCGTTGAGAGCTGGATGCTCGACGACGATCACCGGGCCGAGATCGAGCGGACGCTTGCTTCGCTCGGCAATGCCGTCCTCGAGAGCCGTACCAGCGACATGAAGACGGTCTACGGCCGCACGAAGATCCTGCTTGCTCCCAGCAAATGGGAAGAAGCCTGGGGCAGGGTCGCGTCGGAGGCGCATTGCAGCGGCATTCCCGTTGTCGGATCCCGGCGCGGCGGTCTCCCGGAAGCGATCGGCAACGGCGGCGTGATACTGGATTACGATGCTCCGCTCGCCGACTGGGTGGCTGCCATCCGGCGGCTATGGACCGACAAGGCCGATTACGACAGGATGTCCGCGGCGGCTCGCCTGTTTGCGGAGCGGCCGCAGATGAACCCCGACAACCAGTTCGCGACGTTCATGGACGTCCTGAATCGTGCTGTCGAAGGACAGTCCCTTCGCAAGGCCTCCTGAGCGGGACTGCCGCGACACGAGGCGAAACCGGCACTTCGCAACGGTTTATGTTGCATGCAACAATTCGTGCCAACGCGGGCGCGGGACGAAAAGTCAAATGCGCTGAATCAGAAATGTTGCAGTGCAGCAATTCCTATACTACCATCCCCATCGGGTGGGCCAACAGCGGTCGAATGAATGCTGCATGTCGTGTGCCTCAAGTACGATTCCCATCCAGTTGCCCCTGTCGTGCGACTTTTCCTGACGGCTGAAGACGCCGCGCCGAAGTCCGCGGGCAAGGCCGGTTGCCTTGTTCAGACCTGGTTGTGGGCGGGCTGCCCGATGAATCCCAGCGTGGGCGCGGGCCGAGAATGAGGATATGCTTCGTCGTCGACAAGTTCCCCTCCCTGTCGGAGACCTTTGTCCTTGACCAGATAGCAGGCTGCCTCGAGCGCGGCATGGAAGTCGGGGTCGTCTGCAACGAGACGACGTTCGGCAAGGACGTCAATGTCGACGATCGGCGCTGGAAGGGTCTGCCCGGCAAAGTCGTGTGCTGGTGGGGCTGGCTCGGCCGTTATCGACCCTTGCTGAGGAAATGGTCAGGCAAGTCTTGGGACAAGCTCTCGACCGCCATCGACCTCCTGTACGCGCGCAAATTGCACAAGGCTGATGTCATCGTCGCGCATTTCGGCACGAACGGCTTGCGGGTGGCGCGTGTCATCAAGCGTGGGCGGATTTCCGCGCCGCTGGTGACCGTCTTCCACGGCAACGACGTCGGCGGCCCGATGCATGACAACACGCTGGCGCGCTACAGGACGGTGTTCGAGAACGGCGTCCTCCAGATGCCGGTGAATGCCTTCTTTCGCGATGCCCTTATCGAGGTCGGCGCCCCGCCGGGCGAGGTCGTCGTGCACCATATGGGCGTTCGACCCGGCGAGATAGAATACCGGTGGCAATCCTGGAAGAATGAGACGCTGTCGTTCATTTCGGTCTGTCGTCTGACCGAAAAAAAAGGCGTTGAATATGCGCTTCGCGCGCTGGCCAGGCTGCCGCGTGATGACTGGAACTATTCGGTGATCGGCGCCGGCGAATTGCTGGAGCAATTGAAACGACTGGCCGCCGAGCTCGGCATCGCCGGGCGCGTCGATTTCCTCGGCCCCAGGCCGCATGCGGAGGTCAAGCAGCGCTTGCGGGACGCGCATGTCTTCGTGCTGCCCAGCGTAAGCGCCCACAACGGCGACCTCGAAGGCATCCCGGTCGCCCTGATGGAGGCGATGGCTGCCGGACTGACGGTGGTCAGCACCTACCATTCAGGGATACCCGAACTGATCGAGGACGGGAAAACCGGCTTCCTCGCGCCGGAACGGGACGTTGCGGCGTTGGCCGCCAAACTCGTCTGGGTAGCCGACAACCCGGTCCTGTGCGAGCCGATCGCGATCGCCGCGCGGCGCAAGATAGAAACAGACTTCAATGCCGACGTGCTGAACCAGCGGTTCGCACGGATTGCGATTGAACTGGCTGGAACGAGAGCACACTGATGAACGCTAACCCGCCCCTGCCGCAGTTCGGACGCGTCGCCCTGCGCGGCGGGCTGGTCACTGCCGGTGCCCAGGGTTTCAAGATGGTGATCCAGTTCCTCTCGGTCATCATCCTTGCCCGGCTGCTGCTGCCGGAAGATTTCGGCCTTGTGGCGTCGGTCGGGCCGATCGTCGCCTTTGTCGGGCTTCTGCAAAATCTCGGGCTGCAGCAGGCTCTTGTCCAGCGCAAGGACATCAGCGACAGGCAGCTCAATCAGGTGTTCTGGATCAGCGCGCTGGTCGGATTGGGCAGCGCGGTGGTAGTGGCGGCATTGGCCCCGGCCATTGCCGGCTTCTACGGCGATCAGCGCATGTTAGGCATCACGGTCGCCTCCGCGCTGCCGTTGCTTCTCGGCAGCATCGCAGCCGTCCCGCTCGCCTTGATGAACCGTCACCTGCAGTTCGGCCAGCTGGCCTTCAACGATGTCATAACGGCGGCCGCTGGTCTTGTTGCCGCCGCCATCGCGGCCTGGGCGGGAATGGGATACTGGTCGTTGGTGCTGGGGCCGGCCGTGGCGGCGGTCGTTGCGCTCGGCGCCGCATGGCTGGTGGTGCGCTGGACGCCGTCGCGTCCGGACTTCAGGGTCGAAAGCGAGATCCTGTCGTTCGGCGCCAATCTGACCGGCTTCAATCTCGTCAATTTCTTTTCACGCAATCTCGACAACATCCTGATCGGAAAATATTCCGGAGCGATCGAGCTTGGCTACTATGACCGGGCCTACAAACTTCTCCTGTTTCCGCTGCAAAACATCACCCAGCCGCTGACGCGCGTGATGGTGCCGTTGCTCAGCCGCATCCACGAGGATAAGGTGCGGTTCCGCGATCTGTACGTGCGCACCAACTGGATGCTGGCGGCCGTGACCATGCCCGGCATCGCGGCGCTGACATTGACTTCCGAACAGGTGGTCGCGCTTCTCTTCGGGCCGCGCTGGACCGCCGTGGCGCCAATCTTCGCGTGGCTGGGCATCGCCAGCCTGATGCAATCCGTATCGAGCACCACCGGCTGGATATTCATCTGCCAGGGCAAGACAAAGGCCATGTTCCAGTGGGGCGCCTACTCGTCGCTCACCACCGTGGCCTCTTTTGTCGTCGGCCTGCATTGGGGCGCCGTCGGCGTCGCGGCCGCCTACGCGATCAGCGGCTACGTTCTGCGCGTGCCGGTGCTCGCGGTCATGATCCACCGCGTCGGGCCGGTGACGGCAGGGGACTTCCTGATCATGCAGGGCCTTTTCATTGCATCGTCCCTGCTTGCCTGGCTTGCCTATCTCGGCCTGCCAGCGTCCCTTACCGGCCAGTCGGACCTTCTCGCCGTCGTCCTGGCTTTATGCCTCGACTACGGGCTTGCCTTCGTCCTTATGGCGATCTTCCCCCAGCCGCGCAGGATACTGCTCACCACGCTTGCCAACATCGCGCGCAATCTGCGCTGATGCCTTGGCCATGAGAGGCTTCAGCAACTCCGCGGCAGACATCGCCGAAGCATGTTCCTCGAGCACGGCTTGGAGGATGGTGCGGCGGTAGTCTTCAAGCTTGTCGACGAACCGGCCGAGCTTTTCGGCCGCCTCCGGCGGGGTGACAGTGTCGATATCGAGCAGCAGATCGGCAACACCGATCCTCTTGGCGACTTCCTTGGTCTTGAACTCATAGGCGATCGGAAGCACAGGCGTTCCCACGCAGAGCGACATGATCATCATGTGCATGCGGGTCGCGACGACGAAGTCGAAACCCTTGACCAGAGCCATCAGTTGCTCGGGGGTGTGGAATGAAGCGTCCACGCTGACATTCCTCGCAATTTCTGGATCGAGCTCGGCGACGATCTTGCGTGCTGTCTTGGAATCGTCATGGGCATATTCTGGAACGCCCTGGCAGGTGGAGACAAAGGTCACCTGCTTGCCATGGTCCCGGACAAGGATGGTCGCGATCTCGCGTACCGAATCGATATAGCGGCGCATCCCGTCTTGGCCGTCATTGACGTAGTTCCAGTGGCGGACGGAAATCGCGACGCGGCCGGTCTGCGCAGGCGGCTGAGTCGAGGCGAGCCGCTTGCCGATGCGGTCCGTGTCGGCAAGGGCAAACACGGCATCGGCCACCACGTGACATTTGCCCGGCTCCTTGACCATGTCCGCTATGTGGTGGCGGGAGCGCTCGTCGCGCAGCAGGATGAGCGGACTGCGATCAAAAATCGGGCTCAGTTCGTGTCGATTGTAAGGCTTGTTGAACGGACCGAGGGACTGCGTGAAGAATACGGGATCCTTGCCGATGGCCGCATCCAGGCGGAACTGGTTCAGTCGCCGTTCAAGGTTGTAGTTCTCGACCAGATAGGTGCCGCCAGTCGTGACCACGAGGTCGGCGTTCTGGTAGATATCGAGGCCGCGGCGGTCGCTCTCCTTGAAAAAGGCGCGGCCGAGAAGGCTGTCAGATCCGAAATTCCGAAGCACCTTGTGGACCAGCCGGTTGTAGTGCGGCTTGAGCCGATCCTTCACACCGCTTCCCGAAGGGTAGCGGAAGAGGGTCTCCGACAGGAGCTTGTGAAATTCGAGGTCGGGGTAATCCTTCTTTGGATAGAGCCTCGCGGCGACCTCGGGCTGGCTGTCGAAGACGAAAAAGCGCAAGCCGTCGCCGGCGACAGTCCTCAGAATGTGGCGAATGGCCAGCAGGATCGCTGCGTCTCCCGTGTTCAGGCAGACCGTGTTCTCGACGATGATCTTCATCGCATCTCCTCATCTTGGGCAGGTTTCCGAAAAAGGCGGCCCCCTTGTCGCCCAAATGCCGGTATGTCAATCCGCTGTGCCTGTGCGCTCTCTGCCACCCTTCCGACGACCGACCGGTCGCCAACTGTTGCCGAGGACAACTTAAGCTCAGGGCTTTTGCAGTGCAACAAAAAGCGCAATGCGCTTTGCTACGCCGCACCAAAATTGTTGCGATGCAGCAAAAGCTGTAATAGCATCCCCGATGGGTGGGCCGAACATCGGTCGAGTTTCATGCTGCATGTCTTGTACCTTGTGCATGACGTATCCGACCCGGCAGTGCGCCGGAGGGTCCAGATGCTCAAGGCAGGAGGCGCCGGGGTCACCCTGGCGGGCTTCCGCCGCACCACCAGTCCGGTCGCCGAGATCGAGGGTGTCAGGCCTGTCGACCTCGGCGCGACACGCGACGGCCGATTCGCGCAGCGCCTCGGGGCGGTCGCCAAGGCGGCCATGTCGATCGGCGCGAAGCTGGGCGCCATGTCCAGGCCGGATCTCATCATCGCGCGCAATCTCGAAATGCTGGCGCTTGCCCGCCGCGCCAATGCCGCCCTCGGGGCGAACGTGCCCATCGTCTATGAATGCCTCGACATCCATCGCCTGGTGCTGCGCGACGATTTTGTCGGCAGGACATTGCGCGGCGCCGAGCGTCGTCTCGCCCGCGACGTGAAGCTTCTGGTGACCAGTTCGCCGGCCTTCATCGCCAATTATTTCGAGCTCTTCGGGCAGATCGGCGCGCCTGTCGAGCTGATCGAGAACAAATATTTCGAGGCGGCATCCGTTGTCGCCGCGCATTCTTTCGAGGACGACGGCCCGGCGACGCCGCCCTGGCGGATCGGCTGGTTCGGTGCGCTGCGCTGCCGCCGCTCGCTGGAGCTGGTGGCCGACTTCACCCGCCGGCAGGCGGGGCGTTTCGAGGTCGTGCTCAGAGGCCGCCCGGCGCTGTCCGAATTTCCGGATTTTCAAGGTTTCGTCGAGGCCGAGCCGTGGCTTTCGTTCGAGGGGCCTTACCGCAATCCGGAGGACATGGCGGCCATCTACGGGCAAGTGCATTTCTCTTGGGCGATCGATTTCTTCGAAGCCGGCCAGAATTCCGAATGGCTGCTTCCCAACCGCCTCTACGAGGGCTGCCGCTTCGGCGCCGTGCCGATCTCGATGGCCGGCACCGAAACCGGCCGGTTCCTCAAAGGGCAGGACATCGGCGTGCTTCTGTCCGAGGCGACGCCCGAAGGTCTTGAGGCGATGCTCGGCCGAATGGATCAGGACAGATACCGCGCCCTGAAGTCGCGGGTGTTGGCGCGCAATCCTCGGACCTGGAGCTACGACCGCAGCGACTGCGCGGCCTTCGTCGAAAAGCTGCGCGGCCTCACCGCCATGCCTTCGGCTTTTGCGGCGGCGGCATGATGGCAAAGGACGCGCAAAGACCGATGACGCAGGCAAATCCATCGATCCTGATTGTCATTCCCTGCCTCAACGAGGCGGCCCATATCGGCGGCCTGCTCGATCGGTTGCGGCCCGCGGCGGCACGGCTCGGCGGGCGCATCGTCGTCGCGGACGGCGGCAGCAGCGACGGCACGCAGGCCATCGTCGAAAAGATCGTGGCGAAGGATCCTCGGGTCATCCTGCTCGCCAATCCGAAGCGCCTGCAAAGCGCTGCCATCAATCTGGCGGTGGCGACCCTCGGCGAAGGCGCCGACTATCTCATCCGCATCGACGCGCATGGCGGTTATCCGGACGATTACTGCGACCGGCTGGTCGAGGAAGCCATTGCCACCGGCGCCGATTCGGTCGTCGTTTCGATGCTGACCGCCGGCACCGGGGCCGTGCAGAAGGCCGTCGCGGCGGCGCAGAATTCCAAGCTTGGCACCGGCGGCTCGAAGCACCGGCACGTGTCCGAGGGCGAATGGGTCGACCACGGACACCACGCGCTGATGCGCATCGCCGCTTTCAGCCATGCCGGCGGCTATGACGAGAGCTTCAGCCACAACGAGGACGCCGAGCTCGACTACCGTCTGCGCCAGGCCGGTTACCGCATCTGGATGAGCGGCAGGACGCACATGATCTACTATCCGCGCTCGTCGCTGAAGAGCCTCTATTTCCAGTATCTTGGCTATGGCCGCGGCCGCGCCAGGAATGTGCTCAAGCACCGCATGGTGCCGAAGGTCCGGCAGATGGTCCCGCTGCTGGTGGCGCCCGTGGTGCTGTTGGCCCTGTTCTCCTTCGTCCACTGGCTGGCGGCGGTGCCGTTCCTTTTGTGGGCGGCGGTGTGCCTCGGCTACGGCTTGGCGACGGCGGTGCGCCAGCGCAACGCCAGCATCGCGCTGGCCGGCGTCTCGGCCATGGTCATGCATTTCGGTTGGTCCGTCGGCTTCTGGCAGCAGCTTTTGACGCCGCGCTCGCAGCGCGAGGTGGCGTGATGGCCGGCCGCTCGATCGACATCTGCATCTGCACCTTCCGCCGGCCTGAGCTGGCCGACACGCTGCGCTCCGTCGCCGCCCTGGAGAAGCCTGAAGGTTTGGAGATCGGCATCGTCGTTGCCGATAATGACGATGAACCAGGCGCCCAAAAGCTGGTGAAGGCGCTGGCCGAGGAATTGAAGCTGCCGATCCGCTATCGCCACGCGCCGGCGCGCAATATCTCGATTGCCCGCAACGCCTGTCTCGACGCCAGCGTGTCGGACTTCGTCGCCTTCATCGACGATGACGAGACGGCGTCGCCCGGCTGGCTGGTCGAGTTGATGGCGACGGCCGACGCCACCGGCGCCGCGGCGGTGCTTGGGCCGGTGCGGGCGCATTATCGCCAGGACGCGCCGGACTGGATGCAAAAGGGCGACTTTCACTCGACCTTGCCGGTCTGGGTTCGCGGCGAGATCCGCACCGGTTACACCTGCAACGTCCTGCTCAGAACGACCGACGCGAGCCTGCGCGGCCGGCGCTTCAGCCTGTCGCGCGGCCAGACCGGCGGCGAGGATACCGAGTTCTTCGATGCCATGGTCAAGGCCGGCGGCCGCATCGCCTTTGCGCCGCAAGCCTTCGTCGACGAGGTCGTGCCGCGCGCCAGGGCCGCGTTCGATTGGCTGCGCCGTCGCCGCTTCCGCTTCGGCCAGACGCATGGCCATTTGATCGGCCACGGCGCCGGCGGCATCCGCCGCGCCGGCCAGGTCGGGCTGGCTTCGGCCAAGGCCGCTTACTGCTTCGGCATGGCTGTTTTGACCGCGATCAGCCCGGTGCGACGGAACCGCAGCGTGCTGCGCGGCATTATGCACGTTGGTGTCGTCTCCGGTTTGGTCGGCGTCCGTGAAATCCGCCAGTACGGCCTCACTTCGCCAGAACAAGGGAACAAGCGTGCAGCCTGACGTCAGCTTCGTCATCGCCGCCTACAATGCGGAGGCCACTCTCGACCGCGCCATCGCCGGCGCGATCGCGCAACTGGGCGTGACCGTCGAGGTCATCGTCGTCGACGACCAGTCGCGCGACGGCACGCTGGATGTGGCGCGCGCCTATCCTGAAGACATCGTCAAGGTGGTGGCGTTGCCGCAGAATCGCGGACCAGGCGGTGCCAGGAATGCCGGCCTCGATTTCGCGCGCGGCCGCTGGGTGGCGGTGCTGGATTCCGATGACGCCGTTCTTCCTGGCCGCATGGCGGCGATGATCGCGCGGGCGGAAGCGGCCGGCGCCCAAATCGCCGTCGACAATGTCCAGGTCGTGCGCGAGGACGGCACGCCCGACGACACCATGTTCCCGGCAGGCTATCTCGAGGGCTTAAGCGAGATCTCGCTGGCCGATTATATCGAGGGCAATCTGGTTTTCGAATCGCGCTTCAATCTCGGCTATCTCAAGCCGGTCTTCCAGCGCCGCTTCCTCGACGACAACAAGCTGCGCTACGACGAGAAGCTGCGCATCGGCGAGGACTACATTCTGCTTGCAAGCGCGCTGGCCAGCGGTGGCCGTTGCGCTGTCGAGCCGACCGTCGGTTATGTCTACCATATCCGCACCGGCTCGATCTCACGGGTGCTCGAATTGCACCACGTCGAGGCAATGACGCGCGCCGACGCCGCCTTCGCTGCGGCATATCCCATGGACAGCACCGCGAAGGCGGCCTTCGCCCGGCGCGGCCGCAGCCTGCGCAAGGCGGCGTCGTTCCTGTCCCTGGTCCAGCACATCAAGGCGCGCGCGCCGCTCAAGGCAATCGGGGCGGCGCTCAGGGATCCGGCCGCGATCGGGCATTTGTCGATGCCGATCGCGGTCCGGCTCAGAAGGGTTGCGGCGCAGGTTCGCCGTGGGGGCGGGGAGATGAAGCATGCGGGCGATTTGATAGCCGGCGATAGGTAGAAATCTTTTTCTCTCAGAAGGAAGACCAGATGCAGAAAGTCAGGAAGGCAGTCATCCCGGTGGCGGGGCTCGGAACGCGGTTCCTGCCGGCAACCAAGTCCATGCCGAAGGAAATGCTTCCCGTCGTCGACAAGCCCGTCGTGCAATATGCCGTCGACGAGGCGTTCGAGGCCGGCATCGAGCACATCGTCTTCGTCACCGGCCGCAACAAGGCGGTTATCGAGGACTATTTCGACCTGCATCCTGAACTGATCGGCACGCTGGAACAGACCGGCAAGAAGGCGCAGCTCGCATCGCTGGAGAGCCTGCTGCCGGTGGCCGGCGCCACCTCCTTCATCCGCCAGCAGTCGCCGCAGGGCCTCGGTCACGCCGTCTGGTGCGCTCGCGACGTGATCGGCAACGAGCCCTTCGCGCTGCTGCTTCCCGACATGGTGTCCTTCGGCGCGCGCGGCTGCCTCGCCGAGACCGTCGATCTCTATCAGCGGACCGGCGGCAACGTCATCGCCGTCGAGCGCTGCGATCCCGCCGAAACCAGCAAATACGGCATTGTCGGCCGCGGCGACGAGGTCGGCTCCGGCTTCCAGGTCACTGAGATGGTCGAAAAGCCCGCGCCCGCCAAGGCGCCGTCGAATTTCTACATCAATGGCCGCTACGTGCTGCAGCCGGAAATCTTCGCGCTGCTCGGCAATCAGCAGCGCGGCGCCGGCAACGAGATCCAGCTCACCGACGCCATGGTGCGCCTCGCCCAGAGCCAGCCCTTCTATGCGCAGCCTTTCGATGGCCGCATGTTCGACTGCGGCTCCAAGGAAGGCTTCATCGAAGCCACCATCGCCTTCGCCCTGGCTCGCGACGACATGAAAGGCCCTGTCTTCGAAATGCTGCAGCAATTCGTCCGGTCGCATGAGCGCCGGGAAGTAGCCGCATAATGCCCATCTTTCGGGTGCATATGCGGTTTCGCGATGGCGCGACAGCCACTCGGGCGCCCGGGCCTTCAGGCCCGGCGCATCCTGGCAGCAACGTTGCGCGGTCTTTTCTGGTCACGACGCGGATCTACCAAGGCCGATAGCGCCTGCAACCTGGAATTGGACCGAACATGAATTATGCCAACTTCCCTCTCGACAAGAGGACGCCCTTGCCCAGTGCCGATCAGGAAAAGGGTGAAGACTTCATCGATGTCGAGCGTCTGCTTGGCATGGCCGCCCGTCAGGCCAAGGTGGTGGCGATCTGCGCCGCCATCGGCCTGTTCCTGGGCGTGGTCTATCTGCAGACCACGCCCAAGCAGTATACGTCCGTGGCGAGCGTCCTGATCGACGAGGGCATGAACAAGGTCATGGACGACATCTCGGCCGCCAGCGCCACGCGGCAGACCGACGCGACGATCCTCAGCCAGATCGAGATCCTCAATTCGGCGCGGCTGGCGTCTGAGGTGGTCGACAAGTTGAAGCTCGACCAGAACCACGACTTCATGAGCCCGCCTCAATCGGCTCTGGCCAAGGGCATTGGGTTCCTGCGCGGCATCGTCGCCTATTTCCGCGGCAATGCCACCGATCAACTCCCTGGCATCCAGAATGTCGATGCCGCCACGCGCGAAGCCATGATCAAGACCGCGACTCACGACTACGCGGTTCTTATGCTGCAGACAGGATTATCGGCCGATCGCGTCAGCCGCTCCAATGTCATCAGCATCAGCTACCAGGCGACAAATCCTGCACTCGCCACGGCCATCACCAAGGCCTATGCGGACGCCTATCTCGCCGACCAGCTCAACGCCAGCTTCGACGCCACCGAGCGCGCGGCCGTGTGGCTGCAGGGCCGGCTGACCGAGTTGCGCGAAAGCTCGCAGGCCGCTTCGCTGGCGGTCGAGAAGTTCAGGGCCGAGCACGGCCTTTCCGCCAACAGCGACGGCCAGTTGCTGAGCGACAAGCAACTCGCCGACCTTAACGCCCAGCTCATCGTCGCGCAGGCCGATACGGCTCGCACCAGCGCCCGCTACCAGCAGTACAAGGCGATCGTCGACAGCGGCTCGGAAAGCGCCTTCAACGATTCGGCCGTAGCGGCTGACCAGCCGAGCAGCTCGGTCATCATCGGGCTCAAGACCCGCTATCTGGCCATTGCCAAGCGCCTGCAGGACGTTGAGACCAATTTCGGCAAGGATCACCCGCAGGCGGTCGCGCTGGCCAAGGAAAAGGCCGATGTCTCGGCGCAGATCTTCGGGCAGCTGAAGCAGATCACCGAAAGCTACCGCAACGACTTCGAAGTGGCGCAGGCGCGCGAGACCGCGCTTCGCGACAAGATTTCCACAGCCGCCGGCAAGAGCTCGATCGACAATCAGTCGCAGGTGAAGCTGAAGGAACTCGACCAGCAGGCGCAGGCGCTGACCACGCTCTACCAGACCTTCCTTAGCCGCTATGAGGAAGCTTCGCAGCAGCAGTCCTTCCCGGTCGGCAAGGTCCGCATCATTTCCGACGCGACGATGCCGCTGGCGGCCTCGGGCCCTCGCACCATGCGTGTGCTGGCGCTGTCTCTGGTGCTCGGCCTGATGCTCGGCGCCGGTTTCGGCGGCCTCAACGAGTTCAACGAGCGCTTCTTCAGGACGGGCGAGGATATTCGTGATCGCGCCGGCCTGAAATTCCTCGGCTATCTGCCGACGATCGGCGGCGGCAGGGCCAAGGATTCCAAGGCCGACGACCTGCCGGCCGACGGCAAGGTGGCCAGCCTCTCCTCGGCCGAGAGGCGCGCGCGCATGCGCGTCAGCATCGATGCTCCGGCTTCGATGTTCGCCGAGACGCTGCGCAACGCCAAGATCGCCTTCGACGTCGTGATGGAGGACCGCGGCAGCCGGGTCATCGGCGTCATTTCGGTGCTGCCGGGCGAGGGCAAATCGACGGTGGCCGCGAACCTCGCCGGCCTGCTTGCCGCAAATGGCGCCAAGACCTTGCTCGTCGACGGCGACCTGCGCAATCCTGGCTTGAGCCGCAGCCTTGGCATGGAGGCCGAGCAGGGCCTGATGGAGGCGGTGGTCAATGGCCAGACCTGGCAGTCGGTCGGCAAGGTCGACCGCCAGACCAAGCTTGCGATCATTCCAGCCGTGCTCCGTGGCCAGTTCTCGCACACCAGCGAGCTGCTGGGCTCCGCCGGTATGCGGCGCTTCATCGAGAACGCCAAGGAGACGTTCGAGTACATCATCGTCGACCTGCCGCCGCTCGGCCCCGTCGTCGACGCCAAGGCTTTCGCGCCGCTGGTCGACGGCTTCGTGCTGGTCACCGAATGGGGCCGCACGCCGCGCAACATGGTGCGCTCGATGCTGGAATCGGAGCCCTATATCGCCAACAAGGTGATTGGGGCGGTGCTCAACAAGGTCGATTTGAAGAAGCTGGCCAAATACGGCGCGCTCGGCGGCTCGGAAAGGTTCTTCGACCGCTACTCGAGCTACTATCTGGAGAAGTCGGAAGCGCGCGCCAAGCAGGCTGCCTGACGTGGAACAGGATCAGGGCGGTTCAGCCCGAAACGGCGAATTGCCTAATCCCGTGACGACAGCAGCCGGCCGTATTTGCCGACGATCCTGAGCGCGGTCAGCCGCCCGGTCTGGAAGGCGCCGGTGTCGATGTCGAGCCGGCGCCCGTCGAGCTTTGGGACGTCGACGATCGTGTGCCCGTGCACCACCCAGCGGTCGAGCCGGTGCGCCGCCTCGAAGAACTCCTCGCGGATGTTGAGGAGGTCGCCCTCGTCCTGTGCCTCCAGCGCGATGCCAGGCCGGATGCCGGCATGAACGAAGACGAATTGGTCGGAGCAGACCATCGCCGGCAGCGTGCGCAGGAAGTCGACATGGCTGGCGGGAATGGCCTCGCGTATGCGTGCGTCCGCCTGGGTGCTCGAACCGTAGAGGCTTATCAGCCGGTCGGGGTCGACGCCGTAGGAGAACAGGGTCTCGCGGCCGCCATAGCCGAGCCAGGTTTCACGCGAGAGATGTCCGTCCAGATAAAAGAGCAGCGCGACTTCATGGTTTCCCACGAGGCAGACGCGCTGAAAACCCCTCGGCGGCGGCGCCATCAGATGGTCGACCACGCGCCGCGAATGCGGCCCGCGATCGATATAGTCGCCCAGCATGATGATGATCTTGCGGCCGCGGAACTGCTGCGCGTCGAGCTCGATTTTCTGTTCCAGCGCGCGCAGTTCGTCATGACAGCCATGCACGTCGCCGATCGCATAGACGATCGTGTCGCGCATATCCATCACAAGGCGCTCGCGCGGCGCGGGTCGAGGGCGTTTCGATCGTTGGAACAGGCTCACGGATTGAGGCTCGGATACTTGCACTGATTTGCGCCTCGATATCATGCCGAATGCAAACAATTCCACACCGGCGGTCCAGGCAGCCAGACGAGCGGTTCCCCGCTCCCACGAAACGGTAGACCCCTCTCGGCGGACTTCAACAGATGACGGAACAGGGTGGGACCGAGCGGCGGCAGGATGCGCGGCTCGCCGCCGGCCGCTACCGGCCGGTTGACGGCGACGGTAGCAAGGCATCGCGGTATGTCGACGCCGCCGAATGTCGTCTCTTGTTGAGCCATGCCGTGCCTTCGGTATGGCCCCCAGGCAAACTTAAAGTCTGATGCTGCATCGCACAACAAGCGATTGCAGCGCGGGGGAAACTGGCTAATACATTATTAACGCGGCCGTCTGCCGGGCTGCTACAGTCCGATGCCGCGGCCCTTCAGCGCCGCCGCGATCTCGTCGAGGATCGCGGGGTCGTCGATGGTCGCCGGCATCGCCCATTCCTCCTTGTCGGCGATCTTCTGCATCGTGCCGCGCAGGATCTTGCCGGAACGGGTCTTGGGCAGCCGCTTAATCGTCACCACGGTCTTGAAGGCGGCAACCGGGCCGATCCGCTCGCGCACTAGGCTCACCACCTCGCTCTCGATCGCGCCGCTGTCGCGGGCCACGCCGGCATTGAGCACGACGAAGCCCAGCGGCACCTGACCCTTCATGGCATCGGCAATGCCGATGACGGCGCATTCGGCGACGTCGGGGTGGGCGGCCAGCACTTCTTCCATGGCGCCGGTCGAGAGACGGTGGCCGGCGACATTGATGATGTCGTCGGTGCGGGCCATCACGTAAAGATAGCCGTCCTCGTCCATCATGCCGGCATCGGCCGTCTTGTAGTAGCCGGGGAATTCTTCCAGGTAGGCCTGGCGGAAGCGGGCGTCGGCATTCCACAGCGTCGGCAGGCAGCCGGCGGGCAGCGGCAGCTTGACCACGACATTGCCGAGCGTGCCGCGCGGCACTTCGTGGCCGGCATCGTCAAGGATGCGGATGTCATAGCCCGGCATCGGCACGCCGGGCGATCCGTATTTCACCGGCAGCAGCCCGAGACCGGCCGGGTTGATCGTCATCGGCGAGCCGGTCTCGGTCTGCCACCAATGGTCGATCACCGGCCGATCGAGCTTCTGCTCGGCCCATTTGATCGTCTCGGGGTCGGCCCGCTCGCCGGCAAGGAACAGCGTGCGGAACTTCGACAAATCGTATTTCGGCACGAACTCGCCCTTGGGGTCCTGCCCCTTGATGGCGCGGAACGCGGTCGGCGCGGTGAACAGCGCCACGACGCCATGCTCGGAGATCACCCGCCAATAGGTGCCGGCGTCCGGCGTGCCGATCGGCTTGCCCTCGAACAGCACGCTGGTGCAGCCATGCAGAAGCGGTCCGTAGACCATGTACGAATGGCCGACCACCCAGCCGACGTCGGAAGCTGCCCAGAACACTTCGCCCGGCTTGACGCCGAACTCGTTGTCCATGGTCCATTTCAGCGCGACCATATGGCCGCCATTGTCGCGCACGATGCCCTTCGGCTGGCCGGTCGTGCCGGAGGTGTAGATGATGTAGAGCGGGTCGGTGGCCAGCACCGGCACGCAGTCGACATTGGCGCCGGCGGCGCGCTCGCGGGCGACCGCATCGGCATAGTCGATGTCGTAATTGTCCTTCATCTCGCAGCGCAGTTGCTCGCGCTGCAGGATGAGGCAGGCGTCGGGCTTGTGCTTCGACATCTCGATCGCCTTGTCGAGCAGCGGCTTGTAGGCGACGATGCGACCGGGCTCCAAGCCGCAGGAAGCGCTGACGATCAGCTTCGGCTTGGCGTCGTCGATACGGGTGGCGAGCTCATGCGAGGCGAAGCCTCCGAACACCACCGAATGCACTGCGCCTAGCCTCGCGCAGGCCAGCATCGCGATCGCCGCTTCCGCCACCATCGGCATGTAGATGATGACGCGGTCGCCCTTGCCGACGCCGCGATGCCGCATCACCGAGGCCAGCGCCACCACCTCGCGCTTCAGTTCGGCATAGGTGAATTTCCGGATCGTTCCGGTGATCGCGCTGTCATGGATCAGCGCCAGCTGGTCGGCGCGTCCGCCGGCGACATGGCGGTCGATGGCGTTGTAGCAGGTGTTGCAGGAAGCGCCGACGAACCAGCGGCCATAGACGCCTTGCGCCGGATCGAAGACCTTCTCGGCCGGCTTGTCCCAGTCGATCGCCTTCGCCGCTTCGGCCCAGAACCCTACGGGGTCGCGCTTCCAGCCCTCATAGACTTCGTGATAGCGTGAGGCCATCGACATTCCCTCCCAGGACATTTTTTTGCCGTCTGGGAATAGCCTAAGTCGCTTTCATAGGCCATGTCTTCCTGACTTTCGTCGATATCGCCAGTCAAGCTCACCTGTCCGGCGCCGCCATGGCGTCGCCGCTCTTGCTGTCCGTGATGTAAGCCGGCTTAGAGCGGCAGCGCCGCCAGCATCAGCCCGACGCCGCCGGCGATCAGGATCGCCGCCGCAAGCGCCTTCCGATGGCGTTCGAACGCCGTCGGAGCCCGTTCCCAGTTGTAACGCATACAGATCATTCCCCCAAAGCCCGGCGGACTCATAGCTTACGCTAGGGCAGGAAGGCAAGACCTCGCTAATATTCGCCCCACGGCGGGCCGCGCGGCACGGCCTGTCGTTCCCTCCGCCGTCCATGGCGATGGACAGCCTCGCGGTCCCGCGCTATTTGCTCCCGGGCGAAGGGGAGCGGGCGCATGGCCGAGATTGGTTCCAAAACGGTGCTTCGGATGGCCGACGATGCGTCGGTGCAGCATGTCGGCGATGGCGCCGTCGTGCTGTTGGCGCGCAGCGGTCAGCTCTACACCTGCAACGACACGACCGAGGCCTTTCTCGACAAGGTTGATGGCGCGCGCAGCCTCGACCAGATCATTGACCTGTTGTCGGACGAATTCGAGGTCGACAAGGCAACGCTCGACGAGGATATGGCCGAATTGGCCGCCGAGTTGGTGGCTGAAGGCATCCTCGCCGACCCGGGCGTGTGATGACCGACGGGCCGGTCCTGCGCGCCCTGTTCCGCGCCCATTTGTGGCTCAGCGCCAGGCTGCTGCCGGTGCTGGTCGGCCGGCGCGATTTTGAAAGCGTGTTGAAACTGGCGCCGCTGCGCTCGCCCGCGCCCTATCGTGACTTGCCCTGGACCTATATCGTCCAGCGCGTTAACCGAACGGTGCGGCGGCCCTGGTTCATGCGCGACCGCAGATGTCTTCGCGAGGGTCTGCTCGGCTTCCGTTTTCTGCGCATGGCCGGTCTCGACCCGGAGCTGCGTTTCGGCGTCGATGCCAAATCGATGCACGAGCCCCGCCTGTCGGCGCATTGCTGGGTCTGCCTCGACGGCAAGCCGGTGGTCAGCGACAGTCAGCCAGGCATGGTGGAAATCTACCGCCATCCGCCCAGCGTGAAGGCGTCCGCTGCTTGAGCGACCGGACAACGACTTTCTTCTACGATCTCAAAGGGCAGGTCATAAGCGTCACTGCCGCCCGCGCCGACCTCTGGCCGAGCTTCGACCTGATGCTCGGCGCGCTGCGTGTGAGCGAGGCTGCCCGGCCCGGCTTTCGTGTCGATATCATCGAAACGCTTGATCTGCAGGAAAACCCTGAAGGGAAATTGGCTTTCGATGGCGAAGTGCCCTTCGACGGCCATTGCCGGATGATCGACGCCGGAGACGTCTTCCACCTCGTCTTTCCAGGTCAGCAGACGCTGTCGATCCTCGACAAGGAAAGCTGCGCCGAAATCCGCGTCCATCCGGACAGCAAGATCAAATGGACGCTGCTGATGATGGTGCTGGATGCCGCGCTCGATGCCGGAGGGCAGCACATGCTGCACACGGCCGGCCTGACGCTGCCGGGCAGCGAAGCGCTTGTGCTGATCCATGCGCCGAGCGGCACCGGCAAGTCGACGACGTCGCTGGCGCTCGCCTCGCAGGGCTTCGGCCTCTGTTCCGACGACGTCATGATCCTCAGGGCGACACAGGACGGCGTCACGGCCTGGGGCATGCCGCGTAAAGTGAAGATCCATCGCAACACCGCGGCGATGCTGCCTTTCGTGTCGCCCTACCTTGGCGAGACATGGGATGCTGAGGGCGAGCAGGCCGTGTCGCTCGATCGCCTTGGCGAGATCATCCGTGTCGAGGATGTTCGCGCCAGGCCGGTCGCGGCTCTTCTTCATCTTGCCCGCTCGGCCGATGGCAAGACAAGGCTGGTGCCCATGGCCAGGACCGATGCCATGGTGGCTTTGGCCGCCGACAATGTGAGGACCGGCATGACCGGCCTTTTGCCGCTGCAGAAAAGGCGAATGGCGACGATCGCAATATTGGTCAAGACGGTGCCGACCTTCACGCTGGAAGTGGGCGCGAGGCCGGTCGAAGCGGCGCAGCTGATCCGCGCCGCTCTGGGTCAAGCCGGATAGGGCCGTGCCCGCGCCAGCCTCTGCACCCAGCGGAAAGCGTCGCGGCTGAGGCGCGAGCGCAGCTTTTCGCGCGAGTTGACGCGCAGCAGCATGTTGCCGGTGATCAGCCATTTCGCCAGCCTTATCGAGAGGTTCGGCTTGATGCGGTTCGCAAGCTCGATCGCGCGCGGCGCGCCGAACAGACGTCCGGTGACGTTGAGGACCGTCGCCAGCTCAAGCTCTATGCAGGTCATGCGGGCCGCCTCCAGCAGGCGCGCTTCATCTTCCGGCGATCTCAGCGCCCGCACGCCTTGCAGCACGTCGACACATAGCTGCAGCCGGTGGAATTTGTGGCCGCCGGCGGCATGGACGATGGCGATGGTCAGAAGCGCGGCGGGCGTATCGGTTTCGCCGCCGTCGATCGCCTGCAGCTCGGGGACGCCGAGCGACAGGCGCCGGCGCATGCCGGTGTCGTGCACCAGATTGCCGTGCAGCTCGATCAGCAGGCTGGAATTCTCTTTCTCCAGCCATTTGAATTCCTGCAGCTCGTGCGAGAGGGTCTCGCCGCTGCCGAGCTCAAAGCCGCATTCGGCGATCGTCCTGTTGGCTTCCTCGATGCCGGTCGGGTCGACGAGAATGTCGATATCGGTGAACGGCCGGTCGGCAAGTTGGCTATAGAGCCTGCGCGCGAATACCGGCCCCTTGACGATCCGGGCCGGAACGCCTTTCGCCGCCAGCGCCTTCATAATGCGATCGCCGTGATATTGCAGCAGCATCGACTGCCCGGTCGCCATCGTCATCTGGTCGCGCAACTCGGCAAGCTTTTGCCGCAGACCCGCGTCTTTCGGCAGATTGGCGTCGCCGCGTTCCCTGAACTTGCGCAGCACGATCGGCAGCACGCCGTGGAACTCCGCATTGGCGAGCAGCGCCAACAGGTCACCTGCGGAAACGTCCTTGCCCCAATCGGAGGGCGCCTCGGGGTCGGCAAGGTTGATCAGCAGTTTTTCCTGGGCAGGCGAAAGCTCGGGCAGCATCGTTGAGGCAACAGTGGCAAGGTTCCGCGCATGCTTGCCAGAAAAGTACCGGTGAAGCCAGAGACGCCTAGAGCGGTTCACCGTTTCAGGGAAACGCAGAACCGCTCTATCTCGTTGTTTTGGCGCAATTCCGGACGGAAAACCGCTTCACACTTTTCCTGGAATTGCGCTACATCCCCCAGCGCAGCGCCGCCGTGTGCACCGGAGCATCCCACAGCGCGGTCATGTCATCGTCGAGCATGGTCAGCGTGATCGAGCATCCTGCCATGTCGAGCGAGGTCACATACGAACCGACGAGCGAGCGGATCACCGTCACGCCCTGTTTCTCGAATATCCTGCGGGCGCTGTTGTACATCAGGTAGAGCTCCATCGACGGCGTGCCGCCGAAGCCGTTGACGAACAGCAGCGCCGGCCCTTTGGCGCGTTCACCCAAGTCGCCGGCAATCGCGGCGCAGACCTCCTCGGCGATGGCGTCGGCGCTCTTCAGCGCGTCGCGCCGCCGGCCGGGCTCGCCATGAATGCCGACGCCGAACTCCATCTCGCCGTCGTCGATCTCGAAGGTGGGCTTGCCGGCGGCGGGCACCGTACCGCTGGTCAACGCCACGCCCATCGAGCGCGTCGCGGCGTTGACGTGGTCGCCCAGCGCTTTGAGCGCGGGCAGCGCCATGCCTTGCTCGGCGGCGGCGCCGACGATCTTTTCCACCACCAGCGTGCCGGCGACACCGCGCCGTCCGGTCGTGTAGGACGAGTTCTCGACCGCGACGTCGTCATTGGTCACGACCTGCAGCACGCCGTCCGCCATCTCGGCCGCCATGTCGAAATTCATCACATCGCCTTCGTAATTCTTGACGATGAACAGGCAGCCGGCGCCGGTGTCGACGGCCTGCACGGCCGCGAGCATCTGATCCGGTGTCGGCGAGGTGAAGACCTGGCCGGGACAGGCGGCGTCGAGCATGCCGTGACCGACCAGCCCGCCATGCAGCGGCTCATGGCCCGAGCCGCCGCCCGAGATCAGCGCCACCTTGCCCGGCTTCAGCTTCTTGCGGCGGATGAATTTGTGGTCGTCGCCAAGCACGAGGATATCGGCGTGAGCCGCCGCGAAGCCATCGAGGCTTTCGGTCAGCACCGTCTCCACCGAGTTGATGAATTTCTTCATGGCGTCCTCCCAAACAGCCCGGCAACAAAGGTCAGCCGCTGCCCTTGCCGGCGATGCTGGTTATTTTCTGGATGAAGTCGTTGATCGCCCGGTCGAGCGCCGCGTTCTGCTTGTCATCGCCGAAATCCGGCACGATCAGCGAGACGTGGCGTGTCTTGCGCGGCCCGGACGCCGCGGGCGCCTTGCCGGGATGCGCCTGGTGATAGGCGGCCATGAACTGGTCGCGCTCGGCCTGGCTGAAATGGCAGACGGAAAAGATGGAAGGCAGATGCTTTGACGGGATCGGGATCGAATAGGCGGGGCTCGATATCTGCGTGACGAAGCTGCGGTGCTTGCCGAGCGCGTCGGCCAGTCGCTGGCGCATGCCGGACGGGCGCTGGTCGATGACCTGCGACAGGATCGTCTTGTAGGCGCGGATTGCCTCTTCCGAGCCTGCTTCCGGTATTCTTTCCATCCTGGCCATGCGCCTACACCGCAACGCCCGCGATGGCCGCCTTGGCCATCGCCAGTTGAGCAGGGGCGACCGAGAGGTCGCGCAAACCGGCCTCGAGCAGCGCCGGGATGGTTGCAGGGTCGCCACCGGCATCGCCGCAGAGGCTGACTGGAATTCCCTTCTCCAGTCCGAACGCGGCAACCGCCGCGATCAGCCGCAGCACCGCCGGGTGGCGAACGGAATTGAGATGCGCGACCGCCGCGTTGTCCCGCGCGGCCGCCATCACATATTGCGTCAGGTCGTTGGAGCCGATCGAGAAGAAGGCAATGTCGGCGAAATCCTCCGGCGCCAGCGCCACGGACGGCACCTCGACCATGATGCCGAGCGGCGGCAGCTTGTGCGCTACGCCCTGCGCGACAAGCGCGGCCTGTTCCTGCGCGAACAGCGCGGCAGCTTGGCTGTATTCGTCAGGCGTGGCGATCATCGGGAACATCACCCTCAGATTGCCGTGGATGGCGGCGCGCAGCAATGCCCGGATCTGCACGCGGAAGATATCGAGCCGCTTGAGTGACAGCCTGATGCCGCGCAGGCCGAGAAACGGATTGGTCTCCTCGACGGTGAAACCCGGCACCGGCTTGTCGCCACCGGCATCGACGGTGCGGATGGTCACCGGCTTGCCGCCGGCCCATTCCAGCACCTTGCGGTAGGCGTGGTATTGCGTCTCCTCGTCCGGCAGTGTCTTGCCGAACAGGAATTCCGTTCGCATCAGGCCGACGCCGTCGCAGGTCTCGATATCGATGCCTTCGACATCGGAAGGGTAGGCGACGTTGACCTGCACGCGCACCGCGGTGCCGGCTTTGGTCACCGCCGGCGCCGTCAGGAATGTCCGCGCCGCGCCCTGGCGGTCGGCGAAGGAGGAGGCCGATTGGCGGAAGGTTTCGACCTCGGCCGGCAATGGTGAGAAAATGATCGCGCCGTGTTCGGCATCGAGCAGCGCGTCGCCCGCGGGCGGTGCGGCCAAGGCGCCGAGACCGACGACCATTGGCACGCCGCGCGAGCGCGCCAGCATGGCGACATGGCTGGCCGTGCTGCCGCGCTTGAGCGCGATGCCGCCGCCTTTGCTCCAATCGGTTTCGAGGAAGCGCGTCGGCGCGATGTCCTCGCCATGGAGGATCGCGCCCGGAGGCGCCGCGGCCTCGCCATCCTCGCTCAGCGCCCGCAGGACCTGGTCGCGGATGTCGCCCAGATCGGCGGCGCGGGCGCGGAAATAATCCTGGTCCGACGCTTCATAGCCGGCGATCTCACGGTCGAGCGCCGCGCGCCAGGCGGCGTCCGCCGGCTGCCCGGAGCCGATCGCCGCCAAGGCCGGACCGCTCAAGGCATCGTCCTCCAGCATGGCGATGTGGAATTCGAGGATGCCGGCGGCCTCCCCATCGGCGGTTTCGGCCAGAACCGCCAGCCGGCCGACAGCCTTGCCGATTGCGCTCACCAGTGCGGCTTGTTCTTCCCCGGCGCTCGCCTTGGCCTTGTAGCTGACCGGAGGCTGGTCGAGATCGAACAGCGGACCTTCGGCATAACCGGGAGAGGCGGGGATACCCTCAATCCGCATGACCCGGTTTCCCACGGACATGCGGATCCGTTTCAAGCGGACCGGGCATGATCCGCGTCCTCGTCGAAGTCACGCTGCACCAGATCAACCAGCGCTTTCACCGCCTGGGTCGCGCCGTCGCCCTTGGCCCGGATATGCAGCATGGTCCCTTTCGGCGCCTTCGCCGCCATCACCTTGACGATGCTCTTGGCGTCGAACCAGGGGCCGTTGGCGGCCACCGCCACCTCCACCTCGGCCGCGAACGTCTTGGCGAGCTTCGTGAACTTCACCGAAGGGCGCGCATGCAGGCCCGCCGCGTGGGTGATCAGGACCGTTGCTTCGGCGGATGCGGACATTCAGTCAGTTCCTGTTCGTTCACGACGGCGACAATTCATGCGCCGTCGCCACCACTTCCTTGAGCGAGGCGCCGCCGGAGGATTCGGTCGCGGCCATCACCGCGCCTTCGACGATCGGCGCGTTGCAGACCACGATCTTATGCGAGCGCGGCTCGCCGATCATCTCGACCGCCATCTCCGAGTTGGTCTCGGCGCCGCCGAGATCCACCAGGATGGCGACGCCCGCTTCCGACCAGGCCTTGTCGATCGCGCCCATGATCGCCTCGACGCTGGTGCCGAGCCCGCCATGGCCGTTTCCGCCACACCATGCAAGCGGCACTTCGTCGCCCACCATCTGGCGCACCATGTCGGCCGTGCCCTCGGCGACGAGGGGCGAATGCGACACGATGACGATCCCGACATTGCTCATCAATTGCCCTCTATCGCTTCCGCGACCGCGCGCACCAGAAGCGCGGTCGAGCGCGCTCCGGCGTCCATATGCCCGATCGAGCGTTCACCCAGGAAGGAAGCGCGCCCGCGCAGGGCCTTCATCGGCACGGTGGCCTCCGCCGCCTTGTCGGCTGCGTCGGCGATCTCGCCGGCCGTCTTGCCCTGCGCCAGCGCCTCATACACCGGCTGCAGCACGTCGAGCATGGTTTTTTGTCCCGGCTGCGATTTGCCGCGCGCGGCCACCGCCTCGATCGCCCTGCCGAACGCAGCCGTCAGCCCGTCTCTATCCGGTGCCGCCGGCAGGTCCTTGCCGAGCGCCATGAACAACGTGCCAAACAGCGGCCCGGAGGCGCCGCCCACCGTCATCACCAGCTTGGTGCCCACCGCTTTCAGCGCTTCGGGCAGCGGCTTCGCTGAAAAGACGTCCGCCTCCGCGCGCACCGCCTCGAAGCCGCGCTTCATGTTCAGCCCGTGGTCGCCGTCGCCGATCGCCTGGTCGAGCGCGGTCAATTCATCGGCATGCGCCGCGATCGTATCGGCCGCCGCCGCGATCAGTCTGGAGAACTCGACTGCGGCCATTGTCCGTCCTTCATGCCGGGGCGAACAGCGCCGCCACGGCTGCGAAAACCTCGGCAACCGCGAAGGCGCCCGGATCCGCTGTGTCGAGTTGCCTGCCGATGTAGGCGGAGCGGCCCGCTTTTGCCTTCTGCATCGTGGCGGTCGCCTCGGCGCCCTGCCGGGCCGCCTTGGCGGCCGCTTCCAGCCCGCTCGCGTCAAGGGCTTTCAGCGCCGGCTCGAGCGCGTCGACCATGGTCCGGTCGCCGACCTTGGCGCCGCCATAGAAGGTCATCCGGTCGAGCCCGGCGAGCAAGGCCTTGGTGAGCGGGGCGCCGGCGCCGAGCGATTGCGAGGCCGCGGTGAGGAAGATCGACAACAGCACGCCGCTGGAACCGCCCATCGAGGTGCCGAGCGTATCGCCGATCGCGGCAGCGGTTGCGGCCCTGTCGGCAAGCGGCAGCGCATCGATGCGCTCGAGAATGCTGCGAGCCCCGGTCGCAACGGTCGAGCCGGTGTCGCCGTCGCCAGCCTTGGCGTCGAGCGCGTTGAGCGGCTCTTCGAGCGCGATCAGCCTCTGGCAGACGGCTCTGATCAGCCGCTCGGCGGCCGCATCGCGGCTGGCGGGCTTTGTGGCTGTGCCGCTGGCAGGCTTGGCCATCGCCACGGCGACCGGTGCGCGAACCGGCTTTGCCGGCAGCCAGGCATGCGGGCCGACGGGCGCCAGCAGCGCTTTCTCGCGTTCCGCATCCAGATTGATCAGCGACAGCGAGAAGCCGTTCATGTTGAGCGCCGTCATCAGGTGCCCCGGCCCGATCGTCAGCGCCACCGCCTTTGCCAGCGATGAAGACAGCACGGCATTCGCGATCAGCGCCATTTCGAGCGGCGGCACCGAGCCGAGATTGTTGATCAACAGGGCGTAGCGGCTGTGCGGATCGAGCCGCGCCGCGAGGCGCTCCGCCATGATGGCGACCAGCTTGCTGGCGGCCTCCAGGGCGATACGCTCGACGCCGGGTTCGCCATGGATGCCGAGTCCGAGCTCGCCATCGTCAGCGCCGAAACGCTCCTCATGCGCCTGCCCGGGGATCGAGCAGGAGGAAAGCGAGATGCCGAGCGAAACGATGTCCTTGGCCGCCGCACGCGCCGCCGCGGCAACCGATGCCAAGTCATGGCCGGATTCCGACAGGTGCCCGGCGATCTTGTGCACGAACAGCGTGCCGGCAACGCCGCGCGGCTGCGCGATGTCGGGAAGGGCGATATCGTCGGCGACGATCACCATCTCGACCGCGAGACCTTCGGCACGCGCCTTCTCCGCCGCCAGTCCGAAATTCAGCCGGTCGCCGGTGTAGTTCTTCACGATCAGCAGGCAGCCAGCGGGCCCGGTCGTGGCGCGGATCGCCGCCAGCACCGCCTCGACGCTCGGCGAGGCGAAGATCTCGCCGGAGACGGCCGCCGTCAGCATGCCGGCGCCGACGAAGCCCGCATGCGAAGGTTCATGCCCGGCGCCGCCGCCCGAAACCACGGCCACTTTCGTCTTGTCCCAGTCGGCGCGCAGCACGACCTTGATCTCGGGATAGCCGTCGAGGCGGGCCAGCGCGCCCGATCCCGCCGTGGCGAGGAAGCCGTCGAGCGCCTCGGTGACGATCGTGTCCTTGCGGTTGAAAAAGTGCTTCATTGATTTCGTCCAGTCCGTATCTGCGGCCGTCAATCGGTATGCCAATATATCTGGGATGTCTCGGCTACATCAGTCTTTGCCCGTCCGAGCCGAAATAGAGCGGCGCGATGTAGCGGATCGTCACCTTGTCCCCCTTGGCTAAAGACGTGTCTGGATCGGTCAGCGTCACCAGCTTCTTCGCCCCCACCGTCACATGCAGGTGATTCTGGTCGCCGAGATGCTCGACCCAGTCGACGACGCCGTCGGCATGGCCGTTCGTTGCCTTCTCGATCGCGAGATGCTCGGTGCGGGCGCCGATCGTTTTCGTTCCGGTCGGCGCGCCCCCGTCGGGCAGGAGCCCGGCCGGCAGGAGGTTGATCGCCGGCTGGCCGAGGCGGGCCGCGACATGCAGGTTTGCAGGCTCCGAATAGATCGCGCGCGGCGTACCAATCTGCACCAGCACGCCATCGGCGAGGATGCCGATGCGGTCGGCCATTGTCATCGCCTCGATCTGGTCATGCGTGACATAGAGCATGGTGGCGCCGAGCTCGGACTGGATGCGCTTCAGCTCGAGCCTGAGATCGGCGCGCAGCTTGGCGTCGAGCGAGGACAGCGGCTCGTCCATCAGGTAGATCGCCGGCTTGCGCACCAGCGCGCGGCCGATGGCGACGCGCTGCATCTCGCCGCCCGACAGCTTCGTCGAGCGGTTGTCGAGCTTGTGGTCGATGCGCACCATGCGCGCCACCTCTTCGACGCGGCGGCGCACCGCCTCCTCCGGAAAGCGCCGCGCCGGCGAGCGCAGCGGGAAGGCGAGATTGTCGAACACCGACAGATGCGGATAGAGCGAATATTGCTGGAAGACGAAAGCGGTGTCGCGTTCGGCCGGCGACAGGGTCGTGGCGTCATGGCCGCCGATATGGATCGTGCCGCTATCCGGCCGCTCCAGGCCGGCAATCAGCCTCAGCGTCGTCGTCTTGCCGGCGCCGGTCGGCCCAAGCAGCACGACGAACTCGCCGTCCTTGATCGTAAGGTCGAGATCGTCGATCGCGACGGTGTCGCCAAAACTCTTGGTCACGCCCTGGATACGGACATCAGCCATGGCGCGCCTCCGCTGCCTGATCATGCATGGCGGTCCTGACCGCGCGTCCGGAACCCTTCTCGAACAGCGACAGCCGCGCGCTGCTCAGCGTCAGCCCGACTTGCTCGCCGGGGCTGAGATGGATGCCGGCCGGCACCCGCGCCTTGATGATGCCGTCGGCCGTCTCTACCGCGACGATCTGCGTGGTGCCGAGATATTCGGTGCCATAGATCGCGCCGCGCAGCTTCGAGCCGTCGTCGAAGCGGATGTGCTCGGGCCGGATGCCGAGCGCCATGTCGGCGGGCGCGATGTCCTCGCGCACTTCCGGCACCGCCACCTTGGCGCCCTGAACGACGATCTCCTTCGCGCCCTTGGCGAGCCCACCGCCGAATTTCAGGAAATTCATCGGCGGCGAGCCGATGAAATCGGCGACGAACATGGTCGCCGGCCGGTCGTAGATCTCGCGCGGCGTGCCGAACTGCTCGATGACGCCGTGGTTCATCACCGCTATCTTGTCGGCCATCGACATCGCTTCCATCTGATCGTGCGTGACATAGACGGTCGTGGCGTGGATGCGGTTATGCAGCTCGCGCAGCTCATGCACCATCAGATCGCGGAACTCGGTGTCGAGGGTCCCCAGCGGCTCGTCCATGAGAAAACATTTCGGCCGCCGCACGATGGCGCGGCCGAGCGCGACGCGCTGGCGGTCGCCGCCGGCAAGGCCGGAGACGGATTTGTCGAGCAGGTGATCGATGCGCAGCAGCTTCGCGGTTTCCTCGACGCGGCTGCGGATCTCGGCTGCCGGCATGCCCTGCGCCAGCAGTGGAAAGCCGATATTCTTGCGCACGTTCATATGCGGTAGAGCGCGAAGAGCTGGAAGACGAAGGCAATGTCGCGCTCGCGCGCCCGTCGCATGGTCACGTCCTCTCCGCCAAGCAGGATCCTGCCGCCGGTCGGCAATTCGAGACCGGCGATCATGCGCAGCGTCGTCGTCTTGCCGCAGCCGGACGGTCCGAGCATGACGAAGAATTCGCCGTCCTCGACGACGAAATTGGAATCCTGCACAGCGACGAAGGCGCCGAAGGCTTTCCTCAAGTTCTGAACACGGATCTCGGCCATCTCTATTCCGGGAATTTCGAGACGATGATGAACATCACCGTGCCGGCGAGCATGGTGATGAAGGAATAGGTGTAGAGCGACAGCGCGAAGGACTGGAACAGCATCAGGAAGCCGATCGCGATGATCGCCGTGGCGATGTTCTCCATCAGCCCGCGCCTTGCCCAGACGGGCCAGCGCGATTTGCGTTTTGCAGTCTGGATCGTGCTCATTTGCGCACCGCGCCGAAGGTGATGCCGCGCAAGAGTTGCTTGCGGAGCAGGATGGTGAAGACGAGGATCGGCACCAGGAAGATGGTTGTGCCGGCCGCCACCGCCGGCCAGTCCTGGCCGCCCTCGCCGATGATGGTCGGGATGAAGGGCGGCGCGGTCTGCGCCGTGCCGGAGGTCAGCAGAGCGGCGAACGCGTATTCGTTCCAGGCAAAGATCAGGCAGAAGATCGCGGTCGCGGCGATGCCGGTCGTGGCCTGCGGCAGCACGGTGCGCCAGAACGCCTGCAGCCGCGTATAGCCGTCGATCATCGCCGCCTCTTCATATTCGCGCGGGATCTCGTCGATGAAGCCTTTGAGCAGCCAGACTGCCAGCGAGACGTTGACCGCCGTGTAGAGCAGGATCATGCCGAGCGCGGTGTCGGAGAGGCCGAGCTCGCGATACATCAGGTAGATCGGGATCGCCACCGCGATCGGCGGCATGAAGCGCGTCGACAGGATGAAGAACAGGAGGTCGTCGGCCAGCGGCACCTTGAAGCGTGAGAAGCCATAGGCCGAGAGTGTGCCCAAAAACACCGCGCAGAAGGTCGAGCCGAAGGCGATGATCAGCGAGTTGACGAAGCGCGGCAGGAAGTTCGACGGCCCGGCGATCACCATGTTGCGCTTGCGCACGGTCTCGTCGCAGAAACCGGTCGCCGGTCCGAGCGAGTTGATGTATTCCGGCGTCTGCCGTGTGCGCGTGGTGAACAGGTTGCAATAGCCCTCGATGCTCGGCTGGAAGACGATCTTGGGCGGGTAGGCGATCGAATCCGGCGGCGTCTTGAAGCTGGTGGCGAAGATCCACAACAGCGGCACGATCGAGATCAGCGCATAGGCTATGATGATCGTGCCGGCGATCAGCTTCGCGTTCGACGAGGGTGCTACGACGGAATGGGCGGTGGTCAGGCTCATCTCTGCTTCACCTTGTTGAGCGCCTTGACGTAGATGTTGGCCAGCCCGAACACCGCGACGAACAGGATGATGGCGAAGGCCGAGGAATAGCCGGTGCGCCAGCTTTCGAAGGCCTGCCGCTTCAGCGTGATCGAGGCGACCTCGGTGGTCGAGCCGGGTCCGCCGCCGGTCAAGAGGTTGACCATGTCGAACATCTTGAAGTTCTCGATGCCGCGGAACAGCACCGCCAGCATGATGAAGGGCAGCGCCATCGGCAGCGTGATCGACCAGAACTGCCGCCAGTTGGAGGCGCGGTCGACCTCGGCCGCCTCATAGATGTATTCGGGGATGGAGCGCAGGCCGGCGAGGCAGATCAGCATCACGTAAGGCGTCCACATCCAGGTGTCGACGATGATGATCGCCCACGGCGCCAGCTCGACATTGGACAGCATCTGCACATTCGTCGGCGGAATGCCGGTGACGAAGGAGATGACATAGGAGAAGAGCCCGATCTGCGGCTCGTAGAGGAAACGCCAGAAATTTCCGACCACCGCCGGCGACAGCATCATCGGCACCAGTATGATTGTGGTCCAGAAGGCATGGCCGCGGAACTTGCGGTCGATCAGCCAGGCGAGCGTGAAGCCGATCACCGTCTGCAGCAGGATCGTCCAGAACACGAAATGCGCCGTCGTCTGCATGGCGATCCAGATGTCGTGGTCGCCGAGGATGCGCTGGTAATTGGCGAGCCCGAGGTTCTTCACCACTTCGTTGGGGCGGTTGGCGCGGTAGTTGGTGAACGACAGATAGATCGCCCAGAACAGCGGGAAGATGTTGATGGCAAGCAACAGAAGGATCGTCGGCGAGATGAACAGCCAGGCGAGGCCCTTGTCGCTGATGCCCCGGATCCTCTTGGCCAACGGCTCCGGGGTCGCCCGGGCAACGTTGTCCGCAGTCCGATTGAGCATGGTAAGTCCTGCTTCGGTCACGGGTCAGTCTCGGCTATGGAATTTATCTGAACTGCGTCCCGTGCCAAGGGCGGCACGGGACCAGAGCATGATGCCGAAAAGTGGTTCGCGGTTTTCGGACGACATCATGCTCTACTCTGATTTTTAGAGCCGGAGATTTCAGGTAGATTAGACCTGAAATCTCCGGCGGGCTCGGGAGGAGCCTTACATCTTGCCGTCGTCCTGGAAGACCTGCGTCCAGTCCTTGACCAGGCCGTCGAGTGCGTCCTTGGCCGAGCCCTGGCCGGCCACGACATAGTCATGGAAGCGCTTCTGCGAGGCCTGCAGCAGCGGCGCGTAGCTCGGTTCGGCCCAGAAGTCCTTCACGATGGCCATCGAGTCGAGGAAGGCCTGCGCATAGGGCTGGCTGGAGGGGAACTTCGGGTCCTTCACCACGGAGTTCAGGCAGGAATAGCCGCCGAGTGACCACCACTTGGCCTGCACGTCCTTGTTGGCGAACCACTTGATGTATTTCAGCGCCGATTCCTGCTTGTCGGAATAGGACACCACCGAGATGCCCTGGCCGCCGAGCTGCGCGAACTGATCGCCGTCGGGTCCCTTCGGATTGACGAAATAGCCGATCTTGTCGCCGCCGACATTCTCGTCCTTCTGCAGGCCGGGCCAGGTGAAGGCGAAGTTCATATGCATCGCCACCTGTCCGGATTTGAAGGCGTCGACGCCTTCGCCCATGTAGCTGTTGGAGGCGCCGGGCGGCGTGCAGCAGTCATAGAGCGCCTTGTAGAACTCCAGCCCCTTCACCGATTTGTCGGAGTTGACGAAGCCTTCCATCTCATAGGGCTTCTTCGGGTTTTCATACTGGAAGCCGTAGCTGTAGAGCACATCCATGGCGCCCATGGTGATGCCTTCCGAGCCGCGCTCGGTGTAGATCGAGGCGCCATAGACGGTCTTGCCGTCGATTTGCCGTTTCTGGAAGAATTCGGCGATCTGCTTCAGCTGGTCGAAGGTGGTCGGCGCGGCCAGGTCCCAGCCATACTTCTCCTTGAATTCCTTCTGCAGCTCGGGCTTGGAGAACCAGTCCTTGCGATAGGTCCAGCCGACGACGTCGCCCATCGCCGGCAGCGCCCAGTAGTTCGGCGTGTTCTTCGGCCATTCGGAATAGCCGACAACGGTTGCCGGCACGAAGTCGTCCATGCTGATCTTCTCCTTGTCGAAGAAGTCGTTCAGCTTGACGTAGTGGCCGTTCTCCGCGGCGCCGCCGATCCACTGGCTGTCGCCGATGATCAGGTCGCAGAGCTTGCCGTGCGAGTTGAGCTCGTTCAGGAAGCGGTCGGCGTAGTTCGTCCACGGCACGAACTCGAACTTCATGCCGATGCCGGTTTCCTTGGTGAAGTCCTTGGACAGTTCCACGAGCGCGTTGGCCGGATCCCAGGCCGCCCAGCACAGCGTCAGGTCTTCCGCATGCGCGACGTTCGAGACGGCTGTCGACGCAAACATCGCCGAGGCCAGACCCAACGCCAGTTTCAAGGTCGATTTCATGCCTTACCTCCCATTTGCGAAACGCGTCCGGATGACGGTTTCAAGAGCCCCTCAACCCTCGCTCCTCCGAGGGCCTAAACAGACGCGCTAGCGTCGCCACGAAGCGCGATGCGCTGCCGATGTTTAGTAATTTGTTTAGTGATGCTCTTTTTACTAAACAACGCAAGCGAATTCGTTGCTGCGGCGCAGCATGCCAAAGCGCGTCATTGAAATCGTTGGGAAATGATCACTAGACCCGTTTCGGCCGCGGTCAGCTGGCCCCGGTGGCAGGGCTGGGGCTTGCCATCACTGGCCGGATCGCCGGCGCCGGCGGCAACAGCGCGCGTATGTCGGCGAAGGGGAAAATAGGCTCGAAGCGGAAAGCCTCGGCCAGCGCGCCAGAGGCGCCGTTGCACTGGCCGGCGCGAAACTCGTTCTGCAGGCGCGCCCGGTGCACATAGTGCTCGGGGCCTTGCGACTGGTGCGCCCGGATCGCTTCAGCCTTGATCTCCCAATGCTGCGAGATCTCGACATAATGCGTCGGTGAAAAACCGGTGCCGCCGAGCGTGTCGGCATGCAGCACCGGCACCGTGAAGGACGCCGCGATGCGCACGCCGTCGGACAGCGCGCGGTGGTCACCGTGATAATCATAGGGCGCATGGGTGATCGCGAGGTCGGGCTTCACCTCGCCGATCAGCGCCTTCAGCGCCGCAATGAACGCGGCATCGGCGACGAGTTCGCCGTCGGGAAAGTCGAGGAAGCGCGGCTCGACGCCGAGCAGCCCTGCCGCCTTGGCCGCTTCCTTGCGCCGCAAGCGGGCGAGCGCCGCCGGGTCGCCCGTACCGCCCCTGGCACCATCAGTGGCTATCGCAAAATTGAGCTCTGCGCCTTGCGCGGCATAGGCGGCCAGCGTACCGAACATGAATATCTCGATGTCGTCGGGATGGGCGCCCAGCGCCAGTATCTTCACGTCTTCTCTCCCGGAAATGACATGCCGAACGGAATTCTGCTCGCCCTGATCGCCTATGCAAGCTATTCGTTCAGCGACGCCGTCATCAAGAGCCTGGGCGGGCAGTTCACCGTCTTCGAGATCGGCTTCTTCTCGACCCTGTTTGCCGGCTGCTTCCTGTCCTTCACCAAGCCCGGGGACGAGCGCTGGCGCGATTTCTGTCGCACCAAAAGGCCATGGGCGGTGCAGGCGCGCGCTCTGGCCGGCATCGCCTCGGGCGTGCTCAGCGTCTTTGCCTTCACCACCATTCCGCTGGCGGAAGTCTACGCGCTGATCTTCCTGGCGCCATTGCTGGTCACCATCCTGTCGACGGTCATCCTGAAGGAGAAGGTCGGCCCCTGGCGGTGGCTGGCCGTCGTCGCCGGCTTTGTCGGCGTCATGCTGGTGGTGCGGCCGGGCTTTCGCGAATTGCATCTCGGCCATCTCGCCGCCTTCGCCAACGCCTTCCTCGCCGCCATCAGCGTCATCCTGATGCGCTCGCTAGCCCAGCAGGAAAAGCGCACGACGATCCTCGGCGCGCTGGTTGGCTATGGCCTTGTCTTCAACGGCGTCGGCGCGGCCGCCACGTCGTTCGCGCTCCCCAATCTCGGGCAACTGGTCTGGCTGATGATGGCGGGCCTCTTCACCGCCGGCGGGCAGCTGCTGCAATTGCTTGCGGTCAAATACGCGCCGGCAAACCGCATCGCGCCGACGCATTATTCGCAGATCGTCTGGGCGGTCATCCTCGGCGCGCTGTTCTTCCAGGAATATCCCGACTGGCTGTCGCTGGTCGGCCTGGCGGTGGTCGGCGCCTCCGGCCTGCTGACCATGGTGCGCGAGGAGGTCAGGCTCGGCACCGTGCGCTGGAACCCGTTTTCGCGCACCAGGCTCTGAGCGCACACGTTGCACGGCGACCGCGACCGCTGATATGCGGGCGACATGACGACGAAACCCCTGCCGGAGCTCCCGGTCACGGCCGTGCTGCCGGCACTTGGCGAAGCGCTCGCGCGGCGCAGCAGCGCCGTGCTGGTGGCGCCTCCCGGCGCCGGCAAGACCACGCTGGTGCCGCTGGCGCTGCTCGACGCGCCATGGCGGGGGCAGGGCCGCATCGTGCTGCTCGAACCGCGGCGGCTCGCCGCCCGCGCCGCCGCCCGCCGCATGGCTGAGCTGCTCGGCGAGGAGCCGGGCGGCACGGTCGGCTACGCCATGCGCATGGAGAACCGCACCTCGGCGCGGACAAAGATCCTGGTCGTCACCGAAGGCGTGCTCTCGCGCATGATCCTCGACGATCCGGAGCTGCCGGGCGTCTCGGCGGTGATCTTCGACGAATTTCATGAGCGCTCGCTCGATGGCGATTTCGGCCTGGCGCTGGCGCTCGACGTGCAGGGCGCGCTGCGTCCGGACCTGCGCCTGCTGGTCATGTCGGCGACGCTCGACGGCGCGCGCGTGGCGAAGCTTTTGTCGGAGGCGCCGGTGATCGAAAGCGAGGGCCGTGCCTATCCGGTCGAGATCCGCTACGACGAACAGCCGGCAGGCACGGCGGTCGAGGACGCCATGGCCAAGGCCGTGCGCTCCGCATTGGCCACCGAGCAGGGCAGCGTGCTCGCCTTCCTGCCCGGACAGCGCGAGATCGAGCGCACCGCCGAGCGGCTTCACGGCAACGTTGCGGCCGACACCGATATCGTTCCGCTCTACGGCCAGCTCGACAACAAGGCGCAGGACCAGGCGATCAAACCAGCGCCGGCCGGCCGCCGCAAGGTGGTGCTGGCGACCTCGATCGCCGAGACCTCGATCACCATCGACGGCGTGCGCGTCGTCATCGATTGCGGCCTGTCGCGCCTGCCGCGCTATGAGCCGGCGAGCGGCCTGACCAGGCTGGAGACGGTGCGCGTCAGCAGGGCTTCCGCCGACCAGCGCGCCGGCCGCGCCGGGCGCACGCAGCCCGGCGTAGCGGTGCGCCTGTGGCGCGCCGAGCAGACTGCGTCACTTCCCGCCTTCATGCCGCCGGAAATCCTCGAGGCCGATCTGTCCGGCCTGCTGCTCGACTGCGCCGCCTTCGGTGTCGCCGATCCGTCGAGCCTCTCCTTCCTCGATCCGCCACCGGCCCCGGCGCTCAACGAGGCAAGGGTTCTGCTCAAGGCGCTGCACGCCATCGATGAGGCAGGGCGGCTTACGGAAGCAGGCGCCGCTATGCGCAAGCTGGCGCTGCCGGTGCGGCTGGCGCATATGGTGGCCGAAGCCGCGAAGACCGGCCACGCGCTCGAAGCGGCGACGCTTGCCGTGCTTTTGACCGAGCGTGGGCTGGGCGGCGACAGCGCCGATCTGGAGCGGCGTCTGATCCGGTTTCGCGGCGAGAAATCGCCGCGCGCCAACGCCGCCAGGCAGCTCGCCGAGCGTCTGGCCAAACCCTCCCCCTTGAGGGGAGGGTCGATCCGCGAAGCGGATCGGGGTGGGGTCGCTTCGGGCACGCCAACGCCGAGCACGCCGCCGGCGACCCCACCCCGTCTCCCCCGCCTTGCTGCGCAAGGCGTGCTCGTCGACCCTCCCCTCGAGGGGGAGGGTAAGAACGCCGGCGCCCTCCTCATTCATGCTTGGCCGGATCGCGTGGCGAGGGCGCGCGGCGAACGCGGCCGCTTCGTGCTCGCCAACGGTTCGGGCGCCATGGTCGATGCCGCCGATCCGCTCGCCAACGAAACCTGGCTCGTGGTCGCCGACCTGCAGGGCAAGGCGCAGAACGCCCGCATCACTGCGGCCGCGCCGGTCGGCGAAGCCGATATCCGCGCCGCTCTTGCCGATCGCATCGAGACGAAGCGCGAGACGAGCTTCGATCGCGAGCGCCGCGCCGTGCGCATGCGCGAGACCGCCAGGCTCGGCGCCATCACGTTGTCCGAGCGCATGTTGCCGGCGCCGTCCGGCGCCGATGCCGATCGCGCCATCCTAGATGCCCTGCGCGAGCACGGCCTGTCGCTGCTCGACTGGGGCAAGGAGGCCGAGGCGCTCCGCCAGCGGCTTGGCTGGCTGCATCGCGGCCTCGGCGCGCCCTGGCCAGACGTTTCGGATGATGCGCTTGTCGAGCGCCTCGACGACTGGCTCCTGCCGTTCCTCGCAGGCGACGCATCCTTCGCGGCCATCAAGCCTGCGACTTTGTCGTCGGCGCTCATGGCGTTGGTCCCGCACGATCTGCAGCGCAAGGTCGACACGCTGGCGCCAACTCATTTCGACGCGCCGTCCGGCAGCCATGTGCCGATCCGCTATGACGGCGAATGGCCGGTGCTTTCGATCCGGGTGCAGGAACTCTTCGGCCTCGACCGGCATCCCTCGATCGCCAACGGCACCGTGTCGCTGACCCTGGAGCTTCTGTCGCCGGCGCAACGGCCGATCCAGATGACGCGCGACTTGCCCGGCTTCTGGCGCGGCTCCTGGGCGGATGTGCGTGCCGACATGCGCGGCCGCTACCCAAAGCATGTCTGGCCGGAAAACCCGCTGCTGGCCGCCGCCACCAGCCGCGCCAAGCCGCGGGGGACGTAGGCTTGCGCCGGAAGCCTTGGCGAGCCTCGCGTTACCGGACGGCGTATGTTGGCGATTGGCGCAAACACCCGTCACGTCGTCATCCACGGGTGGAGCTAGGAGCGAAGCGACGCGCGTAGACCCGAGGATCCATGCCGTGACCGGGAAGCGTTGCGACGGCTCAGAATTCTGCTCCGCCGCATTCTACGGTGAAGGTAACGGAATGGATCCTCGGGTCTGCGCTCCGCTTCGCGTCGCTCCGCCCGTGGATGACGAAATCGCGAAGGGCCTCGGCCAATGCGAATCGCGCGAGGCGCCTTTTACAGCACTACTAGCGCTTACTCTCCCGCGGTTATAATCGTAAGTCGATGATCAACATCCTGCGCGCGCCTGATTCCCAGCCAAGCCAGCGGTTGCGGCTCAACACGCTGGTTCGCCTGCGCTGGCTGGCCATCGTCGGCCAGAGCCTGACCGTGCTGGTCGTCGCCTATGGGCTGAAATTCCCGCTGCCGGTCTCGATGTGCTTCGCGCTCATCGCCTTGTCGGCGTGGATGAATCTGTGGCTCACCTTCCGCTATCCGGCCGCGCATAGGCTCACCCCGCTCTCGGCCTTCGCCATCCTGACCTTCGACGGCCTGCAGCTCAGCGGGCTGCTTTACATGACCGGAGGCCTGACCAACCCGTTCTCGGTGCTGCTGTCCGTGCCTGTTGTCATTTCGGCCGCGTCGCTGCCGCTGCGGTTCACCGCGATCCTCGGCGCGCTGGTCATGGTGGCCGCGACGTTGCTGGTGTTCTTCCACCTGCCGCTGCCTTGGTACCAAGACGCGCCGTTGCCGATGCCCTTCATCTATGTCGCCGGCATGTGGATGGCGGTCTTCGCCTCGATCGCCTTCACCGCGATCTATGCTTTCCGCGTCGCGGCGGAAGCGCGCCTGCTCGCCAACGCTTTGGCCGCCACCGAATTGGTGCTGCAGCGCGAGCAGCATCTTTCGGCGCTGGACGGGCTGGCTGCCGCCGCTGCGCACGAACTCGGCACGCCGCTGGCCACCATCACCGTCGTCGCCAAGGAGATGGAAAAGGCGCTCGGCAAGGACCCGAAATACGGCGAGGACGTCAGGCTCCTGCGCTCGCAGAGCGAGCGTTGCCGCGAGATCCTGAAGCGGCTGACCAGCCTGTCCTCGGAAGGCGAAGCGCATCTGTCGCGCATGCCGCTCACCTCGCTGATCGAGGAGGTGACGGCGCCGCATCGCGATTTCGGCATCTCGATCCGGCTGCGGCCCGGCGAGCGGATCGGCCCCGAGCCGGTCGGCCAGCGCAATCCCGGCGTCATCTACGGGCTCGGCAACCTGGTCGAGAACGCCGTCGATTTCGCCCGCAAGATGGTCACCGTCAGCTGGAGCTGGGACAATGAGACGGTCACCTTCTCCATCACCGATGACGGGCCGGGCTTCCCGGCCGAGATCATCGACCGCATCGGCGAGCCCTATATGTCGACGCGCCAGGGCACGGAGGCGGGCGGCGGCCTGGGGCTCGGGCTGTTCATCGCCAAGACCTTGCTGGAGCGTTCCGGCGCCAGCATCGATTTCCGCAATTCGAGCGGGCTCGGCGAAGGCGCGGTGGTCCAGGTCGTCTGGCCGCGTGGCGTCTTCCTCAACCAGGATCAGGCTTCGGCCACCACGTTCGACAATGCGTAAGCTTGGCTGGATGGTGCGTAGACCTTGCAATTACCGCATGGCAGCTCTGTTGCCGGCTCTAAAAATTGGACATTGCTCTTGCGGGACTGTATCTGCGTAAAAGTGAAGCATGTCGCCCAAAATTGTGTCTGGAAAAGCGGCATGCCCGAAAAACATGGACTTCGAGCGCCTTCGCCGGAATTCGTTTCGACGGCTGCGCTTTTGGTCAATAGGGTGCCGATAAGATGAGCGGAGACGAGACGGCTGGCGCAATGGTCGAGGGCGAGGACACCTCGCTGCTCATCGTCGAGGACGACAAGCCCTTCCTCACCCGCCTTGCCCGGGCCATGGAAACCAGGGGCTTCGTGGTCGAGACGGCGGAAAGCGTCGAAGAGGCCGTCGCCAAGGCGCGCGCCCATCCGCCGGCCTATGCCGTGGTCGACATGCGGCTCGGCGACGGCAACGGCCTCGATGTCGTGGCAGCCATCCGCGAAAAGCGCGACGATGCCCGCGCCATCATCCTGACCGGCTATGGCAACATCGCCACCGCGGTGACGGCGGTGAAGCTCGGCGCCATCGACTATCTGTCCAAGCCCGCCGATGCCGACGACGTCTTCGCCGCGCTCACCCGCACCTCCGGCGAACGTGCCGCGCCTCCGGAAAACCCGATGTCGGCCGACCGGGTGCGCTGGGAGCACATCCAGCGCGTCTACGAAATGTGCGACCGCAACGTGTCCGAGACGGCGCGCCGGCTGAACATGCACCGCCGCACCCTGCAGCGGATTCTCGCCAAGCGGGCGCCGCGTTAGGCATCGCTGGGCGCGCAGCATTATGCGCTACAGGTCGGCCTTGGTCCGGCTTGTGGTGAAGGAGCCAACCACCAAAACGGCGCTGCCCCTCACCGCCCTGCCGGGCACTTCTCCCCGTATAGTGACGGGGAGAAGGGGCTGGCCGCGATGCTGGCGCCTCCTCTGCAACGTCGGAGATTAGCGAAATCCTAGGCGAGAGCGCCCCTTCTCCCCGTTCCACGGGGAGAAGGTGCCGGCAGGCAGATGAGGGGCGGCGCCGGCGTTTCGGAAATGACAGATACGCCACGACGATTGCCGTCGATGCTTGCCCGGCCGTTGAAGTTTGCGCATCATCGCGCCGCCGAACGGGAAGTGAGGGGGAGAAATGCAGGCTTTGGATCAACGGCCGAAATCGATCCTGCGCGAATTCCTCGACAGCGAAGCCGCGGGCGGCATCATCCTGATGGCGGCCGCGGCCCTGGCGCTGATCGTTGCCAACTCGCCCTTGGCCGCGACCTATTTCGCCGTCCTGCATGCCTATCTCGGGCCGCTCAGCGTCTCGCACTGGATCAATGACGGGCTGATGGCGGTGTTCTTCCTGCTGGTCGGGCTGGAGATCAAGCGCGAGATGCTGGACGGTCAGCTCTCGACCTGGTCGCGCCGCGTGCTGCCCGGCATCGCCGCCGCCGGCGGCATGGTGGTGCCGGCGCTGGTCTATGTCCTGATCAACCGCGACAATCAGGCGGCACTCTCCGGCTGGGCGATCCCCACCGCCACCGACATCGCCTTCGCGCTCGGCGTGCTCTCGCTGCTCGGCAGCCGCGTGCCGGCCTCGCTGAAGGTCTTCCTCACCGCTTTGGCCATCATCGACGATCTCGGCGCCGTCATCATCATCGCGCTGTTCTACACCAGCGGCCTGTCGCTCGCTTATTTGGCCGCCGCCTTTGCGGTCATCGCTCTGCTGGTCGTGCTCAACCGCATGCGGGCGATGAAGCTCTGGCCGTATCTGCTGCTCGGCGTCGTCCTGTGGGTGCTGGTGCTGAAGTCGGGCGTGCATGCCACGCTGGCCGGCGTCGCGCTGGCGCTCACCATCCCGCTGGAGCGGTCACCCGGCATCAGCCACGATACGGAATATTCGCCGCTGCACCGGCTGGAGCACGGCCTGCACAAGCTCGTGCCTTTCCTCGTCATCCCGATCTTCGGCTTCGCCAATGCCGGTGTCTCGCTCGGCGGCCTGAGCTTCGCGGCCCTTGTCGAGCCGCTGACGCTAGGCGTCGCCGCCGGCCTGGTTCTGGGCAAACTGGTCGGCGTTTTCGGCTCCTCGGCGCTGGCCATCCGCTTCGGCCTCGCCGACCTGCCGGTCAATGCCGGCTGGCTGCATATGCTGGGCATTTCGCTGCTGTGCGGCATTGGCTTCACCATGAGCCTGTTCATCGGCCTGCTCGCCTTCGCCGCCGATCCGGCGCTTCAGGACGCGGTGAAGGTCGGCATCCTCGCCGGCTCACTGGTTGCCGCGCTGCTGGGCGCCGCCGTGCTGCTGACGGCGCCTGCGGCCGGCGCGGATGAGGATGTGGACTAGACCCTTAAGGCAAGTGGCTCCGGCGGCAGGCCGAAGGCCTCGAACAGGGCGGGGCCGAGCGGCGGGACATAGATCGTCAGCGAGGCAATCTTGCCGTCGGTGTCTTCGATGACATGCAGCGAATGCGGCCGCCAGATGGAATCCCGGCGGCCGAGCGCGTAGATGCCCACCGCCGGCTGGGCGTTGGCGCCGACGGCCACCGCCCGATAGCCGGCAAAATTGCCCCAGACGGTTCGAAGGAAAGCGCCGATCGCCTGATGTCCGCGGTACCATTCCTGCCATGGCGGCATGTGGTAGATGGCGTCCTCGCGCAGCAGCTCGACGAGTCCGTCCAGATTGTCGGCCTGCCAGGCCTGCATATAGCGTTCGAGCAGCAGGCCCTCGTCCGCACTGGACTGTGAGCGCTGCGGCGGGCGCCTTTGGCGCTCGCCGAGCGTCGCGCGGGCCCGCTGCAAGGCGCTGTTGATCGAGGCTATCGATCCGCCCAGCAATTGCGCGGTCTCGATGGCGGACCATCCAAGCACATCGCAAAGCAGCAGGGCCGCGCGCTGCCTTGGCGGCAACAACTGGATCGCCGCGACGAAGGCGAGCCGCACGGCCTCGCGGGCCTCGTAGCGCGCTTCCGGACCGGGTCGGTCATCGGCAATGTCAGGCAGTTCGGCGTCCGGATATGGCTCCAACCAGGTGAATTCGGTGGCCGGTCCGCCGGTTGCTCTGCCTTCGGAGGGCGGTCGCTCGGGCTGATCGAGAATGCGCCGCGCCGACGACCTTGCCTTGATCGCGTTGAGGCAGCTTTTGGTGGCAATCGCGTAGAGCCAGCCGCGCGCCGAGCCGCGCCCGTCGAATTGCGACCGCGCGCGCCAGGCCTTGAGGAACGTCTCCTGGACGAGATCGTCCGCCTCGTTGAGCGAGCCCATCATCCGGTAGCAATGCAGCTTGAGCGCCCGGCGGTGGGCGACGCTCAGGCGTTCGAAGGCCAGCCGGTCGAGGACCGGCTGGCCTTGCCTACCTAAAGGCTCGATAGGGCCGGAGGCGTCAGTCATGGGAAGCCCGGCGCGCTGAATTCGGCCGCCATCCTGCTCGCCTCACGCCGCTGCCGCAAGGCCGCTGCCGCTCACGGTAAAGGAACTGCCCTGCGGCTTGCCCGTCGCCAGCTCGACCACCGCCCGTCCGACATCGTCCGGCGTCTGCATGTCGCTCAAGCTGGCGAGGAAGTCGGCCGGGCGGATGCCCATGTAGGCGGCAATGCTGTCGATGCCGCGATCGCCGACCCCGGTGCCCGGCATGATGCGGGCCGGCGAAAGCGCCATGAAGCGCAGGCCGAGGCCGAGCTTGTCCGCTTCCTTCTGGCAGTGGCCGGCCAGAAATATCTGCATGCGCTTGGCGCCGGCATAGCCGCCTGAATTCGGCGGGCCGCCGGTGATGGCGGCGCCGCTGGCAATCAGCAGCACGCGGGCTCCGGGCTTCAGCCGACCCTTGAGGGCTTCGCGGCAGAACAGGAACGATGCCTTGACGTCCATTTCCCAATTCGCCGAGAAGATTTCCCAGCTCTGCTCCTGGATCGGCGCGGCAGCGGCGAGCGCGCCCGCGCAGATCACCAGCACGTCGGGTGCAAGCGCATTGAAAACCGCTTGCGGCGCGGCTTCCGTCGTCGCGTCCATGCTGAGGGTCTTCAAGCCCGGCCGTTCCCAGGCAAGCTGCTTCAGGTCGGCGGCGCCTCGGGCGACGGCAAGCACGGTCGCTCCCGCGCCAAGCGCGGCTTCCACGATCGCGCGGCCGACGCCCCGGCTGCCTCCAACCACGACGACATTCTGATTTTGCAACGGTTTCATGTGATCACCTCTTTTCCGGGCCGCCGGCCATCCGGACGCGCCTGTAGGTGAAGACAATCGAGATCGGCGTAAATCATCGGTGCGAGACGAAAATTCTCGTCGGCCGCAGGCGAGGGGTTCGCTTTGAGCCCTGGCTCGACGCCGGGCGTCAGCGGCAAGACGCCGGCGCTCAATCCTTGCGCAGAGGATCTACTCGCTCTCGCCGTCCAGCGCCGGCACGGCGACGCCGGCAAGCTCGGCTGCCAAGAGCCGCGCGGCGCCGGCGCGGGCAATCCGCAGCATCAGCGCCTTGCGCGTCGCGGCCGCCATGCGGTGCTCCGGCGCATCGCGCAGGATCTCCGCGCCATAGCCGTCGGAAAGGATGAAGCCGCATTCCTCGGGGAAGATGTCAGCCGGAACCCCGGGATGGGTGGCGAAGAAGAAACGGTCGGAATGCAGCCGGTAGTCCGGCCATTTGCGGTCGACGCGAAAATCCTCGATCGAGGATTTGATCTCGATGATCCAGATGTCGCCCTGCCTGGTCAGCGCGACGAGATCGGCGCGCCGGCCGGTGGCGAGCGAAAGCTCCGGCAGCACATGCGCGCCCATTTCTCTGAGCAGCCGCTGCACGCCGCGCCGCACCAGCATGGCGCGCTCCGACTGGCGGCCGTCGATCAACGGGTTGAGGGGAATCGGGGAAACGATTGGCATGGGAGCCACCATGCCAGATTTTGTTCACGGTTTGAACCCTGAGGGGCGGGCGATTATATATTTGAACCACCCTACTCTTGGATATCAAATCCGGTTGCCAGCCCTGCCAAGAGCATGGCTGACAGTTCGCGGGACCTCTCTGTGAGCCGGCGGTTGGTCTCTATGAGTTCTTGAGTTTCCTTGATGCGGACCAGGCTTTCCCATTCCCGCTGATAGACTTCCTTAGCAAGCTTTTTGGTGTCTTCGATCTGGTGCATCACGATGGCAGCCTTCAAATCGGGACGCGCGTCCGCCTAGCTCTAGAAACTCGCGACGCGGGAAACTGTTCCTTGGCGGCGAACGGCAAGCGCCGCACTTGTAGAGGCCGTGGCGCTCGACACAATGCAGCTCTTTCTTCGACGGCTGCGAGCGAACGCTTCCAGCTTGTAGTGGCACCTCGCGACTATCGCATTCGGGCCAACTAGCGTCCTTTGCGATTATAGTTGGGAAAGCCGAGCAGACGCACCTGCGGACTGTCGCGCATTGTATGGCTAACGGGTTTGCGGCTCAGCCCTTGGGGATGAAGACTGCCACACCGTAACTGCGAATCCTTCGCCCGAAACTCGTCCGCCAGAAGCCTGCCGAGGTGATCCCGGCTCAGGCTCCGCGTTTCCTTCAGGAACCACAGGAAGTTGCGCGGGCCGTCCGTCGGCAAGCCGCTTTCCTCGGCTTGGGTGATCACCCCGCGCTGGCGCTCTATCCGCTGTTCAATCTCGCGGATGTGCTGCTCGACGCGTTCGATATCTTCCTGGATGCCCAATGGCCCATGATGGCGGCGAAGATGGACAAAAGCAGCGTGATGAAACCCCAACGCCCGGATGGATAGGGGTCCTTGCAAGCGCTCGCTCGAAATGGCGGTGCAAGCGAAGAGAAGTTCTTGCTAATCATATGCCTCGGCAGCAATCTCGCCGTGAGAGGATTTCCCCATGACCCGTGATCAGATGCTCGCCCACCTCCGCTCCGCCGATGCCGTCGCGCGCGAGGCGGCGGCGCATGGGCATCATCCGTTCGGCTCCGTGCTGGTTGGACCCGACGATCAGGTGCTGATGCGGCAGGGCAATCTCGACACGGTGCGCCATGCCGAGACCGAGCTCGCCCGCCGCGCGGCGGCGGCCTATGAGCCGGAGTTCCTGTGGCAATGCACGCTGGTGACGACAGGCGAGCCCTGCGCGATGTGCGCCGGAACGATGTATTGGGCCAATATCGGGCGGCTGGTCTACGGCTACGAGGAGACCGATCTCCTCGCGCTCACCGGCGATCACGAGGAGAATCCGACGATGAACCTCGCTTCGCGCACCGTATTCGCTTCCGGACAGAAGAAGATCGAGGTCTTCGGTCCGTTCCCAGAAATCGCGGACGAGCTGCTCGCCCCGCACCGCGATTTCTGGAAGCGCTGACCCGGTCTCAGAAGCGGGCGTTCCCCGCCTCGTTGAATCGGTAGACCAGCGAAAACGAAAGGGTCTGCACGGTCGGTTTGAAGGCAATGGCGCTGTCCGGCGCGCCGGTTGCGGTGACATACATGCCGGCGCTTTTGCGGCCGTAGTCGGCAAAGCGGTGTTCGGTCTTCATAGACCAGCCCGGTGAAGAAATGCCCGTGTCCTGAGCGGTTCGGTAAGGTTGCCGCGCAACCTGCGACATAATTAGCCGGGCAATTAAGTGTGATATAACTGTAATAATTGGCACATTTGGCACATTCTCGGGATTTCTTAGTGTTTCGATTGTATAAAGTGTGCAAGTTGTCCCAATTTTACAAATATATGACGTGATATTTGAGCAACAAGATCTTTATAAGATTCAAAAAGACTCTTTTCGAACGCAATCTCTGTTGTACGTGACGACCGATTAAGTCATGTCCAGAGCGAAGAAGCGGCGCCGGTGCGCGTACTTTTTCAACGATGGGGACGGGGGTGGCAAACGCCGAACGGCATGTCAGGCCTGTCTTGAACCTTTGACTGGAGATTCAAGAAAATGAACATCAAGAGCCTTCTTCTCGGCTCCGCTGCGGCCCTGATCGCAGTTTCGGGCGCCCGCGCCGCCGACGCGGTGACCGTTGCCGAGCCGGAACCGGCCGAATACGTGAAGATCTGCGACGTCTATGGCGCCGGCTACTTCTATATCCCCGGCACCGAGACCTGCCTGCGCGTCGGCGGCTACGTCCGCTATGACGCCGGCGTGGGCGATGTCGGCTCGTTCGACGGCGCCAAGAGTGTCGACGTTCGGGACGGCGACGTCCAGAACACCTGGTTCAAGAACACCCGCTTCACGCTGAAGACCTGGACCGGTCAGGAAACCGAACTCGGCACGTTGAAGACCTACACCGAGACGCGCTTCAATTTCGGCGACAAGAACCTGGTCACCGCCGACGGTGACGTCGACAGCAATCCCGCCGCCAACAAGGCGACCGACCTGCATTTCGCCTGGATCCAGCTCGGCGGCCTGCGCGTCGGTAAGGATGAGACGCCTTATGACCAGTTCATCGGTTATGCCGGCAATGTCATCCAGGACACGATCATCCCGTATGGCATCAAGGACACCAACGTCGTCAGCTACTATTTCGACGCCGGCAGCGGCTTCTCGGGCGTCGTCTCGCTCGAAGAAGGCTCCGGTACCACCGGCACCATCGACAGCTATGTTCCACACGTCGTCGGCGGCCTGAAGTACAAGGGCGACTGGGGCGCGCTCACTGGCGTCGTTGCCTATGACAGCAACTACGAGGAAGTGGCTGGCAAGGTTCGCCTCGATGTCAACGTCAACAAGGAACTATCCCTGTTCATCATGGCCGGCTACGGCACCGACGACAACCTGAGCGACGATGCGGGCAACGCAGTCGATGCCCACGGGCGCGGCTTCTACAAGCCATGGGGCGGCAACTGGGCCGTATGGGGTGGCGGCACCTACAAGTTCAACGACAAGACGTCCTTCAATGTCCAGGCATCCGCCGACGACGACAAGAACTATGCGTTGGCGGCAAACGTCGCCTACACCATTGTCCCGGGCTTCACGATCACGACCGAAGTTGATTGGGATCATTTCGGCCACTTCGACGGCGGCACCCCGTTCGGCAATTGGACCAAGGCCGACAAGAAAGACAGCGTCGGCGGCATCGTCCGCTTCCAGCGCTCGTTCTGATTGACCCTACCACCTCATACGGAAAGGGCCCGTGGCATCGCCGTGGGCCCTTTTGTTTGATCCCAAGCAGGGCCTTTGACGCGCCGGCCCGTCAATTCCCCGCCGTATAGGCCGCGATCGCCGCCATGTTGACGATGTCCGAGTCCTTGGCGTTCAGCGAGACGATCTGGACCGGCTTGTTCAAGCCGACCAGCAGCGGGCCGATGACGGTCGAGCCGCCGAGTTCTTGCAGCATCTTGGTCGAGATCGAGGCGGAATGGAATGCCGGCATGATCAGCACATTGGCCGGGCCGGTGAGCCTGATGAACGGATATTGCGCCATGGAGCGCGGGTTCAGCGCCACGTCCGCCGCCATCTCGCCGTCATACTCGAAATCGACGCGGCGCTTGTCGAGGATGCGCACCGCCTCCTGCACGCGTTCGGAGCGCTCGCCCTGCGGGTGGCCGAAGGTGGAGTAGGCAAGCATGGCAATCCTCGGCTCGTAGCCCATGCGGCGGGCAAAGCCCGAGGCCTCCTCGGCGATGTCGGCGATCTGCTCGGCGTTCGGCATGTCGTGCACGGCGGTGTCGGCGACGAGCACGGTCCTGCCGCGCGCGAGCACGATCGACACGCCGATGACACGGTGGCCGGGCTTGGCGTCGATGATGCGGCGCACATCGTCGAGCGCGGTGGAATAGTTGCGGGTAACGCCGGTGACGATGCCGTCGGCATCGCCCAGCGCCACCATGCAGGCGGCGAAATGATTGCGGTCGTTGTTGATCAGGCGCTGGCAGTCGCGGAACAGGAAGCCTTTCCGCTGCATGCGTTCGTACAGATAGTCGGTGTAGATGCCGTTGCGGCGCGACAGCCTGGCATTGATGATCTCGATGCCCTGCTTGTTCAAGTCGATGCCGGCATTGCGGGCATTGTCCTTGATGACGTCGTCGCGGCCGAGCAGGATCGCCGTGCCGAGCTTCTGGTTCACATAGGAGACGGCGGCGCGCATCACCTGCTCCTCCTCGCCTTCGGCGAAGACGATGCGCTTGGGCTGGCGGCGCACGCGGTCGTAGATGCGCTGCAGGGTCGAGGCGATCGGATCGCGGCGGGCGGACAGTTCCTGCGCGTAGCGGTCGAGATCGAGGATCGGCTTGCGGGCGACGCCCGATTCCATCGCGGCCTTGGCCACCGCCAGCGGAATCGCCGAGATCAGGCGCGGATCAAACGGCACGGGGATGATGTAGTTGGGGCCGAATTTCGGCCGGTTGCCCTGATAGGCGGCGGCGACATCGTCCGGCACGTCCTGGCGCGCCAGCTCGGCCAGCGCCCTGGCCGCCGCGATCTTCATCGCGTCGTTGATGGTGGTGGCGCGCACATCCAGCGCGCCCCGGAAGATATAGGGGAAGCCCAGCACATTGTTGACCTGGTTGGGGTAGTCCGAGCGGCCGGTCGCCATGATGGCGTCGGTGCGGATCTCGGCCACTTCCTCGGGCGTGATCTCCGGATCGGGATTGGCCATGGCGAAGATGATCGGGTTCTTCGCCATCGACTGCACCATGGCGGTGGTCAGCGCGCCCTTGGCGGATAGGCCGAGGAAGACGTCGGCGCCGTCCAGCGCCTCGGCAAGGCTGCGCGCCTCGGTCTTGACCGCATGCGCCGACTTCCACTGGTTCATGCCTTCGGTGCGGCCCTGATAGACGACGCCCTTGGTGTCGCACAGGATGACATTTTCCGGCGCGAAGCCCATCGCCTTCATCAGTTCGATGCAGGCGATGCCGGCCGCGCCCGCGCCGTTGCAGACCAGCTTGGTGGTCTTCATGTCGCGGCCGGTGATCTCCAGCGCGTTGATCAGCCCGGCGGACGAGATGATTGCCGTGCCGTGCTGGTCGTCGTGGAAGACCGGGATATCCATCAATTCGCGCAGCCGCTGCTCGATGATGAAGCACTCCGGCGCCTTGATGTCCTCGAGATTGATGCCGCCGAAGGAAGGCCCGAGGAAGCGCACGCAGTTGACGAACTCGTCGGCATCCTCGGTATCGACTTCGAGGTCGATCGAGTCGACATCGGCGAAGCGCTTGAACAGCACGGACTTGCCTTCCATCACCGGCTTGGAGGCCAGCGCGCCGAGGTTGCCGAGGCCGAGGATGGCGGTGCCGTTGGAGATGACGGCGACCATGTTGCCGCGCGTCGTGTAGTCGAAGGCGCGGCTCGGATCCTCGGCGATGGCGCGCACGGGAACGGCGACGCCCGGCGAATAGGCGAGGCTCAGATCGCGCTGCGTCGCCATCGGCTTGGTGGCGACGATCTCGAGCTTGCCGGGCCGCCCCATGGCGTGGAATTCCAGCGCCTCCTCGGGACTGACGGAAGGGCCGCTGCTTTCGGTTTTCCTAGCCATGATGCCTGACGTTTTCCTCACCAAATTCGCGCTCTTGAGGCGAGCGCATCGTTTTGAACTACCGCTTAAGGCCATACTCAGCCGCTGTAAACCGCCAAGCGATCAAGTGACGGCGTTCCTCCGCGCTGCCGGCGACAGTCAAATCTTGCCCGATGAAATCGCCGCAATCTCACGAAGGTGCTCGCTGACCGAAGCCCAGCGCGTCAGCCCAGAGGTGCCGGCGAACGGCCATTCGGAGAAGGGCGGATCATCGCTTCCCAAGCGTCGCTTAAGCGCCGAGAGATAGGCCATCAGTTCCAACCGTTCCGCCTTTACCCTTTCAAGCGTGCGGCCGCGAATCTCCTCCCGCGGTATGGCCCGGTCGCGAAGCCGCTCGACCGCGCGGCGGATCGCGGCCGGCTCCGGCTCGGCGATAATGCAGTAGTCCGGATCGAAATAGACGTCGCGGCCGCCGATGCTCGGTGTCGAGACGATCGACAACCCGGCCAGCAGATACTCCATGCTGGAATACATTGCCCCTTCCACCGCCGACAGGCAGAGCCCGACCGCGGCCTGGTTGTAGACGCGGTTGACTTCGGCGGAGGTCAGCCGGCCGGGCAGGCCATCGACGAGCGGATTGGCGATGCTGTGAAGCGGCGATTGCGCCTGCAGGCGGCGAAGGAAGGCGCGGTCGCCGGCCGGCGGCAATTCGCCGATCGAGGACGTCACATGGACCAGTCTTTCGATCTCGAAGGCGAGATAGTGCCGCTTGGTGTGCGAGATGCGGCCATTGTAGACGGCATCGTACTCGACCGGCACGTCAGGCAGCGGCCGGAAGACGTCTTCCGAGATCATCAGATTGTGATTGGAGAAGATTGCATTGCCGCCAACGCCTGCAATCAGGCGTCGCTCTTCCTCTGTGTTGCAGAGAAAGATCAGCTCGTGTTTGGGGCAGGTCCTGGCGAACCAGGCGAGATCCTTGCGTATCTGCTCGACGACGGCCGGCCGTTCCAGCGTCCAGTTCGGCATCAGAAGGAAGGTAGCGCGCCGTGGCGCAAGGCGTCGGCAGAAGGCGGCGAGCGCGTAGAGAGGGCGCCTGCCGCCGACAGGTACATAGAGGATCAACGGATCGCGACTGAAGATGTGGAGAGGCATGTCGATGCCGCCATCGAGGCCCGAAATCGGCCCGCGCGCCGGAAGGATGAAGGGCAGCCGTATCCGCGTCCACGCCTTGATTTTGGTTCTGGTTCGGTTGGCTCGGTTAGCGGCAAGAAGCCGAATGCGGCCGAGCGAGCCGGCGGGGCCGACCATCTCCTCGAACGTCTCGTGTCCGTCCTGCTTCATCGCCCCACCATGTTCTCATGGGCCCGGACGATCCATATGTCGGCCGACCTCGTGAGGCAACATGCCTTGCGCACCCTGTTCCTGCTGATGGCGCAACCGTCCAGTCTTCCCCTGCTTTTCGCGCCGCCGGCATTAAACCGGGCTGCCACTTCTGCTAGCGTCCCGGCATGAACATGCACATGCCGACAGACAACGACGCCCAGGAGACGACGACGCCTGCGCCCGCCACCGGGGGCGTCACGCCGATGATGGAGCAGTATATCGAGATCAAGGCGGCGAACCCTGACTCGCTTTTGTTCTACCGCATGGGCGATTTCTACGAGCTGTTCTTCGACGACGCGGAGAAGGCGAGCCAGGCCCTCGGCATCGTTTTGACCAAGCGCGGCAAGCACCAGGGCCACGACATTCCGATGTGCGGCGTACCGGTGCATGCGGCGGACGACTATCTGCAAAAGCTGATCGCGCAGGGTTTTCGCGTCGCCGTCTGCGAGCAGATCGAGGATCCGGCGGAAGCCAAGAAACGCGGCTCAAAATCGGTGGTGCGCCGGGACGTGGTGCGGCTGGTCACGCCCGGCACCATCACCGAGGACAAGCTGCTCGCGCCCTCGGAATCGAGTTTCTTGATGGCGCTCGGCCGCGTTAAGGCTGGCGGCGCCGCTGCCAGCCAGGCGAGCTTTGCGCTGGTCTGGATCGACATTTCGACCGGCGCGTTCCGCGTTGCCGAGACGAGCGCCGAGCGGCTGCTTGCCGACATCTTTCGCGTCGACCCGCGCGAATTGATCGTCGCCGAGCCGGTTTTCCACGATCCGGAGCTCAGGCCGATCTTCGATGTGCTTGGCCGGGTCGCCAATCCGCAGCCGCCGTCGTTGTTCGATTCGGCCTCGGCCACGGGCCGCATCGCGCGCTTCTTCGAGGTCGCGACGCCGGACAGTTTCGGCACCTTCTCGCGCGCCGAATTGTCGGCGATTTCGGGCGCCATCGCCTATGTCGAAAAGACGCAAAAAGCCGAACGCCCGCCGCTGTCGCGGCCCGAGCGCGAGGAGCAGGGCTCGACGCTGTTCATCGACCCGGCGACCCGCGCCAACCTGGAACTGCTGCGCACGCTCTCCGGTAGCCGCGACGGCTCGCTGTTCAAGGCGATCGACCGCACCGTGACCGGCGGCGGGGCGAGATTGCTCGCCGATCGGCTGATGGCGCCGCTGACCGACCCGGCCGCAATCGCGGCAAGGTTGGATTCGGTCTCCTTCTTCCGCTCCGAAGTGCGGCTCTGCCAGAGCCTGCGGGCGAGCCTGAAAAGCGTCGCCGACATGCCGAGGGCGCTGTCCAGGCTGGCGCTCAACCGCGGCGGGCCGCGCGATCTGGGGGCGCTGCGCGCCGGCTTCGAGGCGGCGAGAGCGATCGCCGAATTGTTCGCGGCAACCGCGCTGCCCGCCGAGCTCGCCGCGGCGCTGGCCGCGATCAAGGCCCTGCCCGAGGCGCTTGCCGGCCACCTCAGCGAAGCGCTCGACGACGAGCTGCCGTTGATCAGGCGCGACGGCGGCTTCGTGCGTACCGGCTATCACGCCGAGCTCGACGAGATGCGGGCGCTGCGCGACGAATCGCGAAAAGTGATCGCCGGGCTGGAGCGCTCGCTCATTGAGGAAACCGGCATCCGCTCGTTGAAGATCCGGCATAACAATGTGCTCGGCTATTACATCGAAGTGACGGCCAGCCACCACTCGATCATGACCGGCAGCGACGCCGCCAAGGCACGCTTCATCCACCGCCAGACCATGGCCAACGCCATGCGCTTCACCACGACGGAACTGGCGGAGCTGGAATCAAAGATCGCCAACGCCGCCGACCGGGCGCTGAGCATCGAGCTCGCCGCCTTCGACCGGCTGACAGCGGAAGTGGTGGCTGAAGCGGACAGCATCCGCGCCGGCGCCGAGGCGCTTGCCGCTCTGGACGTGTCGGCGGCGTTGGCGCTTCTTTCGGAAAGCGAGGGCTGGTGCCGGCCGGTAGTCGATGCCGGCCTCGCTTTCGAAATTGTCGGCGGGCGCCACCCGGTGGTCGAGCAGGCGCTCAGGCGTTCCGGCGAAGGGCCGTTCGTCGCCAATGATTGCGACCTCTCGCCCGAAAGCGGCGCCAGGGCCGGCGCCATCTGGCTGCTCACCGGCCCCAATATGGGCGGTAAATCGACATTCCTCAGGCAAAACGCACTGATCGCCATTCTGGCCCAGACCGGCTCCTTCGTGCCGGCGCAAAGCGCCCATTTCGGCGTCGTCGACCGCCTGTTCTCACGCGTCGGCGCCTCGGACGACCTGGCGCGCGGCCGCTCGACCTTCATGGTCGAGATGGTCGAGACGGCGGCGATCCTCAATCAGGCGGGCGAGCGGGCGCTGGTGATCCTGGACGAGATCGGCCGCGGCACCGCCACCTTCGACGGATTGTCGATCGCCTGGGCGGCGGTTGAATACCTGCACGAAAAGAACCGCTGCCGGGCGATTTTCGCCACGCATTTCCACGAGATGACGGCGCTGGCCGGCAAGCTCCCCCGGCTCCACAACGTCACCATGCGGGTCAAGGAATGGGAAGGCGACGTCGTCTTCCTGCACGAGGTCGGCAAAGGCGCGGCCGATCGCTCCTACGGCGTGCAGGTGGCGCGGTTGGCCGGCCTGCCGGAGGCGGTCGTCGCCCGGGCCAGGGAAGTCCTGCATCAGCTGGAAGAGGGCGAGGTTTCGGGCAAGACAAACCGGCTGGTCGACGATTTGCCGCTGTTTTCGGTGGCGGTGAAGCGCGAAGCGCCGAAGCCGGTCAAGAGCGATGCGCTGGGCGAAGCGCTGGGCGCAATCAATCCCGACGAGATGACGCCGCGCGAGGCGCTGGAGGCGCTCTACCGGCTGAAGGGGCTGGCGAGCCGGTAATCAAAACAATCGGAACATCGGCGTCACCAGCCCTGCCGACTGGAGCCAGCCGAACAATTCGACCGCGAGTATCGCCGCAAGGAAGTAGGAGCCGTCGATGGCGGTCCGCTTCAGCGCCACCGAGTCGAACGTGACGAGAGACGAGCCCAGGACGTCGACGGCATCGCGCCGCAGACGGGGAAAGAAGGCAGGCACGCTTCCACGATAGCGCCGATAGGCCTCGCCAAACATGGCATCCAGCGCGACCACTTCGCGCGTCGCGACATAGGAAAAGACCAGGCAGGTGAAGACAAAGAGAAACGCCGAAAGGATCAGCGAGCCGAATGTCAGCCCGACGCCGGCCAGTCTAAGGGCCGAGAATAAATAGAGCGGGTTGCGCGTATAGGCATAGGGGCCGGTCGTGACGAGCTCTCGGTTCTTGCGTCCGCCAACATACAGGGACGCCCAGCAGCGGCCGCCGATGCAGATGAGGATCAGCACGGTACCTGCAAATTCCAGCATTTCGCGAAAGGTACTGCCTTGCGGCCAGCCACTTTCCGCAAGCAGGGCCGGCGCCAGGGCAACGGGAGCAACCAGCCAAAGGAAACGGATCCTTCTGCCCTGTTGAAAAACCGTCGCGGAAAGCGGCATCGGTGACTTCTTCTGCATTTGCGTCATCGCCTCAATCATTGCGCACCGCGGCTCCCTTGTCGGTCCAGGCCGGCGGCAGCCCCATCCGATCGCCGACGAAGCCGACCAGTCCAGGCGGTTTGCCGAATGTCTTGCAGGCAGGGTATTTCGGCTCCCTGCCGACCATGGCGCGCATCTCCGCCCTGGTTGGCAGCGACGGCAGCGTGCCGAAGGGCGTCTTGCCGGTGACCAGGAGCTTGCTGAAATCGTGGCCGAACTTCGCCGCCAGCTCGTAGGCGTCGCCCTCGCGGGCGACCCGACCCGAATCCAGCAGCGCGTTCGCGCCGCGTCCCCAGATCATGGCCGCCGCCTGCTTGCCGTTGACGCCAACCGCTTCGGCTTCAAGCGACAGGCTGCCCAATCCGATCGGCAGGCGCGGAACCGGAATGTGCATTTCGGGAAGCGCGACGGAAACCGCCGTGGACGCAACTTTCGAAACGCCGACCGCCAGCGCATTCGTCGGCGTCGCATGCGTTACCATGGAGTGGACCGTCAGGTCGGCCGGCTCGGTCAGGGCGACCACTTGAAAGCGCTGGCTGAGGCCTGAGCAGAGGGTCCTGTCGACGGCATTCGTGATCAGGCCGCGCTGCGCCGGCGTCAATGTCGATTTTCCGGCGGCGGGCGGTGAAAAGCCTGTCGGAATGATCCGAACGGTTCTTGCCGCGAGCACGTCGTCCTTGCTCACCCGCATCAGCGAGCGGGCCAACCAACCGTCCGACGGTTTCAGCTCGTCATAGGATTGCAGCGAGCCTACCTGATCCAGCGGCGCGGACGCGCAGCCGACCGCGAGCATGCTCAAGACCAGCACAAACGGCCATATTATGCTGTGGTCGGCGCGGCATACCTGCCGATCGGCCAGGCCGCGACCGATGTGAGCCTCGCGACGTGAACGCAAGCAAGCTGCCATGGATGCCTCTGCATGGATGGGCCCGGCGGGGCGTGTTGGGGAGCGTCAATAATTGCACTCAGTGCAATAAATTGATGGCTCCATTATGGCGAGGTGCAATGACGGGACTTGAACATGCGCCAAATTTCCTGTCGCATCCGGCGAGCGGTCATGGCAGGAGCGCTCCATGAACGATGCGCCAAAACCAGAAGGCCTGCGCGAGCGGAAACGGCGGGAAACATCCCGCCGCATCGCCGACGCCGGCCTGAAGGCTTTCCTGGCCAATGGCTATGACGCGACCACGCTCGACGAGATAGCCGCCGCCGCCGGCATCTCGCGCCGGACGTTCTTCCACTATTTCAAAAGCAAGGACGAGGTGCTGTTTGCATCCCTGGGCAACCACGCGAGCGTGGTCAAAGCATCGATCCTTGCGGAGCCACCCACGGGAACGGCGATCGACATCGCCCGCGATGCATTGCTCAATATCATCGGCAGCTTCCAGGGGGCGCAAATGATGGCGACGGCAAAGATCATGCGGGAGAGCAAGACGCTGCGCTCGCGCAGGCACACGGGCTACCTGCAGCTTGAGCAAGCCATTTTCGAAGGGTTGTGCGAGTTACGGCCGGACCAGGCCCGCGACAGTCTGCGACTGGTCGCCTTGGTGACGGTCGTCGCGTTGCGCCTAGCGGTGGAGACATGGCAGCAGCAACACGCCAGGCATCCGCTGGAAGGATATGTCCGGGATGCCTTTGAAAGGCTGAAAACCGAGATTCGATAAATCCAGCCGCTCGAGGGACCGCAAAAGAACACAAGCGGTGTTGACTCATTGTACCGATCGGCGATTGCGGATGCGACTTGAGCAAGCGGCCAGGATGTGGCGTTCCTACAGAGGTTCGAAGCGAAAGCCTGTTTCGCCTCGCGAAATCCGGCCGACGCCCGGTGAATCGAGATGCGCTCCGGCGACGCACCAGGCATTGTCGGCGGCAAGCGCCAAAATGCGCAGCCGGGTCTCGCGCGCCTGGTCCTGATCGGCGTCGAATTCCCATGTGATGTCCGGTCGCTCGAACTGAAGCGACGGCACATGCACGATGTCGCCCCAGACCAGCAACGTCTCGCCGCCGCTCGTGACACGAAAGCCGGTATGGCCGATTTCATGGCCGGGAGCGGCGACGGCCTCGATATTCGCGCTCAGGCGCTGTCCTGGATCCAAAGGCAGCGCTCGATCATGGAAGGGGCTCAACCTCGCTACCGACCGGAACATGTCGAGCTCTGCTCGAGGGACAAACAGGCGGGAGAGCCGCGGGAAACCGTCGCGACCATCGGCAAGGACAAGCCCGTGGATGTGGTCGAGATGGGTGTGGGTGAAGGCAATTGTGCGTATGCGATCGACGGCGATCGTCGCCTCGCCCAGCGCCTGCGGCAGAAAGCCCATCGTCGGGTGCCAGGCGTTCGAGGAGCCCGTATCGATCAGCGTGATGTCTTCGCCGTCGTCGATGGCAAAGGCATTGACCGACAATCTGAGCGCGCCGTCGAAGAGCGGCACCTGCGGGGGGAGATCGTCGCCGAAGGGCTCGCCTCCCGGCTTATGCAGCCGCCGGACCGGCATGTCGACATAACCGTCGCGGAGCGAGGTGACGGTCAAGTCGCCGATTTTATAGGCCGTGTGATGCGGTCCGGCGGAAATTCGTTCCAATGCCTGCTCCCGGCTCACTTGCAAATCCGGATCGAAGTTGTGGCTATATCATCTCCAGGCCGCGCCTGCGCGTCGGCGGCGGGAAGACGCGGTCGAGTTCAGCGAAATCCTCAGGCGTCAGCTTGATGTCGAGCGCGGCGGCGTTCTGGCGGACATGCTCCTGGCGGCCGGCCTTTGGAATGGCGATGACGCCGGGCTGCGCCATCACCCAGGCGAGCGCGATCTGGGCGGCGGTGGCGTTGTGGCGCGAAGCTACGGCTTCGAGCCGAGCATTCCGGGCGAGCGCACCCTGCTCCACCGGCGAATAGGCCATCAGCGGGATGCCGCGCTTCAGGCTCCAAGGTGCCAAGTCGAATTCCGTCCCGCGCCGCGAGAGATTGTAGAGGATCTGATTGGTCTGGACGTTGCTGCCCGAGGGAAGACCGACCAGTTCCTCCATCTCGTCGGTGTCGAAATTGCTGACGCCCCAGTGGCGGATCTTGCCTTCCCTCTTCAAGGTTTCGAAGGCCTCGACGGTTTCGGATAGCGGCACGCTGCCTGGCCAATGCAGCAGATAGAGATCGATCCGGTCGGTGGAAAGCCGCTTCAGGCTGTTCTCGCAGGCTCGCTTCACGCCGGCACGCGACGCATTGGTCGGCAGCACCTTGGAAACCAGAAAAGTCTCGTCGCGGCGCCCGGCGATCGCCTCCGCCACCACCTCCTCGGCGCCGCCGCTGGCATACATTTCGGCGGTGTCGATGAGGGTGATGCCGAGGTCGAGCCCGAGCTTCAGCGCCGCCACCTCATCGGCGCGGCGGCGGCGGTCCTCGCCCATCTTCCAGGTGCCCTGGCCCAGCACCGGAACGGCCTCACCGGACGGCAGCTTGAGGGTCCTGATTGTTGACGGCATGGGCTTCCTCCGCGTGGGCCAGATGGCAGCATAGCCAAAACCGGAAATCCAGACCAAAGCCGTCTGGCCGCCTAGATTTCCCGGTAGCGGCTACTTCGCCGGGTGCTTGGCAAGCCAGTCTTTCATTTCCTTGATCTCGGCTTCCTGCGCCTTGACCACGCCTTCGGCGAGCTTGCGGATTTCCGGATCCTTGCCGTTGGCGATCACCACCTTGGCCATGTCGATGGCGCCCTGATGATGCGGGATCATGTCGCGGACGAAATCGACATCGGCATTGCCGGTGTATTTGATCGCCATGTCCTTGTGCATCTTCTTCATCGCCGCCTCATAGCCCGCCGTTGCCGGGCTCTGGGCGCCCATCGCCATCTTGGACATGTCGTGCTTCATCTCCTCCGACGAGGCCGGCACGCTTTCGAGGAAGACGGCAAGCAGCATTCCCGCCGCCATCAACAGCAGCACGATTTTCTTGGCCAGGGTCATTCAAGGTCTCCTTGTGGTTGAGGTTCGTATCTGGGAGCTTCGTTCAGAGTTTCAACGTCCTCAGCCGCAAAGCATTGGTAATGACCGACACCGACGACAGGCTCATCGCCGCCGCCGCTATCATCGGCGACAGAAGCGTGCCGGTGAGCGGATAGAGCACGCCGGCCGCGACCGGCACTCCAAGCACGTTGTAGAGGAAGGCGAAAAACAGATTCTGGCGGATGTTGCGGATCGTCGCCTGGGCCAGCGTGCGCGCCCTGACGATGCCGTTAAGGTCGCCCTTGACCAGCGTGATGCCGGCGCTTTCGACCGCGACATCGGCGCCGGTGCCCATGGCGATGCCGACATCTGCGCCGGCCAGCGCCGGCGCATCGTTGACGCCGTCTCCGGCCATGGCCACGCCAGCGCCGCTCGCGCGCAGCTGCTCGACCAGCGCGCCCTTCTCATCCGGCAGCAGGCCGGCGCGGACCTCGTCGATGCCAAGCTTGCCGGCGATCGCTTTTGCCGTGCGCTCGTTGTCGCCGGTTGCCATGATGATCCTCAGACCCCTGTCGTGCAGGGCCTTGATCGCCTCGGCCGTCGTTGCCTTGACGGGATCGGCCACGGCGACGATGCCGGCGAATGCCCCGTCGACGGCCACGAACATGGCCGTCTTGCCTTCGGCCTGCATCGCCTCGGCATTGGCCGCCGGCGTATCGACGCCGAGGTCCGCCATCATCGCCGCATTGCCGAGCGCGACCTTCCTGCCCGTAACCGTGCCCGAGACGCCCTTGCCGGTGACGGCTTCGAACTCGACGGCTTCGGCCAGCTTCAAACCGCGCGCGGCGGCGCCCTCGACAATCGCCTCGGCCAGAGGATGTTCCGAGCCCTTTTCGAGCGCGGCGGCGAGGCCCAACAATTCGTTCTCATCGATGCCCTCGGCCGCGACGACATCGGTAAGCCGCGGCTTGCCTTCGGTCAGCGTGCCGGTCTTGTCGACGATCAGCGTGTCGACCGAGGCGAAACGCTCCAGCGCCGCCGCTTCCTTGATCAGCACGCCGGCATGCGCGCCGCGTCCCGTCGCCGTCATGATCGACATCGGCGTCGCCAGACCGAGCGCGCAGGGACAGGCGATGATCAGCACCGACACAGCCGAGACGATGGCGAAGATCAGGCTGGGCTCTGGGCCGAGGAGTGCCCAGGCGACGAAGGCGATGATGGCGACCAGCACCACGGCCGGCACGAAATAGAAGGACACGCGGTCGGCTAGCCCCTGGATCGGGGCGCGCGAGCGCTGCGCCTTGGCGACCATCTCGACGATGCGCGACAGCGTGGTCTCGGCGCCGACCTTGTCGGCGCGCATGACCAGCGAGCCGTTCTTGTTCAGCGTGCCGCCGGTAAGCGCGGAGCCTTCCGTCTTTTCGACCGGCAGCGGCTCGCCCGTGATCATCGATTCATCGATCGCCGAGCGGCCTTCCAGCACGGTGCCGTCGACCGGAACGGCGTCGCCCGGACGAATGCGCAGCTGGTCGCCGGTCTGCACGCTGTCGAGCGGCACATCCTTCTCGGAACCGCCGGCGCCGATCAGACGCGCCGTCTTCGGGGCAAGGTCGAGGAGCGCGCGAATGGCCGAGCCGGTGCGCTCGCGGGCCCTGAGTTCCAGCACCTGGCCGAGGAAGACAAGCGCGACGATGACGGCAGCGGCTTCGAAATAGACCGGCACGGCGCCGTCATGGCCGCGGAACTGATGCGGGAAGATGTCCGGAAAAAGGGCGGCGACCACACTGTAGAGATAGGCGGCACCCACGCCCAGCGAAATCAGCGTCCACATATTGGGGCTGCGGTTGACAACCGATTCCCAGCCGCGGTGGAAGAACGGAAACGCCGCCCAAAGCACCACCGGGCTCGCCAGCGCCAGCTCTGCCCATGTCTTCGTCCGGCCGTCGATGAGACTTTCGAAGCTGAGGCCCAGCATCGGCGCCATGGCGAAGATCAGGAGAGGAGCGGAAAGCGCCGCGCTGACCCAGAACCGGCGCGTGAAATCGACCAGCTCGGGATTTGGGCCTTCATCGCCGGTCGGCACGCCCATCGGCTCCAGCGCCATGCCGCAGATCGGGCAGGAGCCGGGCTTGTCGCGGATGATTTCAGGGTGCATCGGGCAGGTGTACTGCGTGCCCTTCGGCATCGGCTGCGGCTCGGGCCGGCCGGCGAGGTATTTTGCCGGCTCCGCCTCGAACTTGCCTTGGCAAGCGGCGGAGCAGAAATAGAAGCCCTTGCCATCATGACGCACAAAGTGCCTGGCGCTGGCGCGGTCGACGCTCATGCCGCAGACAGGATCGGTGGCCGTCAGGTAGCTCTCCGGCTCGGCTAGGAATTTCGTGCGGCAGCGCTCGCTGCAGAAATGAAAGGTTCGTCCGCCGTGCTCGGCCGTCGGCTTGCCGGCCGCCGGATCGACCGTCATGCCGCAGACAGGATCGCGAATCACAGCTTCGGCCGCTGACGCTGCACCTTTCGCGGAGCAGCAGGATGCGCCATGCGAGTGATGATGGTTGTGGTCGGAATGGGTCATCAGCAATGCCTCGGAATTCTTGAATTGAGGCGGAGGTAGTCCTTCCAGCTACTGGAAGGTCAAGCGCCAGTTTCGACTTTCGGAAATTCTGGTCGTTTGCCCTTGCTCTGCATCAATCGCGCGTCATCGGAAACGCGGACGCCAGCCCCATACCAGCCAGCGCGATGAGCGCAAAGGCAAAGATCTCCCTGAAACTCAACGAAATCATCGATGGCGACGCCTTGCGCCGCGACTTGACCGCGCTGACGTCGGCAAGCGCCGGCGACGGTTCGGGACCGGCGGTTCGCACCGCCGTGCTCCAATTGCTCAAAGCCAGGCTGGCGGAGGGGCGCAAGATCGCCGAGGCCATGCTCAAGGAGGATGGCGGCGGCAATGCCTGCGCCGAGCGGCTCTCGCATCTGATGGATGAGCTGATCCGGGCGCTCTATGATTTCGCCGCCACCCATGTCTACCGGGTCAAGAACCGTTCGGTGGCCGAGCGCATGGCGGTCGTGGCGGTCGGCGGCTACGGCCGCGGCACGCTGGCGCCGGGCTCCGACATCGACCTCCTGTTCCTGCTGCCCTACAAGCAGACGCCATGGGGCGAGCAGATCGTGGAGTATATGCTCTACATGCTGTGGGACATGGGGCTGAAGGTCGGCCACGCCACCCGCAACATCGAGGACTGCCTGCGGCTGTCGCGCAGCGACATCACCATCCGCACCTCGATCCTCGAGGCGCGTTTCCTGTGGGGCGAACAGAAGCTCTATGAAGAGCTGCTCACCCGCTTCGATCACGAGGTGGTGCGCACGACCGGGCCGGAATATGTGCAGGCCAAGCTTGCCGAGCGCGACGAGCGCCACGCCAAGGCCGGCGAAAGCCGCTATCTGGTCGAGCCCAATGTCAAGGACGGCAAGGGCGGGTTGCGCGACCTGCAGACACTGTTCTGGATCGGCAAATATTTCTATCGCGTGCGCACCGGCGAGGAGCTGGTCGAGAAGGGCGTCTTCACCCAAGCCGAATATCGCGAGTTCCAGAAGGCCGAGGATTTCCTCTGGGCGGTGCGTTGCCACATGCATTTCCTCACCGGCAAGGCGGAGGAGCGGCTGCATTTCGACATCCAGCGCGAGATCGCCGAACGTCTGGGCTACACGACGCATCCCGGCCTGTCGGCGGTCGAGCGCTTCATGAAGCATTATTTCCTCGTCGCCAAGGATGTCGGCGACCTCACCCGCATCTTCTGCGCGGCGCTCGAGGAAGAGCAGGCCAAGCACGTGCCTGGCTTCAACCGCATCTTCCTCACCTTCCAGCGGCGCAAGCGCAAGCTTGCCGGCACGTCCGACTTCATCGTCGACAACCACCGCATCAACATCGCCGACGATGGCGTGTTCGAACGCGACCCGGTCAACCTGCTGAGGTTGTTCTGGTTCGCCGACAAGCATGGGCTGGAGTTCCATCCCGACGCGCTGAAGCTGCTCACCCGCTCGCTCGGCCTGGTCAACAAGTCGCTCCGGCGCGACGAGGAGGCCAACCGGCTGTTCCTCGACATATTGACCTCGGACCGCAACGCCGAGCTCAATCTCAGGCGCATGAACGAGGCCGGGCTGCTCGGCAGGCTGATCCCCGACTTCGGCAAGATCGTCGCGATGATGCAGTTCTCGATGTACCACCACTACACGGTGGACGAGCACCTGATCCGCTGCATCGGCGTGCTGGCCGAGATCGAGCGCGGCGATGGCGAGAAGATTCACCCGCTGGCGCATTCGCTGATGCCGGGGCTGAAGAAGAGCCGCGAAGCGCTTTATGTCGCGGTGCTGCTGCACGACATCGCCAAGGGCAGGCCGGAAGACCATTCGGAGGCCGGCGCCCGCATCGCCCGACGCATCTGCCCGCATATGGGGCTGTCGCCGGCCGATACCGAGACCGTCGCCTGGCTGGTCGAAAACCACCTTGTGATGTCGATGACGGCGCAGACGCGCGACCTCAACGACCGCAAGACGATCGAGGATTTCGCTTCGATCGTGCAGTCGGTGGAGCGGCTGAAGCTGCTTTTGATCCTCACCGTCTGCGACATACGCGGCGTCGGGCCGGGCGTGTGGAACGGCTGGAAGGGCCAGTTGCTCCGCACGCTCTATTACGAGACCGAGCTGCTGCTGACCGGCGGCTTCTCGGAAGTGTCGCGGGCGCAACGCACCGCCGCCGCGCGCGAACGGTTGGCCGAGGCGCTCTCGGCCTGGCCGGCCAAGGAGCGCAAGCGCTATGTCGCGCAGCACTATGAGAACTACCTGCTGACGGTCGACCTCAACGACCAGCTGCGCCACGCCGACTTCATCCGTGAGGCGGATGCGGCGGGCAAGAAGCTCGCGACCATGGTCAAGACGCATGAATTCGAGGCGGTGACCGAGATCACCGTGCTGGCGCCGGACCATCCGCGCCTGCTTTCGATCATCGCCGGGGCGTGTGCCGGGGCCGGCGGCAACATCGTCGACGCGCAGATCTTCACCACTTCCGACGGGCGGGCGCTGGACACCATCCTGATCTCGAGGGAGTTCGACCTCGACGAGGACGAGCGCCGCCGCGCCGAGCGCGTCGGCCGGCTGATCGAGGACGTGCTGTCCGGCAAGAGCTGGCTGCCGGAGATGATCGAGAAGCGCACCAAGCCGAAGCGTGGCGCCAAGGTTTTCAGGATTCCGCCGCGCGCCGAGATCCGCAACACGCTGTCGAACCGTTTCTCGGTGATCGAGGTCGAGGGGCTGGACAGGCCGGGCCTGCTGTCCGAGATCACCGGCACGCTCTCCGACCTTTCGCTCGACATCGCCTCGGCGCATATCACCACCTTCGGCGAGAAGGTCATCGACACATTCTACGTCACCGACCTGACCGGACAGAAGATCGACAGCCCGACACGCACCGCTACCATCCACAAGCGGCTGATCGATACGCTGGAAGGCAATTCGTCGGAACGCAACGGCAAGGCCAAGGCGGCGGCCGAGTGACCATCCATTTGACGCAATTTCCCTGGCAGTCCTTCCCGGCATGAGCCTCGTCAAGAAATTCGCCACCGTCGCTTCCGGCACGCTGATGAGCCGAGCGCTGGGTTTCGGCCGCGAGATGCTGATGGCGGCGGCGCTCGGCACCGGGCCGGTCGCCGACGCCTTCAACGCCGCCTTCCAGTTCCCCAACACTTTCCGCCGACTGTTCGCCGAAGGCGCCTTCAACGCCGCTTTCGTGCCGCTCTTCGCCAAGGAGATCGAGCAGCATGGCAATGAGGGCGCCAAGCGCCTTTCGGAGGAAGTGTTCGGCGTGCTGTTCTCGGCGCTGCTGGCGCTGACGATCGCCATGGGACTGGCGATGCCGCTGATCGTGCGCTACCTGGTGGCGCCGGGCTTTGCCGATATCCCGGGCAAGTTCGAGACGACCGTCACGCTCGCCACGATCATGTTCCCCTATCTGATCTGCATGTCGCTCGGCGCCATGATGGCCGGCATGCTGAACTCGCTGCGCCGCTATTTCGCGGCGGCGATCGCGCCCGCCTTCCTCAACATCATCCTGATCGCCGTGCTGGGTTACGCCTGGTATCACGGGCTGGATGCGCATGGTGTCGGCTTCGGCCTGTCCTGGGGCGTGCTGGCGGCGGGCATCGTGCAGCTCGCCATCGTCTGGATCGCGGTGCGCCATGCCGGCATCTCGATCGGCTTTCGCCGTCCGAAGATGACGCCCAACGTCAAGCGGCTGCTGATCCTGGCGCTGCCGGCGGCGATCACCGGCGGCATCACCCAGATCAACCAGCTGATCGGCACGGCGATCGCCTCGGCGCAGAATAGCGCGGTCTCGTCGCTCGCCTATGCCGACCGCATCTATCAATTGCCGCTCGGAGTCGTCGGCGTGGCGGTGGCCATCGTGCTGTTGCCGGAACTGTCGCGGGCGCTGAAATCGGGCAACCTCGTCGAGGCCGCGAACCTGCAGAACCGCTCGGTCGAGTTCACCCTGTTCATGACATTGCCGGCCGCCGCGGCGCTTTGGGTGATGTCGGAACCGATCGTGCGGCTGGTCTATGAGCGCGGCGCTTTCGCCGCCAACCATTCGACGCCGATCGTCGCCTCGATCCTGGCGATCTTCGGCCTCGGCCTGCCCGCCTTCGTGCTGATCAAGGCTTTCACGCCGGGCTATTTCGCGCGCGAGGACACGCGCACGCCGATGATCTTTGCGGCCATTTCGGTCGGCGTGAACGTCGCCACGGCGCTCACCCTATTCCCGTCCATGGGGGCGCCGGGCATAGCGGTGGCCTCGGCCGTCGCGGGCTGGGTCAACGCGCTGATGCTGCTCGCCATGCTGATCCGGCGCGGTCATTGGGGCCGCGACATCCCGCTCTTGAAGCGCATTCCAAGGCTGGTGCTGTCGGCGGTGATCATGGCGACCGCGCTTTACTTCGCCGAGCACTACTTCGCCGCAAGGCTAGGGCCCGGCTCGCCCCTGGTGGTGAAGGCGACGATGCTGTTCGCGCTGGTCGGCGGGGGTGCGGCGCTCTATTTCATCGCCGCCTTCGGCACCGGCGGCGCCGATTTCGGCATGATCCGCAGGAACGTGAAGCGGGGCGAAGCAAAATCTGCGCCGCCAGTCACGAAACAGTCTCCAGATCAGTGAGCCTGAATTCGTCGGCGGTGGAAAGCATCGGAACTGCGTAGTAGCGGGCGCAAGCGTAGTGAAAACAATCCGCCATGTTCAGGCGCATGGCGTTGCTGCGAAACCGCGACGCGGCCTCGATAGATAGCGACGCTGCCTCGGGTGCGGGCGGAAGCTCGCGCAACGCAATTGCCCGCTCTTCCAGAAAGCGGCCCACAATCTCCGCACTTCTGACGACCGGTATGGCTAACTTTTCCGGTCGCGCTAGCGCCATCGCCGCCTCCCACACGGCGATGGCGGAAGTGAACGGTGCCGACGCTTCCGTGACCGCTCGCGCGCAGCGCTCGGCTTCGACCTCGTTGCTTAGCATCGCGACGATGGCTGCAGCGTCGACAAACATCAGTCGTCGCCAGACAATTCATCGTAGACCGAACGAGGCAGCGGCTTGCGCGCCTGCTCGCTCAACTCAATTCCAAATTCGGCCCTGAGCCGAGCAGCCGTCTCCAACGGCGTCTCACGATTGCGGCGACGCTCCAAGGCTTCGCGCATGGCGATCACGATGGCCTCGGTGATGCCGACACCCTCGATCCTCGCCAAGGTGCGAGTCAGGCTGTCCGCTTCCTTATTGTTGATATTGATTGTCATCGCTATCCTACATTTCTCTATGTAGCTAACACAATGTAGCAAACTATGCGAGATACATCAATGGCGGACCCCGGAACGGGAGATACGGGAGCCAGATCAAATCCCAAGATAGGAAGATTGTAGGCGCTAAGCCGGCAGCCTCTTGATCCCGCTGTCCCCTTCGGCCATAAGCGCGCCCGTCGAAAGACTTTCGCGGCGCGCGAAACGGCCCTCCACAAGCCATGAGGAACTCATGTCCCCCTTCAAGCCACTCGTCTTTTCGGGCGTCCAGCCGACCGGCAATCTGCATCTCGGCAACTATCTCGGTGCCATCAAGAAATTCGTCGCCCTTCAGGAACAGTCCGACTGCATCTATTGCGTCGTCGACCTGCATTCGCTGACGGCGCAGCTCGTCCATCAGGACCTCGGCGACCAGACCCGCTCGATCACCGCTGCGTTCCTGGCCTCCGGCATCGACCCGAAGAAGCACATCGTCTTCAACCAGTCGCGGGTCATGCAACACGCCGAGCTTGCCTGGATCTTCAACTGCGTGGCGCGCATAGGCTGGATGTACCGGATGACGCAGTTCAAGGACAAGGCCGGCAAGGACCGCGAGAATGCCTCTCTCGGCTTGCTCGCCTATCCCAGCCTGATGGCCGCCGACATCCTGCTCTACCGCGCCACCCATGTGCCGGTGGGCGAGGACCAGAAGCAGCATCTGGAGCTCACTCGCGACATCGCGCAGAAGTTCAACAACGACTTCTCCGAGAAGATCGCGGCGCTCGGCGTCGGCGTCGAGATGCAGGTCGGCGAGGAGACCGTGAACGGCTATTTCCCGATCACCGAACCGGTGATCGGCGGTCCGGCGGCGCGCATCATGAGCCTGCGCGACGGTTCGAAGAAGATGTCGAAGTCAGACCCGTCGGACCTGTCGCGCATTAACCTGACCGACGATGCCGACACCATCTCGAAGAAGATCCGCAAGGCCAAGACCGACCCCGAAGCCTTGCCGAGCGAGGTCGACGGGCTGGAAAGCCGGCCCGAAGCGGAGAACCTCGTCGGCATCTATGCCGGCCTGGCCGAGATCTCGAAGGAAGACGTGCTGAAAGAATATGGTGGCCAGCAGTTTTCCGTGTTCAAGCCGGCGCTGGCCGACCTTGCGGTCGAGAAGCTGGCGCCGATCGCTTCGGAGATGCGCCGCATCCAGGGCGACCGCGCCTATGTCGACGCCGTGCTCAAGGACGGCGGCGACCGGGCCCGCGCCATCGCCGAAGGCACGATGAAGACGGTTCGCGACATTATCGGCCTGCTGCAGGACTGACCGACAAGTAGTTGTTTCGACGCAATTCCGGACGGAAAACCGCTTCACACTTTTCCTGGAATTGCTCCAGGACCATCGCCACGCCGGCCGGCGGCTTGCCGCCGGTTCGCGGCGGTGGCAGATTGCGGCCGAATTGATACCGAGCAGATAGACATGGTTTCCAAACGCCTCAGCCGCGAAGCCGGCCATCGCCGCAAATTCCTGGCGATCATCGACGACACGCCCGAATGCGAGCGTGCGGTCGCCTACGCCTCGAAGCGGGCGCAGCACACCAACGGCGTGCTGGTGCTGCTCTATGTCATCGAGCCTGACGACTTCCAGCACTGGCTGGGCGTGGAAAAGATCATGCGCGAGGAAGCAAACGCGACGGCGCGCGGAGCCCTCGACGGCCACGCCAACACGGTACGCCAGAGCGTCGGCATCGAGCCGGAACTGGTGGTGCGCGAGGGCAAGCCAACCGACGAGATCCACAAGCTGATCGAGGACGACCAGGACATTGCCATTCTGGTGCTGGCCGCCGGCGCCGGCAAGGAAGGCCCGGGACCGCTGGTCAGCGCGGTTGCCGGCCGGGGAGCGGCGTTCCCAATTCCTGTCACGGTGGTGCCGCAGAATCTGTCGGATGAGGAGATCGACAGCCTCGCCTGAGATGTGCTGATATTCAGGTGAGGCCGGTCTGCTAACGGCGGTTTTCTGCGCTTCCGGTGCTCACGTACTTGAATTACGCTCCGCTCCGGTTCTCGAAAACCACCGTTCTCGACTCGGCCTAACCTGAATCTCAACACATCTCAAGTGGATGAGGGACGAAAACATTCCGCCAGCCAGCCGTTCAGGGCGACGCGTTTCGCTTGAATGTCCAGCCGATAGAGCCTATTTAGAACTATTCCAAACTATCGGCCCAGAAGGGCCTGGAGATACCCATGTTCATCCAGACCGAATCGACGCCGAACCCGGCGACGCTGAAATTCCTGCCGGGCAAGGAAGTGCTGCGCGAAGGCACAGCCGATTTCCGCAACGCCGAAGCCGCGGCGGAGGCCTCGCCACTGGCCGGCCGTCTGTTCGAGATCCCGGGCGTTACCGGCGTTTTCTTCGGCTATGATTTCATCACTGTGACCAAGGACGGCCCGGACTGGCAGCATCTGAAGCCGGCCATCCTCGGCGCCATCATGGAACACTTCATGTCCGGCGCGCCGGTCTTGGCCTCGGCCGCTCCGGCGAGCGAAGCCGGCGAGACCGCCGAGTTCTACGACAAGGCCGACGAGGAGCTGGTGCTGACCATCAAGGAACTGCTCGACACGCGCGTGCGCCCGGCGGTTGCCCAGGACGGCGGCGACATCACCTTCCGCGGCTTCGAGAACGGCACCGTGTTCCTGCACATGAAGGGCGCCTGCGCCGGCTGTCCGTCCTCGACGGCGACGCTGAAGCACGGCATCCAGAACCTGCTTCGCCACTTCGTGCCGGAGGTCCAGCAGGTCGAGCAGGTCGCCTGACGCCCATTGATAGTTCTACCCTGCTGACCATCTGCTTCGGTTTTCTGCGCTTCCGGTGCTCACGTACTTAAACGTACGCTCCGCTCCGGTTCTCGAAAACCAAACCATGTGGATTCAGCAGGACGAACTCTCAAAAGGGCGTCGAGCCGCACCACCCAAAAAACAAAAAACCGGGCCCCAACAGCCCGGCTTTCTGTTTTCAGGACGTCTTGTTGTTGCCTAGACGGTCCGCCTGCGAAACTCTTTAGTTGACCATGATCTTTCCCGAAAACCGGCTTCCACTTTTCGGGATCATGGTCCTTACATCACGATGACCTTGGCGCCGACCGACGTGCGGTCGTAGAGGTCGATAATGTCCTGGTTCATCAGCCGGATGCAGCCCGACGACATCGCTTTGCCGATCGAGAACCATTCCGGGCTGCCATGCAGGCGGTAACCCATGTCGCCGCCCTTGTTGAAGAGGTACATGGCGCGCGCGCCGAGCGGGTTCTTCAGGCCCGGTTCCATGCCGCCGGCGAACTTGGCGAGCTCAGGCTGGCGCTTGATCATCTGCGAAGGCGGCGTCCAGGTCGGCCATTCGCGCTTCAGCGCGATGTGGGCGGTGCCGTGCCACTCGAAACCCTCGCGGCCGACGCCGATGCCGTAACGCATCGCCATGCCGTCGCCCTCGATGAAGTAGAGGAACTTGTTCTGGGTATCGACAATGATGGTGCCCGGCTTTTCCGAAGTGTCATAGCGCACTTCCTGGCGGTGGTACCTGGCGGGGACCTTCTCGATCGGGATGCGCGGCAGCTGATAGCCGGCATCGGTCATCGCGCCATAGTTGTTGGTGAACAACTGCCCGCCGATGGTGCTGCAGCCGCTGACCGCGGTCGACAGCGCAAGGGCGGCGAGGATTGCAAACGACTTCAAGCGCATGAAAAGGTCCGACGCCCTGTCTCTGTATCAGCGGCACGAGTCGGCCGCTTTCTTGCCATCATTCATGCTGGCATTTCTTTTGCTTGCCAAGCGCGCACTGCCTATATGCAAGGCCTTACCTGACGGTAGATGCCGAACTGCGGCATTTCCGCAACAGGCCTCACAGGATTGTGAAACAAAATCAATGAGGCGGCTTCAAGGGCCGCCAGGGACTCGAGGAGAGCGCCATGAATGTCGGAGACGCCGCCGAACGTTCCGGCCTGCCGGCCAAGACGATCCGCTACTATGAGGAGATCGGCCTGATCCGTCCGGCGCGGGCCGACAATGGCTATCGCGATTATTCCGGCGAGGATATCCACCGGCTCGCCTTCCTGCGCCGCGCGCGCAATCTCGGCTTCTCAATCGACGATTGCAGGCAGCTTATGGCGCTCTATCAGGACCGCGACCGCGCCAGCCACGACGTGCGCGAGATCGCCGCCGCTCATGTCAGGGCGATCGAGGAAAAGGTGCGCGAATTGCAGTCGATGCGCTCGACGCTGCAAAAGCTGATCCACGCCTGCCACGGCGACGACCGGCCGGACTGCCCGATCCTGGACGACATGGCGGGCGCGGCGGATCAGGTACCCGCCTGACGGGACAGCCAGCGCTATCCCCCGCGATATTGCGTGGGCGAGGCGCCGAACCGGCCCTGGAACCGCCGGTTGAAATAGGACACATCGTTGAACCCGGCGGCTAAAGCGATGTCGCTGACCTTGGCGGCGTCGTTGCGTACATCCGACAGCATGGCGCATGCCTTTTGCAGCCGCAGTTCCAGGACGCGCTCGGCAAAGGTGCGCCCGCTTTCGAGCAAAAGCGTATTGAGATAGCGGCGCGAAAGCCCGACCGCGCGAGCCACCGTCTCCGTCGACAGCGCCGGGTCGGCGAAACGCGCCTCGATCACCGCCAGAGCCTCGCGCAGCCGCGCCGCGCGCAGCCCGCGGCCGATGGCGATTTCCGCGGCATCCCCCCTGGCCCCCAGCGCCAGCACGATCAGATCGGCCAGCGCCGTTCCGGCCTGGTGCGACAGGCCCGGCTCTCCGTCCAGCTCCTCGGATTGCAGCAGGAAGTCGATCGTGCGCTCCAGATGGCGCACGGCGGGACTTGCCGGGTCGAGCCGCGTCACCGGGCGGTCGTCGGCATGCGGCACCTGCCTCAGCAACGAGGCGCGGGGGATGGAGGCCAGGACCCATGACGTGACGCCGTCCGTGAAACTGCGGCAAGGCTGGGGCGACGTTGTAGGCGATGCCGTTGCCGCGCTGCAGCGACAGATCGCAATCGGCGACGGACCAGACCTGCGGCCTGGGGCTGCGGTAGAACCCCACGAAAATATCGTCGCGGTCGTTCGCGACATGCCGGCGTGTGCGCACATAGTACTCGGTCGTGGTCTCGAACAGGCCGACGCGAAGGTCGCCGAGGAAGCGGATTTTCGTCGCCGTCGCGAAACGCTTGTCCTCGGCATGCCTGATCTCGGCATCGCCGAGCTGCTCCATCCACATGTCGCGCCAGAGGCGAAAGCGATCCTTGTCGCTCAGATGCGCTGGCAGGCTGTCGGACGAAAAATCGATCTTCTGCATTGGCGGAAAACTGTTTCATCGGCCGCAGCCTATCACAGCCTTCGTGTTTCGGGAGCGGCCAAAGAGGCGGTGTAAGCCCCACCGTCCAATCTCGGAGCCTGCCAGTCCAATCGACGATCATTTGAGCCGCCGTTCGTTGCGCCGGCGCAACATTTCCGGTCGATCTCGCGGCGGGCCTGCCCGTCCAACGCTGGAGCCCGTACGTCCAAGACAATCGCCGCCAAATCGACGATGGCTGCAGGGACAAGATAAACATCGAGGACTTTCGCATGAGACTTTTGGGCGCGGTCGGTATCGTGATCGCAAGCATGCTGCCGCCGATGCGACGGCGGCCGACATGAACGCCGCGGGGCAAGAGCCGGCCCGGGACTGGAGCGGGTTTTATCTTTCGGCCGGCGGCGGGGTCGGATGGTGGAGCGCCAACCAGTACACCGATTTCGGAGGCTTCCCCGCCCCTGGTCCCTCCGAGCCACCAAGGGGAGCGGCGGCTTTGGCACCATTGGCGGCGGCTACGACTGGCAATTCGCCCCCAATTGGGTGGCCGGCGCCTTTGCCGACGTTCAGTTCGGCGACATTCGAGGCTCGATCCGCGCCCCCTTCGAGCAATATTCCGGCACCACGAACGACAGGCTCAACCTTGCCGCGGGGTTTCGTTTGGGCGCGATGGCGACACCGGACGTGCTGATCTACGCCAATGGCGGTTACAGCCACGCCGAGTTCACGGGGTCCGGTCTCGACCCGACGCCGCTCGTCCCGTTGAGCGTTGCCGGGCAACATTATGACGGCTGGTTCGTGGGCGGCGGCGTCGAAAACACGCTCGATTTCACGGTGCGCGCGGCGCGGACCACGTCCGCGACCATGTCTTCCCTCAACATCTCTATAGGGACGCGGCCATTAAGCTCGGGCGCGGGGCGGGTCAGCCAGAACCAGGCAAGCCTCGGATTGGCGATCGCCGACAGCACGTCGCTTATGCCCAGGACCGGCCTGCCGTCGACGAACTGGGCCAGTGGGAAGACATGTTTGCGGCCGCCCTTGCGCAGCGCGACGACCTCGCCGCGCCTTTGCCAGCGATGCAGCGTCGAGCGCGGGATCCGGAGCTTCTCTTCCAAATAGGTCGAGCCGGCGACTTCGCCTGCCCAATCCTCAAGCAGCATCGATTGAAGACCGGCCGCGCGTTCCGCGATATTCTGAAGCCGTCCCGCCCCCGGCGGCGCGCGCCCGGAAGCCTGATCGGATACCATCGGATTTCCGCTTGCAATTCTGTCGGGCACCGTCCGGAAGAACGCGGAGATGAGCGCGGTCCAATCGGCCTTCAAGGAATCGATTGCATGGCGCTGCGCCGGCGGCAGGAAGGGCAGGGCGGCCGCCACGCTGCCGGCGAGCACACTGGCTGAAACCAGGGCCTGTGCGTCCAGCAGGACACCATGCTGCATCAATGTCTGCTGCACGGCTTCGGTCACTAGGCCAGCCAACGTCTCTTGCGAAATCCCCTCGGGCAGGGTCTGAAGTCTGGTCATGCGTTCGTCTTGTGGCCCGCGCTCCTCCCCAGGCGCCGGCGGCTGCTGAAATTCTATCGCGGAAAGCACAGATTGCGGCGGCAATGGACGCCGCGGCCCGGCAGGTTGCTGGCTTGCATCTTCACACCCCTAGTCTGGCGTGCCGAAATGTCAGTCGCGGAACGCTCTATCTTTGCGTGTAGGAGCGCTCTGTGACAGGGGCGCGACAGACAGGCCGGTTCCGAGCCTGTCCGCGATGACGCAACGGTACGGCGTTCTTATGCAATTTGCCTCGCCGGTGTTTAGAGCAGCCCCGCCTGCTCTGCCTCGCGGCGGAGATTCTGGCGCGGGCGCGGGCCGATCTGCTGGATCACCAAGCCGGCGGCCAGCGAGCCGAGGTCGCCGCAATCCTTGAGGCTGCGTCCGGTCGTGTAGCCATAAAGGAAGCCGGCGGCATAGAGGTCGCCGGCGCCGGTCGTATCGACCAGTTCCTTGATCTTCGTCGCCTCGATGGTGACGGTCTCGTCGCCCCGCACGATCACCGAGCCTTTCTCGGAACGGGTGACGGCAGCTATCTTGCAGTCCTTGCGGATGGCGTCGAGCGCCTCCTCGAAGGAAGCGGTCTGGTAGAGCGACTTGATCTCGTGGCTGTTGGCAAAGACGATGTCCACGGTACCCGAGCGCATCAACTCGAGGAACTCGTCGCGGTAGCGGTCGACGCAAAAGGAATCCGACAGCGTCATCGACACTTCGCGGCCCGCGGCATGCGCCAGCTTCGCCGTCTGGCGGATGGCCTCCTTGGCGCGCGGCGGATCCCACAGATAGCCCTCGAAATAGGTCACCCTGGCGCCGGACGCCTTGTCGGCCTCGACATCCTCGGGCCCAAGCTCGACGCAGGCGCCGAGATAGGTGTTCATCGAACGCTCGCCGTCCGGCGTGACGAAGATCATTGAGCGTGCGGTCGGCGGCTCGCCCGCGAGCGGCCTGGTGTCGAAGGCCACGCCCTGGGCGTGGATGTCGTGCGTGTAGATTTCGCCCAGCGCGTCGTTCGACACCTTGCCGAAGAAGGCGGCCCGTCCGCCGAGGCTGGCGACACCGGCCGCCGTGTTGCCGGCGCTGCCGCCTGAAGCCTCGATCGCCGGCCCCATGCGGCTGTAGAGCAGTTCGGCGCGCCTGGCGTCGATAAGGTTCATCGCGCCCTTGATGATGCCGTTGGTCTCGAGAAAAGCCTCGTCGCATTGCGCGATGATGTCGACAATGGCATTGCCGATGCAAAGCACGTCATATTCCGGCATCAAAATCTCCGCCAAGAACCCACCCGGCTATCTGGCATGCCGGCCGGGCGCGGGTCTAGCGAGTTGCCGCTGCTTTGCCTACCCCGAAAATCGCCATCGCCTTCCATGACGCCGAACTCGCCGCCGATTGTTCACCGGCTGCGGCAGCGTTCGCATCGAACTGGCTCATATCGGCCGCCGCCCTCGCCGCTATGGTTTCACAGCGATCGAAACATTTCCGCGCCGCTATCGGCTAGAAGCGGATTGTTTCCGCAGACGGAAGGCGCAGAAATGTCCGAAAAGACCGAAATGCCCACCGACCTCGCGCTGCTCGGCGCTCTGGCGGTGCTGTGGGGCGCTTCCTACACCTTCATCAAGATCGGCGTCGAGACGATCCCGCCTGTCACCTTCATCGCCGCTCGGACCATGATCGCCGGGGCCATTCTGCTCAGCGTCATCCGCTGGCGCGGCCTTGCCATGCCTGCCGACGCGGCAATGTGGCGCCGGTTCGCTTTCCAGGCCTGCCTCAACAGCGTCGTGCCCTTCACCCTGATCGCCGCCGCCGAACGATCGGTGGATGCCGGTCTTGCCACCATCCTCAACGCGACATCGCCTATCTTCACCTTCCTGCTGACGGCCTTGATCACGCGCCATGAGCCCGTCACGGCGCGCAAGCTCGTCGGCGTCGGGGCTGGCATCGTCGGCATCTGCCTCATCATCGGCACCGAGGCGCTTGGCGGGCTTGGCCGTCAAATGTGGGCGCAGCTTGCGATCGTCATCGCGACGGTCTCCTATGCCGGCGCGGCGATCTTCGGCCGCGGCTTCAAGGGCTTCGATCCGATGATACCCGCCGCGGGTTCGATGCTTTGCGGCGCGGTGATGCTTGTGCCGCTCAGCCTGATCGTCGACCGGCCATGGACGCTTGCGCCGTCGGCGGCTTCGATCCTGGCCCTGCTCGGCCTGTCGGTCTTCTCGACGGCGCTGGCCTTCGTCATCTATTTTCGCCTGATCCATACGCTGGGCTCGGTCGGCACCACCTCGCAGGCCTATCTGCGCGTGCCGATCGGCGTCGGCATCGGCGCCGTCTTCCTGGGCGAAAGCCTGGGGCCGGCCGCCTGGGTCGGCATGGGTTTTGTCGTCGCCGGCGTTGCGGCAATGACCATTCCGGCCGGCCGGGCGGGAGCGATCCCGGGAAAAGCGTGAACGGTCGGGCGACGATCTCGCCTTGCAGTTGCGCCGTTCTTCCTCGCCGCCTATCTCGGGGGCGTCGCTTCTCGATGAGGGGTCTGCACCCGCCGTGATCCTAGATGCTGCCCGCGCCGCCGCCAGCCGGCTGTTCTCGCCTGAATTCCGTTTCGTCTTCCTCAAGACGCTGGGGCTGACGCTGCTCGCTCTGCTGGCGCTGTGGGTCGGCGCCGAGAGCCTGCTCGAATGGCTGGCCTGGCCGTGGCTGCAGACGCTGCTGCCGGGCCTGCCGTCCTGGGCCGGGTGGCTGGGCGGCATCATCGCCGGCATTGTCCTGGCGGTGGGGATGGCCTTGCTCATCGCGCCTGTGACGGCGATCGTTGCCGGCCTGTTCCTCGACGATATCGCCGAAGTCGTCGAGCGCACCGACTATCCCGACGATCCGCCCGGCCGCGCCGTGCCGGCGCTGCATTCGCTGGCGCTGGCGATCAAATTCTTCGGCGTGGTGGTTCTCGGCAACATCGTCGCGTTGCTCTTGCTGCTGGTGCCGGGCGTCAACATTGCCGCCTTCTTCATCGTCAACGGCTATCTGCTCGGCCGCGAATTCTTCGAATTCGCCGCCATGCGTTTTCGCCCTGAAGCCGAGGCCAAGGCGCTGCGCCGCAAATATGCCGGCACGGTGTTTCTGGCCGGACTGGTCATTGCCCTGTTCCTCGCCGTGCCGCTGCTCAACCTTCTGACGCCGCTTTTCGCGGCCGCCATGATGGTGCATCTGCACAAGGCGGTTTCGGCGCGGGGCCCGGTCTAGTCCTGCTCCTTGCCCTCCCGGAACAGCGCCTGCAGCTTGCCGAACGGCATTGCCGCCCGGGTGAAGCCGAAAGTGCCGTCCTGTTGGATCTCGCGCGCCGCCGTCTCCAGCATGCCATAGGCGAAACTGGTCAGCCACGGCCCGAGCGAGATGCGCTTGACGCCGGCCATGGCGAGGTCGGCGACGGTGAAACCGGGGCGGGCCATCACATTGACCGGCCGGCTCACCGACGAGCAGATCGTGCGCACCATGTCGACGTCGCTGATGCCTGGCGCATAAAGCACATCGGCGCCGGCCTTCTCGAAGGCCTGCAGCCGCTTGATCGTGTCGTCGAGGTCCGTCTTGCCCCAGAGGAAATTCTCGGCCCGCGCGGTGAAGACGAAATCGTGCTTGAGCGCCCGGGCCGCCTCGACGGCGGCGGCGACGCGTTCGGTCGCATGAGAGAAATCGTAGATCGGGTTGGCGGGGTCGCCCGTGTGGTCCTCGATCGAGCAGCCGGCGAGCCCGGCGGCTTCCGCCGCGAAGATGGTTTCGGCGGCCTGCTCGGGGCTGTCGCCCTTGCCGCGTTCGAGATCGGCCGAAACCGGCAGGTCGGTTGCCGCGGTCACGTCGCGGCAATGGTGGATCATGGCTTCGAAGGTCACGGCGCCGTCCGGCAGGCCGCGCGAGAAGGCGAAGCCGGCGCTGGTGGTCGCCAGCGCTTTGAAACCGAAGGAAGCCAGAAGCTTGGTCGTGCCTATGTCCCACGGGTTGGGCATAACGAAGGTGGAGGCATGCAGATCGCGAAAAATCTTGCCCTTGTCCATGGCGGATCCTCAATCATGAGCGGGGTTATGCGGGGAATTTATCGCGGCCGTTCCCCCCGGGCAAACGAATGCGGCTGGCTCAGAAGCGTTTCTCGTTCTCTGCTGACAATTTCTCGAATGCGTCGGAATTCCGAACGTATCGCGATCCGGTCTTGTCCCAGTGATAGGTGACGGAAATGTCGTGCGAGACTGCCTTGGGCGCCGGCTCCTCGCAGCTTTCACCGCTGGGCTTGGTGGCGTCGGTCACGGTCACCCTGATCGCGGCATAGGGCTTTTCACTTCCGCGCGTCTGGAAGGAAAGGTCCTGGGTGCGTTTGTAGGCGCAGACATTCTCGTCGAATGTGTTGATCTGGTCGATCGGTTCGAACCGATCGTTGCGGACCAGGATCAGGATCGTGCCGACATAGCCCTGGTTCGAATTGAAATGCGTGCTCATGGTAATGAGCGCGTCGTCGCCGGGACCGATCGCGAGCTTTCCCGGATCGCGAAAATAAGTGCCCTGGTCGGTTCCGACATTGACGGCGTCGAGCAGCTTCGGCTTGCCGGTGAGGTCGTAGAGCGCCAGCACGGCAAATCCCTCGGCGCTGTCTTGCGCCTGGCCGAGGTCGAGAAGCATCGCCAGCCGCTCCTTGCCGCCGGCCTTGATGGCCAGCACCGCAGCATTCGGCAGGTTGATGGTTTCGGGCGCCGATCCGCCATCGTTGCCGCCGAGGATGTCACGCATCTCGATCGGTGCGCTGCCGTTATAGAAACCGTTATCGCCGGCCTGGAGGTCAGGCACGATCATTTTGGCAAGGTCGAAATAGGTGGCGTCCTGATGTCCGGGAATGGTGCTGCTGAGTTCCGGAAAACTGACGGCTTCGGCGCGCGCGACCGTCCATATGGAAGGCAGCAGCAGGCAGGCGAGCATGAGACGGGATAGAATGGAAATCATCGAAAAACACCCCCGGGCCGCACGCTAGCACGGAGTCCTGAAGTGTACAGCCGATCAGCGGATCGGCACCAGCTTTGCCAGTTCCCGCATGTCGTCGAATAATATGCCGCCGGCCGCCGCGAGGCCGTCACGGTCGGTGAACGGATCGGCGTGGTAGGAGAAAACGCGCATGCCGGCGGCTATGCCGGCTTGCGTTCCCGCGACGCTGTCCTCGATGACGATGCAGTCGACCGGCGCGAAGCCCGTCGTCTTGGCCGCATGCAGGAAGAGGTCCGGGAACGGCTTGCCGCGCCCGACCATGGTGGAGGAGAACATGGCGTGCGCGAACAGCGGCAAAAGCCCGGTTTGGCCGAGCGTGATATGCATTTTCGAGACCCGAGCCGAGGAGGCGACGCAATAGGCGATGCCGGCCGCGCGGACGGCTTCGACGAACTCACGCACATAAGGGATCGCCTCGACGCCGTGCGAAAAAAGATCCGGCAGGCCGGCATTCCAGCGCTCGACGAAGTCGGCGCCGAGTCTGACCTCGGTCGCCTCTTCGATCTCTTTTTGCACCGAGACCATGCTGCGGCCGGAGAAGTGCTTTCGGCAATATTCGAAGTTCGTCGCAAAGCCGGCGGCGCTCAGCCATTCGGCGAGGCGCCGATTGGCAAGGTTTTCCGTGTCGACCAGGATCCCGTCGCAGTCGAAAATGACCAGTTTTGGAACTTGCATTAGGCGGTGCCGGTCGACCCGAAACCGCCCGCGCCGCGCGTCGTGCCGCCGGCCAGCGCGCGCTCCTCGACCGTGACCTGGGTCACGGCGGCGAAGACGATCTGGGCGATGCGCATGCCGCGCGTCACCGCGAAATCCTCATCGCCGAGATTGACCAGCAGCACTTTCACCTCGCCGCGATAGTCGCTGTCGACGGTGCCGGGCGAGTTGAGGACCGTGAGGCCATGCTTGAAGGCAAGGCCCGAGCGCGGCCGCACCTGGCCTTCCATGCCTTCCGGAATTTCCAGGACGAGCCCGGTCGGCACCAAAGCGCGTTTTCCCGGTAGGATGAGCAGCGGCCGGTCTTCCGGCACCGCGGCCCGCAAATCCATGCCGGCGGCGCCCGCGCTCTCATAGGCCGGCAGAGGCAGGCCTTCGCCATGCGGAAGCCTGACGAAACCGACGGTGGGGCCGATGACGGAGGAAGGATGGACAGCCGTGCGCATGAGCCCATTCCTATGGGAGCGAATGCCGATTCGGTCAACTCGAGATCAGAGCCTATCAACGGCTTTCTTTCTGGCGTGACTATGACCTCGCCATTAACTTTGGCGATTGGCGAGAACGCCCATCACGTCGTCATCCACGGGCGGAGCGACGCGTAGCGGAGCGCAGACCCGAGGATCCATTCCGTTACCTCGACCGTGGAAAGCGGCGGAGCAGAATTCTGCACCGTAGCGGTGCGTCGAAGTCACGGAATGGATCCTCGGGTCTACGCGCGTCGCTTCGCTCCTTGCTCCGCCCGTGGATGACGAAGAGGCCTTGGCTACCTACCGCAGTTCCACCGGCACCACGGTCGTCTCCTTGATCTCCTCCATGACGAAGGAGGCCGAGACGTCCGACAATGCCACCTTGGCGATCAGCCGCTGGTAGAGGCGGTCATAGGCCTTCACGTCGGCGACGCGGGCTCTCAGCACATAATCGAGGTCGCCCGACATGCGGTAGACGCCGGTGATCTCGGGAAAGCCGGTCACGGCCGCGCGGAATTTCTGCAGCCAGTCCGGGTCATGATTGGAGGTGCGGATCAGGATGAAGACGGGGAGGCCGAGGCCCAGCTTCTCGGCATCGACCAGCGCGACCCGGCCGGTGATGATGCCGTCCTCCTCGAGCCGTTTGACGCGCCGCCAGCAGGCGTTGCGCGACAGCGCCACGCGCTCCGACAACTGGTCGACGGAAAGCGTGCCGTCGCGCTGCAGTTCAGCCAGCAATCTTCGATCGATTGCATCAAGTTCCATCGACATATTGGGATGAATGTCCCACAAAATAACAAAAAGCAAGGACGAAATGGGACAGATGAACCAAAGCCCCGTGGCACGATACTCATCATCGGGGCTCATCCCGGCAGGAGGGATCACCATGACGACCAGGCTTACGGCACTCTTCACCTCGCACCCGGCCAAGGTCGGCGAGAGCTATTTCGGCCACATGGCCTTTGCCGCCTGGTTCTGCTCGCGCCTGTCGATGGCCGCGTGCGCCGCGCTCGTTCACGCTTTCTTGCCATTTCTGTTCGAAACTACTGCGAGCCGAATCGTTCGCGAGCTCTATGAGCGCACGCACAACAGAGGTTCGCACGCGGTCAAGGAGCCCCAGGCTCTGATGGATCGCGCCTAGGAATGGTGGAAAGCGATGTGCCGGTGGGCGGCCTATCTGGGTGAAGCGGTCTTCCTCGAAGACATCATCACCGCGCCCTGTCATTCGCTGATCGCCCAGAGCCATTGCGCCCAGGAAGCCAAGTCGCCGACCAATGGCGACGGTTTTGGTCTCGCCTGGTATGGCGACCGGCCCGAGCCCGGGCTCTACCGCGACATCCTGCCGGCCTGGTCCGACCCCAATCTGAAGAGCCTTTGCCGGCAGATCAAATCCGGCCTGTTCCTCGCCCATGTCCGTGCTTCGACCGGCGGCGCCACCAGCCGCATGAACTGCCACCCGTTCATCTCCGGCCGCTGGTCGTTCATGCATAACGGCCAGATCGGCGGCTTCGAAAAGATCCGTCGCGCGCTGGAGAATTCGCTCTCCGACGAGGTCTTCGACCAGCGCGAGGGCACGACCGATTCCGAGCTCTTCTTTCTCCTGATGATCGACCAGGGGCTGGCGGCGGACCCGCAAGGCGCCGTGTCGCGGGCAACCGGTCGCGTCGTCGAAGCCTCGCGCCGTGCCGGCATCGAGCCGGCCCTAAAGCTGACGGCCGCCTTTTCCGATGGTGAAACGCTCTACGCCGTTCGCTATGCCACCGACAACCATGCGCCGACGCTCTATACCGGCGCCTTCGCCAGGCGCGCCGGCCATTGCATCGTCTCCGAACCCTTCGACCGCGACGGCGGCGACTGGCACGCGATCCCGCCCTCGAGCTTCGTCGCCATGACGAGGGACGGCACCAGCATCCGGCCGTTCGCGCCCGCACCGGCCAGGCTGGCATTGGTCGGCTGAAGCAGACCTGCCGAGACGCCCTCCGGGCAGAGATCAGCAAAACGTAAGCGCGGCGTAAGGACGCCAAAGCGCCATCCTGCCATCTGTGGCGCCAGACGAGCGCCGAATTCATCCGCGCGCCCGAAAACGCATCGACAAGGGATGACAGACAATGTGCAGGTGGGCAGCCTGTCTCGGCAACGCGATCTTCCTGGAGGACGTCATTGCGGCGCCCTCCCATTCGCTGGTCATTCAGAGCCGGCAGGCGCGGGAGGCGAAATCCCCGACCAATGCTGACGGCTTCGGAGTGGCTTGGTACGGCGATCGGCCAGAACCCGGCCTCTACCGCGACATTCTGCCGGCCTGGTCCGACCCCAATCTCAAAAGCCTTGGCCGCCAGATCAAGTCCGGCCTGTTCCTCGCCCATGTGCGCGCCTCGACCGGCGGCGCCACCAGCCGCATGAACTGCCATCCCTTCGTCTCGGGCCGCTGGTCGTTCATCCATAACGGCCAGATCGGCGGCTTCGAGAAGATCCGGCGCGCGCTCGAGAACTCGCTCGCCGACGACTTGTTCGATGAACTCGAGGGGAGCACCGATTCCGAATTGTTCTTTCGGCTGATGGTCGGCGATCGGCTCGCCGACGATCCGTATGGCGCGGTATCGCGGGCCGCCGGCCGCGTGCTCGAGGTTTCGCGCCGCGCCGGGATCGAACCGTCACTGAAGCTGACCGCCGCCTTCAGCGACGGCCAGGCACTTCACGCGGTGCGTTATGCCACCGACGACCAGGCGCCGACGCTCTACACCGGCGCTTTCGCCAAGGGGGTAGGTCGCTGCATCGTCTCCGAGCCGTTCGATCGCGACGGCCGCATCTGGCACGAGATACCGCAGTCGAGCTTCGTTACCATGACCCGCGGCGGCACCAGCATCAGGCCTTTCGCGCCGGCCGTCGCGCGTTTGGCGATGGCGGGTTAAGGCAATCGGTCCCTGCTGGTCCCGAGACTATTTTCGCCGACCTTCGGGCTACCGGGCGAAGCGCTCCAGCCCATAAGGCGTCAGCAGCACATCGCGCTCGCCCTCCAGGATCTCGCGGGCGGCAAACAATCCCAGGACTGGCGCCAGCGTGATGCCCGAATGCGTGACGGCGACATAGAGGCCGCCGGCGCCTTCCGCGCGGCCGACGATCGGAAAGCCGTCGACCGGGGTCGGCCGGTAGCCGACGGTGTGGAAATCGAGCTCCAGCCCGTCCGCGCCGCGCAGCATCGCTTTCATTGCCGCAAATAGCTCGCGCGCGGCTGTGTCCGGATGCTCGCCCGGATCGCCGCCGCCGAAATCGGAGCCGGCGATGATGCGGCCCTCGGCCGTCTGGCGCATATGCAGCCTGTCGGCCAGCACCAGCCCATTGAGCAGCTTGTCGTAAGGGCGCGAATGCACGATCAGGCCGGGTGGGGTCTCGATCGGCAGCTCGATACCGGCCGTTGCCGCGATCGCCGGAGCCCCGGCGCCGGCGGCGATCACCACGTCGTCCGCCCCGATGATTTCGCCCGAAACGACGACGCCCGTGACGTTCCCGTTGACCAGCGCCAGCCTGTCGACGGTTCCTGCGGCGATCCGCGCGCCTCGCCGTTCGGCATCGGCCAGCAGCGCCTTCGTGGTCGCCACAGGCTCGGCCACGCCCTCCTCGGCAACGCGAAGGGCAAAATCGGGAAGCTCGGCGAGGTTGGGCTCGATTTGCCCCGCCCGCCTAGCGTCGACGCGCTCGATGCCATAACCCCATGACGAGTGTTCGGCCGCATAGGCTTCGAGCCTGTCCGGCGGCAGGTCGAAGCAAAGGCCGCCGCACCAGACGAGCGGCAACCTGGGCAAATCGCTCGCCATACGCTTCCATTCGGCCATGGCGCGGATGCGCAGCTGGAAATAGATCTCGGGATTGCCCCAGCTTGCATTGATCCAGGCAAAGGAATTGGGGGTCGCGACACCGCCAGCGCCACTCTCGGAAACCACCGTCACCCGCGCGCCGGCTTTCGTCAGGTGCCAGGCGATAGAAGCGCCGATGATTCCGGCGCCGATCACGATGACTTGCTTTGGACTGCTCATGCTGGGCCTCGGGGAGAATTTTCCCCGTCATGCCACCGCGCCGTCCTGACCTCAAGCAAAGAAGCAGCTACGCGCTGTCCGCTATTGCCTTCTGGCCCCCGGCGAGCAGGCTCGCCAGCTCTTCACAGCGCCGCATGAGACGTGACGAATCGACCTTCTTCGCGACCGCCAGCGCCGTGCCGAGCTCCAACTCCGCGCCAGTACGATCGCCGAGTTGGATGAGAAGCGCCGCGAGCGAAAGCCTGGCGTCCGCGCAATTGGTCGGCGAACCGATCTCGGCCCAGCGCGAGCATGCGGTCTGCAGCTCCCGCACCGCTTCGGTGAAGCGATTTTCCCGCATCGACAGTTCCGCCTTGGCCTCGGCGGTCAATGCCCGGATCGAGGCCATCGGCCAGCGCTGCGGTTCGCTTTCCAGTTCGGCGATCACCGCTTTCGCGCGCTCCAGCCGATCGGTCCGCGCCGCTGCCTTGGCAAGCGTGGCGAGAACCATGCCCCGACGCTGCAGCGTCGGCCAGCCGTTCCCGACAAGCGACCGCTCAAGGGCGCTGAATGCGGCTTCCGCCTGGCCGAGCTCCATCTGCAGCAGCGCAAAGCCTGGCTGCGGATCCCAGCCAGCGGCATGGGACGCGCGATAGGCTGCATCCGCCTCGACGAAATCGCCTGCGGCGAGATGAATGTCGCCCAGCACACGTAAGGCATCGCCTTTCGCCCAGGGCGCATCGAGCGTAAGCTGATCGAGCGCCGCGCGCACCAGAGCCTCAGCCTCCCTCAGCGTGCCATGGACGCCGAGCACCTCGGCCCGATGCAGCCGACACGAGCCCGTAAGTTCCTCCAGCCCATGCCCTCTGCACCAGCCCTCGTAGCTGAGGCTCCATTGGTTGGCTCGCGCCCAGTCGCCGAAATTGCGGCAGGCCCAAAGGATGTTGCAGTAGAGGATGCCGCCGACGATCGGGTCGACATCGCTGGAGAGGCCGAGCGCGGCGGCAAAATCCTGGTCCTCCTGACCGGCTTTTGTTTCCCCAAGGCAAAGCTTGAAAAAGCCGCGATAGATAAGGCCGAGCGATTCCACGACTGGGTCTTCGAGATTTTTGCCGACCTCGAAAGCTTGCTCGGCAAGAGCGAGCGCATGCTCCGGCTCGGCCTCCGCGCCCTTGATGCGCGCGCCCATCCAGCACCAGAGGCCATGTTCCCTGCTCTCGGTTGCTTTGTCGATCAGCTGCGCGGCACGCTTGTGCCAGCCCTTGGCCGCAGCAAGCTCTCCTCTCTCGAGATGGATCATGGCAAGGGTGATTGCCGGGGAAGCCGCCCGCAGGCGTTCGCCGGCCATGCCGTATTCCGTTGCCGCGCGCGTCAGGAGCGGGATCGCTTCTGAGGGCCGCCCCATGCATTCCAGCGCCAGCGCCCATTCTTCGAGGTCGGCCGTCAGCAACTCGTCGGCGGCATCTGCTTCCCTGAAAGCGGCCGCGGCCTCGTGCCATTTTCGCGCCGCGACGGCCGCGCGTGCGGCCAGGATTTGCGTACCTGGGCTGGAACGCCTGCTGCCCGTATCGGCCGGCGCCGGCCCCTTTTCCGAAGCGGCTGCCTGGTCGAGGCAAATACGGTAGCCGAAGCGGGGCAGGTTGCGCAGCGCCGTCTCCATGCCGCCTTGGCGCAGAACGCTTCGGGCTAGGCTCGCGACACGCTGCAGCGAAGCCTCGGTCACCGTCACGCCCGGCCAGAGCGTTTCAAGCAACTCGTCCTTGCTCAAGGCGCGGTCCTGGTGGCGCAGCAGGATGGCGAGGAAATCGAAGACGAGGGGCTGCACCTCGATCTCGTTTCCGGCGAGACGAATGGCGCGGGAGCTCTCGTTAAGCTCGAAGTCGCCGAAGCAATGAATTCCCATCGGCAGCAATCCCGGTAACGGCAATAGGCAAAGGATCAGAACAAGATAAGGACGGCGTAAGGACTGTCGGCCGCCGGTTCCGTAATTCTCCGTCTGCCTGGCGGGCCAAGCGAGAGTTTACCTCAGCTGCCCCAGGGATGTCACCGGCACCGATTTGGTCGAGTGCCCGGCGGCATTTGAACCTCAGATGAAGGAGTTTGTGACATGCAGAAATACATCATCGAGCGCGAGATCCCGAAGGTCGGCACCTTCGAGCGCGAGCAGCTTCGCGATGCGTCCAAGGCCTCGAACGCAGTCCTTGCCGAGCTCGGCCCGGACATCCAGTGGGTGGAATCCTTCGTGGCGGACGACAAGACTTTCTGCGTCTACCTCGCCAAGGACGAAGCGATCATCCAGCGCCACGCCAAGATGAGCGGCTTCCCGGCGACCAAGATCACCCAGATCAAGCGCCTGTTCGATCCGACGACGGCCTACGCCGCCGCCTGATGGGAGGGGATCGATCGTGAAGCGCTTTACGGAAATCGTCCTTGCTGTCGGCGTCTCGGCGCTGCTTTGCGGCGCCGCGGTCGCCCATGACATGCCCGATCCGGTGCTCAACCGGTCTCGGGACATGGCGGCCAAGTACCTCGACATCAAGGTCGCCAAGGCGGACGGCTACCAGCAGCTGTTCGAATGCACGACGCATGACGAGCACGGCACGATGGGGGTCCATTTCATCCATCCTGGCCGCGCAGGCGACGGCAGGCTGGTGCTCGGCGAACCCGACGTGCTGACCTACGAGCCGGAAGCCGATGGCTCGATGCAGCTTGTCGGCATGGAATACATCGTCTTCGAGAAGGACTGGAAGGGCAAGGGCGTTCCTGAATTCCTCGGCCGCACGCTGCAGCGCAAGACGACGGTGGGTATTCACCCGGTGGATCCCTACTACGAGCTCCATGTCTGGCACTGGCGGCACAACCCGGCCGGCATGTTCGCCGACTGGAACCCGTATGTGAGCTGCGAACACGATCGGTCCTGACGACCCGTCGGCACAGCCTCCGGGAGGGCCGTGGACGGCCCTCCCGCTTTCATCATTCAACCGCAAGGGAGATACGACCATGTCCATCCTTGGGCAGGAATTGATCACCGACCGGACGGTTCTCAGGCGCCTCTTTGCCGCAGCCGTCGAAACCTGCCACTCCGGCATAGTGCTCGTGGCGCGCATCGTGCGCATTCGCAGGGACCGGGCCAGGCTGGACGAGCTGCCGGATTATCTGCTGCGCGACATCGGCGTCGGTCGCTCGGAGATACGATCGATCACCAGGTTCGGCCGCAGGGAGCATGGCGAGGCCTGACTATGTGCAGGGCCCTGCCGTGGCGGCGAACGCGCCCCCTGCGAACCGATCCGCCCGAAACTGTCGACAGGCCGGCCATGCGCTGCTAGAAGCCCGCGCCACAGACAGGATTCCAAAAAATTGGCAGAAGACATCGAACAGGCGGTATCGCGCCGCCGCACTTTCGCGATCATCGCCCACCCTGACGCCGGCAAGACCACGCTCACCGAAAAGCTGCTGCTGTTCGGCGGCGCCATCCAGCTTGCCGGCGAGGTCAAGGCCAAGAAGGACCGCATCCAGACGCGGTCCGACTGGATGAAGATCGAGCGCGAGCGCGGCATCTCGGTCGTCACCTCGGTGATGACCTTCGAATATGACGACAACGTCTTCAACCTGCTCGACACGCCCGGCCACGAGGATTTCGCCGACGACACCTACCGCACGCTGTCTGCGGTCGACTCCGCCGTCATGGTCATCGACGCCGCCAAGGGCATCGAGCCGCGCACGCTGAAACTGTTCGAGGTTTGCCGGCTGCGCGACATCCCGATCATCACCTTCGTCAACAAGATGGACCGCGAGAGCCGCGATCCGTTCGAGATTTTGGATGAGATCGAGCAGAAGCTGGCGCTCGACACCGCGCCCGTCACCTGGCCGATCGGCCGCGGCAAGACCTTCTCGGGCACCTATCATCTGGCGCAGAACGCGGTGCGCAGGAGCGACGACGAGAAGGAACGCACGCCCGTCAACGGTCCGGATTCCAACCGCGTCGCCGGGCTTTTGCCGGAGAACGAGCGCAACGACTTCATCGAGGAACTGGAGTTGGCGCGCGAGGCCTGCCGGCCGCTCGATATCGACGCTTTCCGCGAAGGTCATCTGACGCCCGTCTATTTCGGCTCGGCGCTGCGCAATTATGGCGTGCGCGACCTGATCGAGGCGCTCGGCGCCTATGGCCCGCCGCCGCGCGCTCAGGAGGCCGATGAGCGTACGGTCGAGGCGACGGAGGACAAGATGACGTCCTTCGTCTTCAAGATCCAGGCCAACATGGATCCAAACCACCGCGACCGCATCGCTTTCGTCCGCGTCTGCTCCGGCAAGCTGGAGCGCGGCATGAAGGCCAAGCTGGTGCGCACCGGCAAGCCGATGAGCCTGTCCGCGCCGCAATTCTTCTTCGCCCGCACCCGCGTCACCGCCGACGAGGCCTTTGCCGGCGACGTCGTCGGCATCCCCAACCACGGCACGCTGCGCATCGGCGATACGCTGACCGAGGGCGAGGAGATCCTGTTCCGCGGCGTGCCGAACTTCGCCCCGGAAATCCTGCGCCGCGTGCGCCTCGGCGACGCCATGAAGGCCAAGAAGCTGAAGGAAGCGCTGCACCAGATGGCCGAGGAGGGCGTGGTGCAGCTCTTCTCGCCGGAGGACGGTTCGCCGGCCATCGTCGGCGTCGTCGGCGCCCTGCAGCTTGACGTGCTGAAGGAACGGCTGAACATCGAATACACGCTGCCGGTGGATTTCGAGATGTCGCGCTTCTCGGTCTGCCGCTGGATCGCGGCCGACGACAAGGCGGAGGTGCAGCGTTTCATCGAATCGCATCGCGGCGACATCGCCCGCGACCTCGACAACGATCCGGTGTTTCTGGCCCAGCACGCCTTCTCGCTGAACTATGAGGCCGAGCGCTGGAAGGCGATCCGCTTCACCGCCGTCAAGGACTACCAGGTCCGCGATAAGGCGGCGTGAGCGCTGCCTTGCCTTCTCCCACAAGGGGAGAAGGGAAAGTCGCGCTCACCCCTTCGCCGCTTCCTCGATCTTGGCGATATCGATCTTGCCCATCTGCATCATCGCCGACATCACGCGCCCGGCCTTCGCTCTGTCCGGATCCAGAAGCAGTTTCGGCAACTGCTCCGGCACGACCTGCCAGGAGACGCCGAATTTGTCTTTCAGCCAGCTGCACTGGCCGGGCTCGCCGCCCTCGGTGAGCTTCTCCCAGAAATAGTCGACCTCTTCCTGCGTCTTGCAGTCGATCGACTGCGACATTGCCTCGTTGAACTTGAAGTAGGGACCGCCATTGAGCGCCTGGAACGGCACGCCATCGAGCTCGAACGTGGTCATCAGTACCTTGCCCTCATCGGGGTGACCCTCGGGCCAGCGCAAAACGCTCAGCACTTTCGAGTTCCTGAAGATGGATATGTAGTGGTTCATCGCCTCCTCGGCCTGGCCGTCGAACCACAGGCAGGTGGTGATCTTTTGCATGTCGTGCTCCTCGGACTTATGTTGCTTACATCGTCAACGGCGGGTCGGCGATTTGTGCCGTTCATACCGTCTGCCTCAAGGACGGATCGATATGGCGCGATCCGACAGCGATTTCAGATTTTCCTGAAGAATCCTGGCGCAGCGCAAAATTGTGGCAAGGCCGGATCATGGTCGCTATAACCGCTGCCGACCAAAATTTGAGCGCCGCCCGCCGCGCATCGGCGTGGCCAGCCAGCAAGGACAATGCAATGCCTGCCTATCGTTCCCGTACCACCACCCATGGCCGCAACATGGCCGGCGCCCGCGGCCTGTGGCGCGCCACCGGCATGAAGGACAGTGATTTCGGCAAACCGATCATCGCGGTGGTCAATTCCTTCACTCAGTTCGTGCCCGGCCACGTGCACCTGAAGGATCTCGGCCAGCTGGTCGCGCGCGAGATAGAGAAGGCAGGCGGCGTCGCCAAGGAGTTCAACACCATCGCCGTCGACGACGGCATCGCCATGGGCCATGACGGCATGCTCTATTCGCTGCCGTCGCGCGAGCTGATCGCCGATTCCGTCGAATACATGGTCAACGCGCATTGCGCCGACGCCATGGTCTGCATCTCCAATTGCGACAAGATCACCCCCGGCATGCTGATGGCCTCGCTACGCCTCAACATCCCGACCGTCTTTGTCTCCGGCGGCCCGATGGAGGCCGGCAAGGTGGTGTTGGCCGGCAAGGCGCAGGCGCTCGACCTTGTCGACGCCATGGTCGCTGCCGCCGACGACAAGATATCCGACGAGGACGTCAAGGTCATCGAGCGCTCGGCCTGCCCGACCTGCGGCTCGTGCTCGGGCATGTTCACCGCCAATTCGATGAACTGCCTGACCGAGGCGCTAGGCCTGTCGCTGCCGGGAAATGGCTCCACCTTGGCCACCCATGCCGATCGCAAGCGCCTATTCGTCGAGGCCGGCCATCTCGCCGTCGATCTCGCCCAGCGCTATTACGAGCAGGACGATGAAAGCGCGCTGCCGCGCAGCATCGCCTCCAAGGGCGCTTTCGAGAACGCCATGGCGCTCGACATCGCCATGGGCGGCTCGACGAACACGGTGCTCCACATCCTCGCCGCCGCGCATGAGGGCGAGGTCGACTTCACCATGGAAGACATCGACCGGCTGTCGCGGAAAGTGCCGGTGCTCTGCAAGGTGGCGCCGGCCAAGTCCGACGTGCATATGGAGGACGTCCACCGCGCCGGCGGCATCATGGCGATCCTCGGCCAGCTCGACCAGGCGGGCCTGATCAACCGCGACCTGCCGACGGTGCACACCGCTACGCTCGGCGAGGCGCTCGACCATTGGGACATCGCCCGCACTTCGGCCGAGAATGTCCGCGACTTCTTCCGCGCCGCCCCCGGCGGCGTGCCGACCCAGGTCGCCTTCAGCCAGGACCGCCGCTGGGACGAGCTCGACCTCGACCGGGAGAAGGGCGTGATCCGCTCGGCCAAGACGCCGTTCTCGAAGGATGGCGGCCTTGCTGTGCTGAAGGGAAATCTGGCGCTCGACGGCTGCATCGTGAAGACCGCCGGCGTCGACGAGTCGATCCTGAAATTTACCGGCCCGGCCCGCGTCTTCGAAAGCCAGGATGCGTCCGTCAAGGCGATCCTAGGCAACGAGATCAAGGCCGGCGACATCGTCGTCATCCGCTATGAGGGGCCGCGCGGCGGTCCAGGCATGCAGGAGATGCTCTACCCGACCAGCTACCTGAAGTCGAAAGGCCTCGGCAAAGCCTGCGCATTGATCACCGACGGCCGCTTCTCCGGCGGCACGTCGGGCCTGTCGATCGGCCACGTCTCGCCGGAAGCCGCCGAGGGCGGCGCGATCGGCCTGGTCCAGGAAGGCGATACGATCGAGATCGACATCCCCAACCGCACCATCCGGCTCGCCGTCAGCGATGCCGAGCTCGAAGCGCGCCGCGCGGCGATGAACGCCAAGGGCCCGGACGCCTGGAAGCCGGCCGAAAAGCGCAAGCGCAAGGTGACGACGGCCCTGCGCGCTTACGCCGCCTTCGCCACCAGCGCCGACAAGGGCGCGGTGCGGAAAGTGCCGGAGTGAGGAGCGCTTCTCCTTCTCCCCTTGCGGGAGAAGGTGGATCGGCGCGCAGCGCCGAGACGGATGAGGGGTGTTCCAGCGGAGTGAGACGCTGGCGAATTCCGACTGGATAAACGGCGCCGCCAAGCTGGAACACCCCTCATCCGGCCGCTTCGCGGCCAACTTCTCCCGCAAGGGGAGAAGGTGGGCGCCGCGCCTACGGCATCAGCTGATATTCATAAAGCTTCTGATAGAGCCCGCCTTGCTTGAGCAGGGTCTTGTGCGGGCCGCTCTCCTGCACCTTGCCCTTTTCCAGCACCACGATGGTGTCGGCCTGGTGCACCGTCGACAGCCGGTGCGCGATGACGATCGTCGTGCGTCCGACGGTCAGTTGCTGCAGCGCGTCGCGGAACAGCGCTTCCGATTCGGCGTCGAGCGCGCTGGTCGCCTCGTCGAGCAGCAGTATCTCGGCATTGCGCAGCATGGCGCGCGCAATCGAGATGCGCTGGCGCTGGCCGCCGGACAAAAGCGAACCGTTTTCGCCGACCTCCGTCTCGTAGCCCTTGGCCATGGCGCTGATGAAGTCATGCGCGTTGGCGGCCTTGGCTGCGGCGATCACCTCTTCATCGGTCGCGTCCTCGCGGCCGAGGCGGATATTGTGCATGATCGTGCCGGCGAACAGGAACGTGTCCTGGCTGACATAGGCGATCTTCTTCCGGAGCGAATCGAGCGTCGCGAAGGAGATGTCCTGGCCGTCGAACATCACCCTGCCGGTCTGCGGGTCGTACATGCGCATGATCAGGTTCAGGATCGTCGACTTGCCGCTGCCCGACGGCCCGACCAGCGCCGTCATCTTGCCGGCCGCGAGCGTCAGGTTGAAGCCCTCGAACACCGGCGGGCTTTCCGGATAGGCGAAGCTGACATCGTCGAAGCGGATTTCGCCCGGTCCAGGTTGCAGCGGCCTCGCGCCAGGCTTTTCCGCGAGCGTCAGCGGCCGGTCGGCGAGCTGGAACATCATGCGCACGCCGACGATGCCGGTCTCGAGCGAGATGCGAACGCGGGCCAGGCGCTTAGCCGGCTCATAGGCGAGCAGCAGCGATGCGATGAAGGCCATGATGTTGCCCGGCATCTGCCCGCCCTGCAGTACCAGGAATCCGCTGATGAAGACCGCGCCGGCGATTGCCAGGCCGGCAATGGTTTCCATCACCGGGCTGGTGGCCGCCTCCAGCGTGGCGATGTTGTTGGCGCGGTTCTCGACGTCGGAGACGGCCTGGTACATGCGTTTGCGCATCGCGCCTTCAAGGTTGAAGGATTTGACGACGCGTACGCCGATCGCCGTTTCCTGCATGACATGAACGATCTGCCCAAGCGAGCGGAACTCCATGGCGGCGATGTTGCGGACGCGCTTCAGGATGCGGTTGACGCCGTAGATCGCCACCGGCCCGACGACGAAGCAGATCAGCGACAGCGCCGGCTGTTGCCAGATCATGACACCGACGAGCACGGCCAGCGTCACCAGGTCGCGCACATAGGACGTTACGACGAGATCGAGCACGCTGCGCGCCGCCTGCGCGTTGTTGGTCATGCGGGCGATCAGATCGGCCGACGAGGTCGAATGGTAGAACTCGATGCCTTGCTCCAGGATGCGATCGTAGATCTTGCGCTGCCGGTCGGCGATGATGGCGTTGCCGACGCGGCTCATGAAATAGGCTTGGACGAAGGTGGCGAGGCCCTTCACCAGGAAGATCCCCGCGACCCCGGCAGCGATCAAATTGACGCGGTCGAGCCTCTTGAAGACGACGAATTCGTTGGTGATCTCACGCAGGATCCAGGCACTGGCGCCGGTCATGGCGGCCACCACCAGCATCGACACGATGGCGGCGCCATAGCCGAATTTGTGCTCTTGGAAGGATTCCCTCACGAGCCTCGCGACAAGGCGCTGGTTCTCCGTGGAGCGGAAGAAGCGAAACAACGGCCGATCCTGTGTCTGACTGGCAAAGAATTTCGGATTCGCCACGAGGGCGCGAGGCGGCTTATAGAGCGAGTTGCGGCGCGATGGAACCTTTCGGCTGCCGGGGAAAGAAAAGGCTGCGTAAGGCTGTCTTTTCGGCCACGATGATCGCCAGGTCTTGAGAGGGGTGACGACAGATGGATTTCGACCTCATCATGCGCGGCGGCACCCTGCCGGACGGCAGGATTGCCGATATCGGCATTGCCGGCGAAACCATCCGCGCGATCGAGCAGAAGCTGACAGGGTCGGCGCCGACCGAGATCGACGCGCGGGGCAATCTTGTTTCACCGCCCTTCGTCGATCCGCATTTCCACATGGACGCCACCCTCTCCTACGGCATTCCGCGCATCAACGCGTCTGGCACGCTGCTCGAGGGCATCGCGCTTTGGGGCGAGCTGAAGCCGCTGCTGACGCATGAGGCCGTGCGCGAGCGTGCGCTCGCCTATTGCGACTGGGCCGTGTCGATGGGCCTGCTCGCCATTCGCAGCCATGTCGATGTCTGCGACGACCGGCTGCTCGCGGTGGAAGCCCTGCTCGACGTCAAGAAAACCGTCGCGCCCTATATCGACCTGCAGCTGGTGGCGTTTCCGCAGGACGGCCTCTATCGCTCGCCGACGGCGCTCAAGAACACTGTCCGGGCGCTCGATATGGGCGTCGACATCGTCGGCGGCATTCCGCATTTCGAGCGCACCATGGCCGACGGCACGCGCTCGGTGACGGAGCTTTGCGAGATCGCGGCGAAACGCGGCCTGATGGTCGACATGCACTGCGACGAGACCGACGATCCGCTGTCGCGCCATATCGAGCAGCTCGCTTATGAAACGCAGCGTCTCGGCCTGCAGGGCAGGGTGGCCGGCTCGCATCTCACCTCCATGCATTCGATGGACAATTACTACGTCTCGAAGCTCCTGCCGCTGATCGCTGAAGCCGGTGTCTCTGCCATCCCCAACCCGCTGATCAACATCATGCTGCAGGGGCGTCATGACACTTTTCCGAAGCGGCGCGGCCTGACCAGGGTGAAGGAGATGCTGGCGCTCGGCATCCGCGTCGGCTGGGGGCAGGATTGCGTGCTTGACCCCTGGTATTCGCTGGGCACCGCCGACATGCTCGACGTCGCCTTCATGGGTCTGCATGTCGCGCAGATGTCGAGCCCGGCCGATATGGCGCGCTGCTTCGACATGGTCACCAGTGTCAACGCCGCGATCATGGGGCTCGACCACCTTGGCCTCGCCGTCGGCAAGCGGGCCAGCCTTGTCGTGCTCGACGCCGGCAACGTAATCGAGGCCGTTCGCCTGCGCCCCGAGCGCCTCTGCGTCATCGCCAGGGGCAAGGTCGTCGCTGAGCGGACCAGGCAGGAGACGCGGTTGTCGATTTCCGGACGTCCGGCGCAGGTGAACCGGCGGCACAAGGCGGGTTAGAACCAGCCGATTTCCGCCGCTGGTCTTACCGGCTGGCCGATTTTCCCTCGTCAAACCGGCGGCCTGCGGCTAGGGAGCGCCATGGCTCAGACCATCGCTCGCAATTTCACGATCCGGAACGTGTTGCTCGCCGGCATCCTTTTGATGCTGGCTGGCGACTTCATGTTCGCGCTGAACGATGCGATGGGCAAATGGCTGGTCGCCAGTTTTTCCGTCGGCCAGGTTGTGCTGATCCGCTCGATCGGCGCCTTCATCGTGCTGGGGCCGATGATCGCCAACCAGGGCGCGGGCAAGCTGTTCCAGATGGACAGGCCGGTGCTACAACTCTTGCGCGTCGTGGCGACGACGCTCGACACCGGACTTTTCTACGCCGCCGTCGTCCACCTGCCGCTCGCCGACGTCATGAGCTTCTACATGGCCGGGCCTATCTATGTCGCCGCGCTTTCGCACCTCTTGCTCGGTGAAAAGGTCGGCTGGCGCCGCTGGCTGGCGATCCTCGTCGGCTTCTGCGGCGTGCTGATCATCCTGAAGCCGTCCTCGGCGGCTTTCTCGCTGTCGTCGAGCTATGCGCTGATTGGCAGCGTGGCCTTCGGCTTCGCCATCATCCTTGGCCGGCTCCTCCGCGGCACCAGCGACACGACCTTGGTCACCTGGCAGACCATCGGCACGCTGATCGTCGGCGGCGCGCTGACCATCGGCGCATGGAATACGCCCTCGGCGCTCGACTTCGGCGCCATGCTCTTGCTTGGCGTCGTGTCCTGCGCGGCCCATCTGATGATCACAAGGGCGCTGAAGCTGGCGCCGGCCTCGACGCTGGCGCCGCTGCATTACAGCCTGCTTCTGTGGGCCATTGTCTTTGGCCTAGTTTTCTTCGGTGATGTGCCGAGCCCGCGCATCCTGGCCGGCTCGGCGATCGTCGTGCTTGCCGGCATCTTCATTTTCCATCGCCAGAAGGTGGTGGAAACCGCGGTGCCGCCCGAAAACGTGCCGAAGGGCGTGAATTAGACTCGGGCCACCTCGCCCTGCCCTTGCGGCCGGAAAGTATTTGCGGTGAAAACCGCCTATCGGGTGCAATCTCCAATTGATTCCGGCCCGACGGGCGGGATAATCATAGCTCCGAGGATTGGAGTATTGGGGGGAAAGTAATGGGCAGTTTCTCGATATGGCATTGGCTCATAATTCTGATCATTATCGGCTTGCCATTGTTGTTTGTCTTGAGGGCACCGCCGGCCGGCGTCAATCGCTTCGGTGACACGCCGCCGTCGATGAACTTTGGTGAAGCGATTGCAAGCTTTTTCCGAAATTATGTGAACTTTTCCGGCAGGGCCAGTCGCTCGGAGTTCTGGTATTCCTACCTCTTCATAATCATCGTCGCCGTTCTTATGGGGATAGTCGATATCTTTGTGGGAAACGAAGCCGTTTCGTCGCTTTGGAATCTTGCCGTTCTTCTGCCGACACTTGCCATGACCGCGCGCCGGCTGCATGACATCAACAGAAGCGGCTGGCATCAGCTGCTTGCGGGGTTCTTCCCCATCGGCACCATCGCGCTGCTCATCTGGTATTGCAAAAAGTCCGACGAAACAGGGTCGTTGAACGAGATACAAAGGGTTTTCAGGTAACTCGCTGGGATGGGTCTAGTCCAGGCGCACGGCGGCGAGGTGCCGCGAAAACTCCGCCGTCTCCATCAGCGCCTTGCAGCGGGCGAAGCGGCCGTCGGCATAGGCGCGGAAATCGTCGGCCGGATTGTCGTTGGCGAGCTGGATCAGGCCCCACAGCGTCCACAAAAGGTCGCACATCGCCTTGTAGATGACGACGCGGCCCCGCTCGGCCGGCCGCGCCTCGCCGCCGAAATAAGCGCGCATCAGTTCCTCGTCCTGCGCGGCATCGAACCTGCCCTCGACCGAGAGGTCGCCGAGGTCCCATAGCGGATCGTTCATGCCGGAATATTCCCAGTCGACGATCCACATCCGCTCGCCCGTATCGAGGAAGTTCTCGCACAGCGGATCGCAATGGCAGGCGGCAAGCGGGATGGCCTGCGCGGCAAGCGCCGCGCGCACCGCGCCTGCCTCGCGCACCACGTCGTGATAGCCGGCCGGCAGCGCCACGTCCTTGGTCGACAGGACCTTGAGATAGTCGTCGATCATCGCGAACAGCTCGAACCGGAAGGGAAACACCGCACCCGAAGAGTGGAGCTTTCGGAAGGCCTCGCCAGCCCGCGCCGGGCTGCCCGGCCGCGCCTTGAATTTTTCGGGCGACATCGTCTCGGCGCCGGCGATGAAGCGCGTCGCCATCACACCGGACGCCGGATCGGCATAAAGCACCAGCGGGCTGACGCCGGCGCTGGCCGCCTCACGCGCCGCCACCGCCTCGTTGGCGCGGTTGATGTACTCCTCGGTGCCCTTGCCGGGGATGCGCAGGCACACGTCACCCGCCCTGTAGACCCTGTTGGTCAGACCGCCGAGCCGCTCCAGCGGCCCATCATAGCTCGCCAGCACCGGAATGGCCGCCAGCGCAGCGCGCAGCTCGTCGGTCATGTCGTGTCCCCTTCACGCCATTGTTGTCGCTCGGACGGTTCCACAGTTTTGGCGGCTTGGCTATGATCCTTTGCACATGAATCGGCTTCGAGGGGCGACGATGACGGACGGCAAGCATAGCGGCTCGCTAAGCGCGGCCTACGCGGCGAAGCGGCCGGATGAGGTCGCCGCGATCTATGACCGCTGGTCCGAGACCTACGATGCCGACATGTCGGCCGCCGGCTATCGCCATCCGACGATCTGTCTGGCGCTGCTTGCCCGCCACCTGCCGCGCGGCGCCGAACCCTTGCTCGATGCCGGCGCCGGCACCGGCCTGATCGGCGAGTGGCTCGCCATCACCGGCTATCCGCGGGTCGAGGCGCTCGACATCTCGCAAGGCATGCTGGACAAGGCCGGCGCCAAGGGCGTCTACACGGCGCTGCATCGCCTGGCGATGGGCGACACGCTGCCTTTCGCCGACGGCGCCTATGCCGGCATCATTTCGGCGGGCGTCTTCACCTCGGGCCATGTCGGCGTCGAAGGCCTGGACGAGCTGATCCGCATCTGCCGTCCAGGTGGCGTCATCGTGCTGACCGTCAAGAACACGCTGTGGGATGCCGGCTTTGAGGAGCGCATCGCTGGGCTGGAAGCGCGCGGCACCCTAAGCCGCCTCGAAGAGACGCGGCCCTACGCCTCGATGCCTGGCGAAACCGATACCGTGCCGAGCCGGGGCTTGGTGCTGCGCGTCAACTGACCGGCCCGGCGGTCAAGCCTTTACCCTCTTCCCGGCCGGGTCGTACATCGCCTCGAGATGGATCTTTGCCGGCGTGCGTTCCATCGCCACCACCAGCTCGTAGTCGCCGGAGGCGAGGAACTCGTCGCCGACGCCGTCGGCATTGCGCACATAGCCGTAGCCGATGTTCTTCTCGACCGTGTAGCCGTAGCCGCCGCTGGTGAGGTAGCCGACAGCTTCGCCATTGCGCAGGATCGTCTCCCGCCCGACCAGCACGACCTCTGGCTCATCCACCGTGAAGCCGGCAAAGCGTTTCGTCGGCGGCTTGCCGGTCGCGTTCTCCAGCGCCTTGCGTCCGACGAAGTCGGTGTTCTTGCGAAGCTTCACCGCCCAGCCAAGCCCCGCCTCCAGCGGCGTGTCGTTCGGCGTGATGTCGGAACCCCAGGCGCGATAACCTTTTTCCAGTCGCAGCGACTCCAGCGCCCGGTAGCCGACCGGGCGAATGCCGTGTGCCTTGCCCGCCGCCATCAGTACATCAAAAACCTCGCCGGTGGCGGCGATCGGCACATGCAGCTCCCAGCCGAGCTCGCCGACATAGGTGATGCGCAGCGCCTTCACGGTGTGCCCGGCGATTGCGATCTCGCGGGCATGGCCGAAGGGGAAGGCGGCGTTCGAAACGTCGGCATCGGTCACCGCCGACAGCACGTCGCGGGCGCGCGGTCCCATCAGCGAGAGCGTGCCGTACTCCTCCGTGACGTCGGTCAGCCTGGCGTCGAGGCCGGAGCCGATATGGTCGCTTATCCAGGACAGGTCATGCGTGCGGAAGCCGGTGCCGGTGACGATGTAGAACCGCTCCTCGCCGAGCCGCGACACGGTGAGGTCGGCCTCGATGCCGCCGCGCGTGTTGAGAAGCTGCGTGTAGGTCAGCCGTCCGACCGGCTTGTTGACGTCGTTGGCGCAGATCCAGTCGAGCGCCTTCAGCGCGTCGCTTCCGGTCAGCTCGTATTTGGCAAAGGAGGATTGGTCGAAAAGGCCGACCTTCTCGCGCACATGCCGGTGCTCGTCGCCGACCGGGCCGAACCAGTTCTGGCGGCCCATCGAATAGACGTCCTCGGCGGCTGTGCCGTCGGGCGCAAACCAGTTCGGCCGCTCCCAGCCAAGCTTGGAGCCGAACACCGCGCGATGCGTCTTCAGCCGCTCATAGAGCGGCGAGACGATGCGTGGCCGTCCCGAGAGATACTCTTCGTGCGGGAAACCGATCGTGTAATGCTTGCCATAGGCCTCCAGCGTGCGGTCGCGGACCCAGTCGCGGTCGCGGTGCAGGCTGGAGAAACGTCTGATGTCGACCACCCACAAATCGAGCGGCGCCTCGCCGTCGACCACCCATTGCGCCAGCACCCAGCCGGCGCCGCCGCCCGACGCGATGCCGAAGGCGTTGAAGCCCGCGCCGACGAACATATTGGCGCATTCCGGCGCCACGCCGAGGATGAAGTTGCCGTCCGGCGTGAAGCTTTCCGGCCCGTTGATCATCTGTTTGACGCCGACATGGGCGAGCGCCGGCACGCGCTCGATTGCCTGGCTCATATGCTGTTCGAAATGATCGTAATCGTCGTCGAACAGGCGGAACTCCCAGTCGTTGGGCACGTCGCCGCCGGGAAGCCCGGTTGCCCAGGCCTGCGGGTTGGGCTCATAGCCGCCCATCACCAGTCCGCCGACCTCCTCCTTGAAATAGGTGCGGCGGTCGGGGTCGCGGATCGTCGGCGCGTCGTTCGCCAGCCCTTCGATCCTCTCGGTGATGATATACTGATGCTTGACCGGCTGCAGCGGCACGTTGATGCCGGCCATCGCGCCGACCTGCCTTGCCCACTGCCCGGCGCAGTTCACCACCTTGTCGCAGGCGATGTCGCCCTTGGAAGTCTTCACCGCCGTGATGCGGCCGTCCTTCATCGTAAAGCCGGTGACGCGCAGGTCCTCGAACAGTTTCGCGCCATGCATTCGCGCGCCCTTGGCGAGCGACTGGGCGATGTCGGAGGGGCTTGCCTGCCCGTCGGTTGGCAGCCACGAGGCGCCGACCAGGTCGCCCGTTTCCATCAGCGGCCACATGCGCTTCACTTCCGCCGGCGACAGAAGCTGCATGTCCATGCCGAAGCTTTTGGCCGTCGTTGCCAGCCGCTTGAACTCGGTCCAGCGGTCGGCATTGGTCGCGAGCCTCAGGCAGCCGGTCATCTTCCAGCCGGTCGCCAGGCCGGTCTCGGCCTCGAGGCCCTTGTAGAGCTCGACCGAATATTTGAGCACGCGCGTGATCGAGGCCGACGAGCGCAACTGCCCGACCAGGCCGGCGGCGTGCCAGGTCGAGCCCGAGGTCAGCTTGCCCTGCTCGAGCAGCACCACATCGGCCTTGTGGTCGCGCGCCAGATGATAGGCGGTGGAACAGCCGATGATGCCGCCGCCGATGACGACGATTTCGGCATGGCTGGGCAAGGTCATGGCTTGGTCCCGTATTTCGTCCGGTAGTTCTCCAGCGCGGCGTCGAGCCGGACGAGGTTTTCCTCGGTATAGGCGACATAGTCGATGCCGGGCGCGTCGAGATAAAGCTCGGAGACCATGCTCCACATCGCCTCGCGCAGCAGCGAGGCGCATTGCATGGCGGCGTGCGAGCGGCGGATCTCGCTGTCCGGCTCCTTCATGAAATAGGCGGTCAGGAAGGCGAAGGATTCATCGTCGCTCAGGCCGGCATTGGAGGCGGCGCCCGCGAGATCGAACATCGCCGTGTTGAAGCCGGCATATTCGAAATCGATTAGCCACAGCCGCTTGCCGTCGTCCAGGATATTGGCCGGCAAAAGATCGTTGTGGCCGAAGACGATCGGCAGCAGTTTTTGCGCCCGCTCGAGCTCGTCGGCCAGCGCTAGATAGCGCGGCAACTGATCCGTCTTGCGGCTGCCGCCTTCGTCAAGCGTGCGCGCATAGTCGCGGATGACGTGGAACACCCAGAACATGAAGCCGGCGCCGGAGACATGGCTCGGCATCTCGCGATGGAAGCCGCGCAGCAGCGCCGCCACGCGGCCAAGATTGGCCCGCACATCCTCGGCGAGAAAGGTCTTTGCCCCGAGAAACGCCGTCACCAGGATGCCGGGCTCGGCATAATGCACGGCCGGCGCGAATCCAGCAGCATGCGCGGCCCGCGCCGTCATCACCTCGCGCTCGCGAAAGACGTGGTGGAACGGAAAGTCCTGGCCGAAGCGCACGACATGCCGCCCCGCGGCATCCGTGACGACAAAATTGGCGTTGCTGAGGCCGCCCGGCAGCGGCTCGATCTCGATACTGCCGTTCCAGCACGGCAGGGCGCGGATGCGGTCTTCGGCGCTCACGGCTTCGCTCCGGCCTCAACCGGTCCCACGGAAAACGACGATGGGACAAAATAGAAAAGCCTCGTCGGTGCGAGACGCCAGGATCGGTATCCCGCACCGCACCGACGAGCCCCTTGGCCAGGTTCAGGATCCCGGCATCCGCCCCCGCGGATTCGATAAAAGCGCAAATCTGGCTGGTTCCAGATGAACTGGTCACTAAGTTGCGGCTCTGCCATCACCCTCCCTTAGCAGTTCCGAGCCCTTGTGACTTGCAACCACTCTCATGCCCAGGTGGCAGAGCTGTCAATCAAAAGCTGTGACTTTTTTTGGGTGTTTTGCCCGAAAATATAAGCAACTCCTTTCAAAGCGTTGTCAAAGCCTTAAATTCGGTCAAAATCTCGGGCATTCCACATGATCCACTCGAAACGGCATGGCGAAATCCTGCGGCTCCTCGGCGAGGAGGGCACGATCAGCATAGCCAGCCTTGCCGAACGACTCGGCGTCTCGCAGGAAACGGTGCGGCGCGACGTCAAGCCGCTCGCCGATGACGGGTCGGTGCTGAAGATGCACGGCGCCGTCGGCCTTGCCTCGATGGTGGGCGAGGCGCCGTTCGAGCGGCGCATGCGCGAGAATGCCGAAGCCAAGTGCCTGATCGCCAGGATGGTCGCAGCCACCATCCGCGATGGCGAGGCGATCATGCTCGACACCGGCACGACCACATCCTTCCTGGCGCGCGAGCTGCTCGGCCATCGCCGGTTGACGGTGGTCACCAATTCCTCCGACATTGCCCGCACGCTGGCGACGGTGAACGGCAACAAGGTCTATATGGCCGGCGGCGAGCTGCGCAGCGATTCAGGCGCTGCTTTCGGCATTTCGGCGATCGAGTTTGTCAGCCGCTTTTCGGTCGATCATGCGGTGATCTCGATCGGCGCCGTCGATGCTGAAGCCGGCCTCACCGACTATGAGCTGGAGGAGGCGGAGTTCGCCCGCATGGTGCTGTCGCGCGGCCAGCGCTCGCTGGTCGTCACCGACCATACCAAGTTCGGCCGCCAGGGGCTGGTCAGGGTGTGCGGCTTCGACGGCTTTTCCGAGCTTGCCACCGACCAGCCGCCGCCGCCCGACATAGCCGCCGCGCTGAGCCGGGCAGGGGCGCGGCTGACCATTGCGGCGGCCTGACCACCGCGGACAAAGCCCGCTTTCTTTCCCGCACGCGGCAGTGTTTAGTCCGGCCATGGCTTTCACAATCCGCCAGCTCCAGTTCTTTGTCGCCGTCGCCGAGCAGGGCACCGTCTCGGGCGCCGCGCAGAACCTGTCGATCTCGCAGTCCTCGGTCACCGAGGCGATCAAGGAGCTGGAGAGCGATCTCGGCGTCGAGCTCTTCGAGCGCCATCCGCGCGGCTTGAACATCACCCACAAGGGCCACCAGTTCCTGCGCCACGCGACCAAGATCCTGGCCGATGTCTCGGATGCGCGCCGTTCCTTCTCCAGCGAGCAGGCCGTCGCCGGCGGGCGCCTGCAGCTCGGCGTCACCTCGCTGGTCGCCGGCTATGTTTTGTCCGATCTGCTTGCCCGCTACCGCCGCGCCTATCCCGGCGTCGAGGTCTCCGCCATCGAGGACAATGGCGACTATCTCGAGCACCTTCTGGTCGGCGGCAAGCTCGATATCGCCGTCATGGTCACGTCCAACCTGCGCGACCGCACGGCGCTGCAGTCGGAAATCCTGGAAGTCTCGGCTTACCGGCTGTGGATCCCGCTCAGCCACAGGCTGGCCAGCGCCGACATCATCTCGATCGGCGACATCGCGTCCGAGCCGCTGATCATGCTCACCGTCGACGAGATCGAGGAGAACACCGGCAAGCTGCTGTCTGCGATCGGCGCGAGGCCCCATGTCGCCTTCCGCACGCGTTCGGTGGAAGCGGTGCGCAGCCTTGTCGCCACCGGCGCCGGCGTGGCGCTGCTGCCCGACCTCGTCTATCGGCCCTGGTCGCTGGAAGGCGACCGCATCGAATCGCGCGACATTTCCGGCTCGCTGCCGGTAGTCCAGGTCGGCACCGTCTGGCGCCGCGGCTCCGGCCTGCCGCAGGCCGCGCGCGATTTCATCGGCCTCGCCCAGTCGCAACGCATGGTGCGTCAGAGGCTTTGATCAGAGCAATTCCAGGAAAAGTGCGAAGCGGTTTTCCGTCCGGAGCGTCCAAAATAACTATCGGAAAAACCGATATCGGCTTTCTGATAAATGAATTTGCGAAACCGGATTTTTCACAGCACTTTTCGCTCAGGGAACAAAGCCGCGCCTTGAGAGCGCTGCCGTCGGAGCATGAAGCTCCGACCCTTGTAGTTTGCGCATGGTCCTTTCCGAAAGCCGAACTGGTTTCGGGGTCATGGGCCAAAATGGGAGATCGATGATGAATGCATTCCTGAAGTCGTGCACGGCGCTGACTGTCGCGCTGACTTTTTCCGCTCAGGCCATGGCCCAGGTCAAGGAACTCGGCAAGGGCGAGGGCGAGCTAAACATCGTTGCCTGGCCGGGCTATATCGAGCGCGGCGAGACCGACAAGGGTTATGACTGGGTGACGGCTTTCGAGAAGGAAAGCGGCTGCAAGGTTAACGTCAAGACCGCCAACACCTCCGACGAGATGGTCTCGCTGATGAACGAGGGCGGCTTCGATCTGGTCACCGCTTCGGGCGATGCCTCGCTGCGCCTCGTGGCCGGCAAGCGCGTGCAGCCGATCAACACCGATCTGATCCCGAGTTGGAAGACCGTCGACGACCGCCTGAAGGACGCGCCCTGGTTCACCGTCGACAAGGTGCATTACGGCGTTCCCTACCAGTGGGGCCCGAACATCCTGATGTACAACACCGATGTCTTCAAGGAAGCGCCCAAGAGCTGGAACGTCGTCTTCGAGGAAATGAAGCTGCCCGACGGCAAGTCGAACAAGGGCAGCGTCCAGGCCTATGACGGCCCGATCCACATCGCGGACGCCGCCAACTATCTGAAGTTCCACAAGCCTGAGCTCGGCATCAAGGATCCATACGAGCTGAACGAAGACCAGTACAAGGCGGCGCTCGACCTGTTGCGCACGCAGCGCACGCTGGTCGGCCGCTATTGGCACGATGCCGCGATCCAGGTCGACGACTTCCAGAACGAAGGCGTGGTCGCTTCCGGCTCCTGGCCCTATCAGGTCAACACGCTGGTCGCCGCCAAGAAACCGGTCGCCTCGACCGTGCCGGAGGAAGGCGTCACCGGCTGGGCCGACACCACCATGATGGAAGCCGACGCCGCCCATCCGAACTGCGCCTATATGTGGCTCGAGCATTCCCTGTCGCCCAAGGTCCAGGGCGACGTCTCGGCCTGGTTCGGCTCGCTGCCGGTCGTGCCCGCCGCCTGCAAGGGCAATGAGCTTTTGACCGACGAAGGCTGCAAGACCAACGGCTACGACAATTTCGACAAGATCAAGTTCTGGAAGACGCCGGTTTCGAAATGCGCCAGCCAGAACGACCAGTGCGTGCCCTATTACCGCTGGGTGTCGGACTATATCGGCGTCATCGGCGGACGGTAACGCTCTTTACCCTCCCCTTGTGGGGCGGGTCGACGCTTGAGCGTCAGGGTGGGGCTGTCTGATGGTTCGCGCTGTCACCCCCACCCGCGGCTTCGCCGCGACCTCCCCCATCGAAGGGGGAGGTAGAGCGCCGCGCGAACTCGCCTTCGTTCAACCGGAACTGAACTGACGGGGCCCATGACCTCTGCCGTTTCCTTCAAACAAGTCTCACGCCATTTCGGCAGCGTGCGCGCGGTCGATGCGGTCGATCTGGAGATCGCGCCGGGCGAGTTTTTCGCCATGCTCGGGCCGTCCGGTTCCGGCAAGACGACGTGTCTACGGCTGATCGCCGGTTTCGAGCAGCCGACGGCTGGCTCGATCTCCATCTTCGGCGAGCGCGCCGAAGGCGTTCCGCCCTATCGTCGCAACGTCAACACCGTCTTCCAGGACTATGCGCTGTTCCCGCATCTCAACGTGCTCGACAACGTCGCCTACGGCCTGATGGTCAAGGGCGTCGGCAAGGCCGAGCGGCTGAAGGCTGCGGAGGAAGCGCTGTCGCTGGTGCGCCTGCCGGGCTATGGCGCGCGCCGCCCAGGCCAGCTTTCCGGCGGCCAGCGCCAGCGCGTCGCGCTCGCCCGGGCGCTGGTCAACCAGCCCAAGGTGCTGTTGCTCGACGAGCCGCTCGGCGCGCTCGACCTCAAGCTGCGCGAGAACATGCAGGAGGAATTGAAGTCGCTGCAGAAGGCGCTCGGCATCACCTTCGTCTTCGTCACCCACGACCAGGGCGAAGCGCTGTCCATGGCCGACCGCGTCGCCGTCTTCAACGACGGCAGGATCATGCAGGTCGGCACGCCGGAAGATATCTATCAGCGGCCGAACACGCGCTTCGTCGCCGATTTCGTCGGCTCGTCCAACGTGCTGCCGCCGGATTTCGTTCAGCGCTATTCCGGCCAGCATCGCTGGGGGAGCCTGCGCCCGGAATCCATCCGCGTTTCAAGCGCGACCAGTGGCGACGGCGTCGCCGCGCGCCTGGTCGGCACCAACTATCTCGGCGCCACGACAAGGCTGGCGCTCGATGCCGAGGGGTTGAGGCTGCACGCGGTGGTGCCGGCGGGAACGGCGCTGCCGGCCGAAGGCGAGGCGGTGACGCTCACCTTCAACCGCGATAGCCTGCATCTGATGGATGAGCCGGCGTGATGAAGGCTTGTGCGAGGCCCCCTCTCTGTCCTGCCGGACATCTCCCCCTCAGGGGGGGAGATTGGCTGTCCCTTCGGGTTTCGCCAATCTCCAACGTGTCAGAATTGGCGAGGCCGAGAAACTGCTGATCTCCCCCTTGAGGGGGAGATGTCCGGCAGGACAGAGAGGGGGGCGAAGGATCGCGGCCTCTCCCACGATCGCCCTCAACACGCGGTGGCGCCATGACCATCGCCGCTGTTCAGTCCAACCCCACTCCCGCCATCCTGCCAGGCAGCGGCGGCATGCGCGGCGCGCTTTCCGACCTCTTCTGGCGCCGCCCGAAATTCCTGCTCACCCTGATACTCGCCCCGCCGCTTTTGTGGCTCGGCATCGTCTATATCGGCTCGCTCTTCGCCCTGCTGGCACAGAGCTTCTTCTCGATCGACGAGTTCTCCGGCCTCATCAACCGCGAGTTCACGCTAAAGACTTATGGCGATCTGCTGCAGGCCGCCAATCTCGACATCATCCTGCGTACGGTGACGATGGCGGCACTCGTCACGCTTGCCTCGGCGGTCATCGCCTTCCCCATCGCCTATTACGCGGCGCGCTATGCGCGCGGCCGCTGGAAGGCGCTGTTCTATCTCGGCGTCATGCTGCCGTTGTGGTCCAGCTACCTGGTCAAGATCTACGCCTGGAAGCTGATCCTCGCCAAGGAAGGCATCCTCACCTGGCTGCTCGCCAAGCTGAACCTGCTCTGGCTGCTCGACGCCTGGCTGTCGCTGCCGATCGTCGGCGGCAACTCGCTGTCGGTCTCCTTCACCGGCACCTTCATCGTCTTCGTCTATGTCTGGCTGCCCTTCATGATCCTCCCTGTGCAGGCCGCGCTCGAGCGCGTGCCCGGCAACCTGGTCGAGGCCTCGTCCGATCTCGGCGCCTCGCCCGGCCAGACCTTCCGCAACGTGCTGTTCCCGCTGGCGCTGCCCGGCATCGTCGCCGGCTCGATCTTCACCTTCTCGCTGACCTTGGGCGACTACATCATCCCGCAGATTATCGGCACGTCACGCCTCTTCATCGGCCAGGCCGTCTATTCGCAGCAGGGCACCGCCGGCAACATCCCGTTGGCCGCCGCCTTCACCGTGGTGCCCATCGTCATCATGGGCTTCTATCTCTGGGGCGCCAAGCGCATGGGGGCTTTCGATGCGCTCTGACCGTGGCCAACGTGCTCCGCTCGGCCTGAAGATCGCCGCCGCCTGCGGCCTGCTGTTCCTGCACCTGCCGATCCTGCTGATCTTCGTCTACGCCTTCACGACGGAAGAGAAGAGTTTCGTCTGGCCGCCGCCGGGGCTCACCACGCAATGGTTCGCCGTTACCTGGAACCGGCCGGACGTATGGGATGCGCTAACGCTGTCGGTCCGCGTCGCCGCCATCTCGACGGCGATCGCGCTGGTGCTCGGCACGCTCTGCGCCGCCGCCGTCTCGCAGACCCACTTCTTCGGCCGCGAGGCCATCTCGCTCTTGGTCATCCTGCCGATCGCGCTGCCCGGCATCATCACCGGCATCGCGCTGCGCTCGGCCTTTTCGCTGGCCGACATTCCCTTTTCGTTCTGGACGATCGTGCTCGGCCACGCCACCTTCTGCGTGGTCGTCGTCTACAACAACGCCGTCGCCCGCTTCCGCCGCACCTCGGGATCGATGATCGAAGCCTCGATGGATCTCGGCGCCGACGGTTTCCAGACCTTCCGGCATGTCGTGCTGCCGAACATCGCAACCGCCCTGCTCGCCGGCGGCATGCTTGCCTTCGCGCTCTCCTTCGACGAGGTCATCGTCACCACCTTCACCGCCGGCCAGCAGCAGACGGTGCCGATCTGGATGCTGGAGGAGCTGATCCGTCCGCGCCAGCGCCCGGTCACCAATGTCGTTGCTATGGTCGTCGTGCTGGTGACGCTGCTGCCGATCCTCGTTGCCTATTACCTGACCCGCGACGGCGACCAGATCGCGGGGAGTGGGAAATGAAAACAGCGAGTAGCGAATAGCGAGTAGCGAATAGGGTTCGGCTGTCGATCTCCCTATTCGCTACTCCCTATTCGCTCCTAATCAGGGAGAAACCCAATGGACACCCAGATGCTCATCGGCTCGAAATTCGAGAAGGGCACCGAAACCGAGGAGCCGATCCTCAATCCAAAGACCGGGGCAACCATCCTCAACCTGCCTGAAGCAAGCCCGGCGCAGATCGAAGCGGCCGTGACAGCCGCCGAGCGAGCGTTCGTCAGTTGGTCGCGTACCACGCCGGCGCAGCGCTCCGGCTATCTGCTTAAGATCGCCGATCGGATCGAGGCGGAAGCCAAGGAGTTCGCGGCGCTCGAGGCGCTGAATTGCGGCAAGCCGATCAATGCCGTGCTCAACGACGAGATCCCGGCGATCGTCGACTGCTACCGCTTCTTCGCCGGCGCGGTGCGCTCGATGCCCGGTCAGGTGGCCGGCGAATATATTGCTGGCCACACCTCGATGGTGCGGCGCGACCCTATCGGCATCGTCGCTTCGATCGCGCCCTGGAATTATCCGCTGATGATGATGGCGTGGAAGCTGGCGCCGGCGGTCGGCGGCGGCAACACGGTCGTCTTCAAACCTTCGGAGCAGACGCCGCTGACATCGCTGAAGCTGGCGAAGATCCTCGCCGAGATCCTGCCCGAAGGCGTCGTCAACGTCGTGCTCGGCCGTGGCGACAGCGTCGGCAACACGCTGATCAACCATCCGAAGGTCAACATGATCTCGATCACCGGCGACGTCGCCACCGGCAAGAAGGTGCTGCAGGCGGCCGCCAAATCGGTCAAGCGCACGCATCTGGAGCTTGGCGGCAAGGCGCCGGTTATCGTCTTCGACGACGCCGATCTTGGCGCCGTGGTCAATGGCCTGCGCGCCTTCGGCTATTACAATGCCGGTCAGGACTGCACCGCCGCCTGCCGCATCTATGCCGGCAAGAAGATCTACGACAAGCTGGTCGCCGATCTCTCTTCCGCTGTCTCGACCATCAAATACAACCAGCCTGACGACACTGAGAACGAGATCGGCCCGCTGATCTCGCGCCGCCAGCGCGACCGCGTGTCGAGCTTCGTCGAGCGCGCCTCGGAGCTGAAGCACATCGAGATCACCACCGGCGGCAAGCCGGGGGAGGGCTCCGGCTTCTACTACCAGCCGACGGTGGTCGCCGGCGCGCTGCAGGAAGACGAGATCGTGCGCCGCGAGGTGTTCGGCCCGGTCGTCTCGATCACCCGCTTCTCGGATGTCGACGAGGCGGTGAATTGGGCGAATGACAGCGACTACGGCCTTGCCTCGTCGGTGTGGACCAAGGACGTCGCGCGCGCCATGGCGACCGCCGCTCGTCTGCAATATGGCTGCACCTGGATCAACACGCACTTCATGCTGACCAACGAGATGCCGCATGGCGGCCTGAAACAGTCAGGCTACGGCAAGGACATGTCGCTCTACGCGCTGGAGGATTACACGGCTGTCCGCCACGTCATGGTGGCGCACGGCTAGTCCCTTGCGAGAGAGGCCGGATTGCCAATTGCCCGTAGCAAATCCGATGGCAATCCGGCCTCTATCCCCTACATGGGCGGAGGCGGCGTAAGAACTAATGCATGTCGCCCAGAAGTGTGCGCGGTTCTGGGACAACGACATGCATCAAAACAAAGACTTAAACCGCGTCGCCTGAGCCCGGCTCAGCGCGACGCGGTTTAAGCGGCCGTCCTCCCTTGCATCTCCGATGCTGCGGGCTTGATGTTCTGGTTGACTCTAAAGATGTTGAACGGGTCGTAGATGCGCTTCACCTGGCTAAGCCGCTCGTAGTTCGCGCCATAGCTCGCCTGCACGCGCGCTTCTCCTTCGTCCTCCATCATGAAATTCACGTAGCCGCCTTCGCCGTTATGGGGATGGATGCTCGCCCAGTAGGTCTTGGCCCATTTGGTGAGGTCGGCGGCCTTGGCCGGATCCGGATCGATGGCGGCGATGACCATCGACCAGGTCGCGTCGCGCGCATTCCATGCCGTCTCGTTCTTGCCGACGCGGCGAACGGCGCCGTCGATGGGGTAAAGATGCATGAGCGACAATTCGCTCGGCGCTGCGGCGGCCTGCGCGATATGGGTCGCGATGGCTTCGTCGGGAAGCGACTTGACGAAATCGCCCTTCCAGTACCATTGCAGGCCTTTCGGAAGCAGCGGGTCGAACATCGCCTGCAAGGCCGGGAACGGCATCACACCCATCCAGTTGAAGATAGGCGGCGGCAGATTGTCGAGCAGCGGCGCCATGGCCTTGCGCCCCTCCTCCTCGGTGCCGTTGTAGCAGGAGATGATGGCGCAGGCGCGCTTGCCCCAATATTCGCGCGGGAATGGGTCGGTCGACGGAATGGTCTTCAAGCCGACAAAGGTGCCGAGATCCTCCGGCGCCTCCGGCAGATAGTCGCGATAGGTCTGCATGACGGCCATGGCATCCTTGGCCTCCCAGAACACCGGGCCGCCGAAGATCATGTTCACGGGATGGGCCTGGAACAGGAAACTGGTCACGACGCCGAAATTGCCGCCACCGCCGCGGAGCGCCCAGAACAGGTCGGGGTTCTCGGCTTTGCTGGCGGTCACCACGCTGCCGTCGGCCAGCACCAGATCGGCTTCGACCAGATTGTCGATGGTGAGACCGTATCTGCGCGTGAGATAGCCTGTACCGCCGCCGAGGGTCAGGCCGGCAACGCCGGTGGTCGAGACGATGCCCGCCGGAACAGCGAGCCCGAAGGGATGGGTGGCATGGTCCACGTCGCCCGAATTGCAGCCGGGCCCGACCCTGACGGTGCGCGTTTTCGGATCGACATGGACACCCTTCATCATCGACAGGTCGATGACGAGACCGTTGTCGCAGATCCCCAATCCGGCGCCGTTGTGGCCTCCGCCGCGCACGGCGGCCAAAAGGTCGTTGTCGCGGGCGTATTTCACGGCGGTAATCACGTCGGCGACGTCGGCGCAGCGCGCAATCAGCAGCGGGCGTTTATCGATCATGCCGTTATAGACCTTGCGGGCCTCGTCATAGCCGGCATCGTCGCGCAGGATCACCTCCCCGCGCAGGCTTTCACGCAGTCTTGCATGGGCTTCGTCGGTCATTGGTTTGCTCCCTTGCTTGCGCCAGCGCCATGGCGCGCCGACGCGACGCATGTGTTGCTTCGTTTGCTCGCCTCATCGGGCGAATGCGTTGGATGTTGCAGGAAGAGCACATTGCACCAATCCGGCCCCTGCCGCTTCGCCCGAAAGGACCAGCGGGGCATGGCTCGGGAGAGCCATGACACGACAGCCAAAGCGGCTGCAGTGGATGGCCGAGCGGAGGGTGCCCGGTTACCGATTTGGGTCGATCCGGTGACGTCGAGTGGCCGCCTGCCTCGCAGCCACTCTTCCCGTCATGTTCGCCGCTGCCTCTTCGGCCTTCGGCTATTTCGCAATCAACTATTCCACGATCCGGAAGATTTGCCACTGGCTGGTGCCCGACACCACATAGGGCTCCAGTTCCTTGCCCCATTTGGCGTGCGCGTCGATCTTCGCGATCTTGGCAAAGAACGCTTCCAGCTGGGCCAGGCTTTCGACTTCGTGGTGGGATTCGATCGTCGCTTCGCGGGCGCCGATCGAACCCGTCATGAGCCGGAAATTCAGGTCGGCCAAACCGACCTGCGAGCCGATCTCGCGCTCCCATTTCCGCATCAGCTCAAGTGCGGTCTGCTTGTGGCCGAACTTCGCGTCGATCTGCCATCTGGCGCTGAACATCTCGATTCTCCCTCACCATTGCGGCCGAGGCCGCTGTTGATTTGTCCGCGGTTGATTATTCGTCCCAGGCCTGCACGACGGTCTGCCGCGCGATCAGGCCGTTCCTCAGCTCCAGCATCGCCGCGCAAACCACCTTGGTGCCGTCCGGATAGGCGCAGGCTTGCATGAAGGCGAGGTTGTCGCCCTCTGCGATGGTGGCGTCGACCTTGTGGGTCATCGCCCGGCTGCAGATATCGTCCCAGAAGATGCTGATCGCCGCGCGGCCGCGGATTTCGCGCGGCTTGCTCGGCGGGTTGTTGCGGTCGACGACGCGCACCAGCGCATCGTCGGTGTAGAAGCTCGACAGCAACTTACCGTCACGGCCCTCGATCGCCTTCTTGATCGCCGCGCCGTCCACCGTCTTTGTCTTGGTCAACATCTTGTCTCTCCATGGCCCCGCAGTGCCTTCCTGGCTGCCTGCATTGGGATAATTGATACCTCCTACGCGTCCCGACCGCTTCGCCCGAAAGCGCCATGGCTCTCATGGCCCGTCCGGGCCAGCATGCCTGGCCGAGAATGCCGCCGCCGCCGCCCGCGACGGCAGGTCGAGCTTGAGCAATATGTTGGCGACATGGCGCTTGACCGTGTGCTCGCTGAGGTCGAGCTCGGCTGCGATCGCGGCATTGCTCTTGCCGTCGGCGATCAGGCTCACCACCTCGCTCTCGCGAGCCGTCAGCGTTGCCGGTTCGGCCGGCTTGGGCTTGGGACGGCAGGCCGGCTCCAGATGCTGTTCGGCCGTCACCTGCACCAGCGCCAGCGGCTCGTCCAATTCGTCGAGGCTGATGCGGCCGGCATCGGTGAAATGCAGCCCGGAACCCGCGGCCAGGTCGGCGACCAGCCTTGAGCAGAGGATGTGCCCGCGCTCGGCATGGGCGGCAAGCTGCATGGCCACACGCGCTGTCAGCCCCGTCGGCGGTCCGCGTATTTCGATCTCGCCGACATGCACCCCTTGCGCGCTTGCCACGCCGATTTCCTGGGCCGCCTCGCGCAGCAGCGCCGCGCAGCGCACGGCACGCGCTGGGCCATCGAAGCGCGAGATCATCAGCTCGCCATGCGTGCCGGCGACGCGCCCGCCATGGCGGCCGACCAGCATGTGCCAGTTCTCCTGGAAGCGCAGGCTGCGTTCGCTCCACAAGCGGTCGCCGAGCCGCGCGGTGTCGTAGATGCGTGTCACCAGAAGTGCTGCGAGCACGCGTTCCACAACGGCCACCGTCGGCTCCCCGGTCAGGAATTCCTCGATCAGGTCGGCCACGCGGTCGACGTCGCCGGTCCAGATCGGGTGGTCGCGCCCCGAAATCTCGACCAGGCGGGCGCCTGGGATCTTTCTGGCCAGGAAGCGGCTGGCGTCGGGATCGACTCGGGCGTCGTTGCGGCGATGGATCAGGTAAGTAGGCACGCTGATCGTCCCGAGCATGTCGCGCACGTCTATGCCGGCATTCATGCGGGCAAGCGCCGTAGCGGCCGTCGGGCTGGCCGACAGCCGCTCGAACCGGCCCCACCACTGAGTGAAGTGGGTATCGTCGACCCGGCCCGGCGCGAAATTGGGCAAGGTCGCGCCGGTGCCCCAGGATGTTTCCGCCGTCTCGATGAATGCTTCCAGCCGTTCCGGCGGCATCACCCATTTGTGGAAATGCGCATAGCCGCCGTAGAGCACCAGCGCCCGCGTCCGCTCCGGATAGGTGGCGGCGAACAGCATCGCCATCGGCGCGCCTTCCGAGGCGCCGAGGATAGCGGCACGGCCGCTGCCTGTGGCGTCCATCACCGCTCGGACATCGTCCATGCGCGTCTCGAGGCTGGGCAGGTGGCGGGTGTCGACGCGGTCGGATAGCCCGGTGCCGCGCTTGTCGAACAGGATCAGCCGCGAGAAGGCGGAGAGCCGTTTCAAGAGGCGGCTGTAGCCCTCGTCTTCCCAATGCAGGTCGAGATTGGAGATGAAGCCCGGTACGAAGACGAGATCGAAAGAGCCCTGGCCGATCACCTGATAGGCGATCCGCACATCCCCGCTACGGGCGTATCTGGTCTCGATCGGCCTCACGCGAACTACCCCGCCCGGCCAGACGACTTTCTGCCGCCAACCATAGCAGAGCCGTGCCGATAGCGGCACCTTAAACTTTAGCGGAAAGGAATATAACGCCGTCCGGTCGCTACATCATTCCTGCGAAGCGGCGATATCGGCCGGAAAGGCTGTGACCCCAAGCTTCCTGTCGGCCTCCGCAGGGGAGATCGGCCGCTTGATCTTGTCCGAGGCCGCGATCACCAACGCGTCGAAATCCTCAGCGTCGCCGTCGAGCAGCTCGAAGAGCTGCCGCCGCATCCGGGGTTCCCAGAATTTGTTGATGTGCTCCGCCAGCCCGGCAATGCCTTCCTCGCGCGGCTTCGAGTGGAAGAAGGTGGCGATCTGGTTGGCCATGCGCACCAGCTTTTCCCTGGTGCTGGCGATGTGGTCTTCGTCATGCGACATGCTTGGCAACTCCGGAAGCCACCCGTTCGGGGTGGGTGAAAATATCGAAATCGTCGCCGCGCACCAGCGCCACCAGCGTCATGCCGGCGGCATCCGCCGTGCGGATGGCAAGCGCCGTCGGCGCCGAAACCGCCATGATGATCGAAGCGCCGATGGCAGCCGTCTTCTGCACCATCTCGACCGAGACGCGCGAGGTCACCACGACCGCGCCGCTTGCGCCATCGATGCCTGCCTTGGCCAGCGCGCCGGCGAGCTTGTCCAGCGCATTGTGCCGCCCGACATCCTCGCGCGCCATCACGACGCCCTTGCCGGGCACGTAGAAGCCGGCCGCATGCACCGCGCCGGTCTCGGCATGCAGCGGCTGAACCTTCGACAGCAACTGGACGGCGCTGGTGATGTCTTCTGCTTGAAGCGTAAGTTTTGACGCACCAACTGCCTCGACCGAGCGCATCGCCTCCTCGATGGACTCAATGCCACACAAGCCGCAGCCGACCGGTCCGGCCAGCCGGCGCCGCCGCGCCTGGAAGCGCGTGTTGGCCTGGTCCTTCAGCCTGATCTGGATGTCGATGCCGGCGCCGAGATCCTCGACCTCGATCGCCTCGATCTCTTTCTGATCGGCGATGATGCCCTCGGTCAGCGAGAAGCCGAGCGCGAAATCCTCGAAATCGGCTGGGCTTGCCATCATCACCGCATGCGTGGTGCCGGCAAAGGAGAACGCCACCGGCGTCTCTTCCGGCACCATGCGGTTCGCGGCCGCGGTGCCGCCGGCGCGATGCGCGAGCCGCGTAATTTGCGTCGTCGCTTTGCGGCGCGCGCCCAAGGACTACTCCGCTGCCGCCAGCGGGGCGATACGCCGGCTCTGCTTGGCCTGCTCGTTATAGTCCTTCTGCCAGTCGGTCGGGCCGTTGGACGGCGCCACCTGCACGGCGGTGACCTTGTATTCCGGACAGTTGGTCGCCCAGTCCGAGAAGTCGGTGGTGATCACGTTGGCCTGCGTGTCCGTATGGTGGAAGGTCGTGTAGACGACACCGGGCGAGACGCGGTCGGTGATCAGAGCGCGAAGCGTGGTTTCGCCGGAGCGGCTCGCCAGCCGCACCCAGTCGCCTTCGCGCACGCCGCGAACCTCGGCGTCATGCGGATGGATCTCCAGCCGGTCCTCGGCATGCCAAGCAACGTTCTCCGTGCGCCTGGTCTGCGCGCCGACATTGTACTGCGACAGGATGCGGCCGGTGGTGAGCAGCAGCGGATAGCGCGGGCCTGTCCGCTCGTCCGTCGCCACATATTCGGTGCGGATGAACTTGCCCTTGCCGCGCACGAAGCCGTCGACATGCATGATCGGCGTGCCGAGCGGCGCCTTCTCGTTGCAGGGCCACTGCACCGAGCCGACACGGTCAAGCAGCTCGAACGAGACGCCGGCGAAGCTCGGCGTCGTCTTGGCGATCTCGTCCATGATCTCAGACGGATGGGTATAGTTCCAGTCGAGCCCGATGGCGCGGGCAAGCTCCTGCGTCGCCTCCCAGTCGGCGTAGCGCGCCTTCGGCTCGATGACCTTGCGCACCATGTTGATGCGGCGCTCGGCATTGGTGAAGGTGCCGTCCTTCTCGAGGAAGGTCGAACCCGGCAGGAAGACATGCGCGTAGTTGGCCGTCTCGTTGAGGAAGAGGTCGTGCACCACGACGCATTCCATAGCGGCGAGACCGCCGGCGACATGCTTGGTGTCGGGATCGGACTGCAGGATGTCCTCGCCCTGGATGTAGATGCCCTTGAACGAGCCGTCGACGGCGGCGTCCAGCATGTTGGGGATACGCAGGCCGGGCTCGTCGTCCAGCTTCACACCCCACAGGCTCTCATAGATGTCGCGCACCGCTTCGCCCGAGATGTGGCGGTAGCCCGGCAGCTCATGCGGGAAGGAACCCATGTCGCAGGAGCCCTGCACATTGTTCTGGCCGCGCAGCGGATTCACGCCGACGCCCGGACGGCCGATATTGCCGGTTGCCATGGCGAGGTTGGCGATCGCCATCACCGTGGTCGAGCCCTGGCTGTGTTCGGTGACGCCGAGGCCGTAATAGATCGCGCCATTGCCCCCCTTGGCGTAAAGGCGCGCGGCACCCCGGATGGCTTCAGGGTCGACGCCGGACAGCTTGCCGACCGTCTCCGGGCTGTTCTCCGGCAGGGCGACGAAGGACGCCCAGTCCTGAAACTCGGCCCAGTCGCAGCGCTCGCGCACGAAGGCTTCGTTGTAGAGGCCCTCGGTGACTATGACATGCGCCAGCGCCGTCAGCACCGCCACATTGGTGCCGGGCTTCAGCGGCAGGTGATAGTCGGCCTCGATATGCGCCGATTTCACCATCTCGGTGCGGCGCGGATCGAGCACGATCAGCTTGGCGCCCTGGCGAAGCCGCTTCTTCAGCCGCGAGGCGAACACCGGATGGGCGGACGCCGGATTGGCGCCGATGATGACGGCGACGTCGGTGAACTCGACCGAATCGAAATCCTGCGTACCGGCCGAGGTGCCATAGGTCTGGCCGAGCCCGTAGCCGGTCGGCGAATGGCAGACGCGCGCGCAGGTGTCGACATTGTTGTTGCGGAAGCCCTGCCGCACCAGCTTCTGGACGAGATAGGTCTCCTCGTTGGTGCAGCGCGAGGAGGTGATGCCGCCGATCGCGGTGCGTCCATACTGATACTGGATGCGGCGGAATTCCTTCGCCGTGTGGGCGATCGCCTCTTCCCAGCTCACTTCGCGCCACGGATCGGTGATCTTCTCGCGGATCATCGGCGACAGGATGCGGTCCTTGTGCGTGGCGTAGCCATAGGCAAACCGGCCTTTCACGCAGGAATGGCCGTGGTTCGCCTTGCCGTCCTTGTAGGGCATCATGCGGATGACCTCGTCATCCTTCACTTCGGCCTTGAACGAGCAGCCGACGCCGCAATAGGCACAGGTGGTGACAGCCGAGCGCTCCGGCATGCCTTTTTCCAGCACCGTCTTCTCGCGCAGCGCATCGGTCGGGCAGGCCTGCACGCAGGCGCCGCAGGAGACGCATTCCGAAGCGATGAAATCCTCATGCATGCCGGCGACCATGCGCGATTCGAAGCCGCGGCCCTCGATGGTCAGCGCGAAGGTGCCCTGCACCTCTTCGCAGGCGCGCACGCAGCGCGAGCAGACGATGCACTGCGCCGGGTCATAGGTGAAATAGGGGTTGGATTCGTCACGCGCGATATAGTCCACCGCCAGCGAGCCATGGCCGGGCGCCACGCCGCCTTCTTCCTTGACGTGGTTGCGGCCTTCGACGCCGTAACGGTTCTCGGCGAGGCCGACCGACTTCGCCACCGCGTCGAACTCGCTGGCGCCGGTTCCGGCCTTCTCGTTCCAGCCCATCGGATGGTCGGAGACATAGAGTTCCATGACGCCGCGGCGGATGGCGTCGAGCCGGTCCGACTGCGTGCGCACCACCATGCCTTCGCCGACCGGCGTCGTGCAGGAGGCGGGCGTGCCGCCGCGGCCCTCGATCTCGACCAGGCAGACGCGGCAGGAGCCGAAGGAATCCAGCATGTCGGTGGCGCAAAGCTTCGGGATCTCGACCCCGCCTTCCATCGCCGCGCGCATGATCGAGGTGCCTTCCGGCACGGTGATGCTTTGCCCGTCGACGGTCAGGGTGACCTGCTTCGTCGCTTTCGACTCCGGCGTTCCGTAGTCGATCTCCTGGATGAGTGTCGGGAAGTCGGCCTTGATGTTCATCTGCCAGCTCCTATTCAGCCGCCACGCGCGCCGGCGCGGGCTTGAAATCCTCAGGGAAATGCGTGATAGAGCTCATCACCGGATAGGGCGTGAAGCCGCCCAGCGCGCAGAGCGATCCGAACTTCATCGTGTTGCAGAGGTCGGTGACCAGAGCGAGGTTCTTCTCCGCTTCGATGCCAGCCGCGACCTTGTCCAGAACCTCCACGCCGCGCGTCGAGCCGATGCGGCAGGGCGTGCACTTCCCGCAGCTTTCCACGGCGCAGAACTCCATGGCGAAGCGCGCCTGCTTCAGCATGTCGGCGGTGTCGTCGAAAACGGTGATGCCGGCATGGCCGATCAGGCCGTCGCGCTTGGCGAATTCCTCATAGTCGAACGGCGTGTCGAACAAAGTGCGCGGGAAATAGGCGCCGAGCGGTCCGCCGACCTGCACCGCCTTCACGGGACGCCCGGAAGCCGTGCCGCCGCCGATCTCGTCGACGATTTCGCCGAGCGTCAGGCCGAAGGCCGTCTCGAACAGGCCACCATGCTTGACGTTGCCGGCGATCTGGATCGGGATCGTGCCGCGCGAGCGGCCCATGCCGAAATCCTTGTAGAAGGCGGCGCCCTTGTCCATGATTACAGGCACCGAGGCCAGGCTGATCACGTTGTTGATCACCGTCGGCTTGCTGAACAAGCCTTGGATGGCCGGCAGCGGCGGCTTGGCGCGCACCACCCCGCGTTTGCCCTCCAGGCTGTTCAAGAGCGAGGTTTCCTCGCCGCAGACATAGGCGCCGGCGCCGACGCGGATCTCCATGTCGAAGGCGTTGGGCGAGCCCAGCACGTTGAGGCCCAGCACGCCGGCCTTGCGGGCGATCGCGACGGCCTTGTTCATCGTCGCCACCGCATGCGGATATTCCGAGCGGATATAAACGAAACCCTTGGTCGCGCCGGTGGCGATGCCGGCGATCGCCATGCCTTCGATCAGCACGAAGGGATCGCCTTCCATGATCATGCGGTCGGCGAAGGTGGCGCTGTCGCCTTCGTCGGCGTTGCAGACGATGTATTTCTGCGCGCCAGCCGTATCCAGCACCGTCTTCCACTTGATGCCGGTCGGGAAGCCGGCGCCGCCGCGGCCGCGCAGGCCCGACTCGGTAACCTGCTTGACGACGTCGGCCGGCGCCATGGCGACGGCGTTCTGCAGGCCGCGCAAGCCGCCTAGCGACTTGTAGGCATCGAGCGACAGCGGATCGTTGATGCCGCAGCGCGCGAAGGTCAGCCGCGTCTGCTTGGCGAAGAAGGGGATCTTGTCGGGCGCGCCTAGCCAGCGCTTGTGGTGGCCGCCGGTGAGGAAGCCGCTGTCGAACAGGCTCTTGACGTCGGACGGCTTGACCGGCCCGTATGCGACGCGACCCTTGTCGGTCGCCACTTCGACCATTGGCTCGAGGAAATAGGCGCCGCGCGAGCCGTTGCGCACGATCTTGGCCTCGACGCCGCGCTCCTTGAGCTCCTTCTCGATCGCCCTGGCGACCTTCTCGGCACCGAGCGCCAGCGCGCCGGAATCTGCGGGGATATAGATGCGCGGGATCATGAACGCACCTCCGCGACGATCTCTTCGATCTTCTCGTCATCGAGCCGGCCGATGACTTCGCCGTCGAGCATCGCCGACGGCGAGCAGGCGCAAAGCCCGAGGCAGTAGACCGGCTCCAGTGTAACCGATCCGTCGCGCGTGGTCTCGTGGAAATCGATGCCGAGCAGCTGCTTGACCTTGGCCGCGACCGCATCCGACCCCATCGACTGGCAGGCTTCCGCCTGGCAGAGCTTGAGCACATGCCGTCCGGCGGGCTTGGCGCGGAAATCGTGATAGAAGCTCACCACGCCATGCACTTCGGCGCGGGAAAGGTTCAGCCCGTCGGCGATCACCGGCAGCGCGTCCTTCGGAACGTATCCGAACTCTTCCTGTATGCTGTGCAGGATCGGCAGCAGCGGGCCCTCGAGGCCCTTCATCTCATCAATGATCGCCGCCGTGCGCGACGCGATCTCGGTACTTGCGGCCTGCATGGTCACGCAGCGCCCTCCCTGGTCGTGGCGGCCAATGTATGTCACCCCAGGATATAGAGCGTTTTCGGGGCAACGACATGCATAGGGCGCAATATCGCTAAGTCCTTACGAAATCAGAGGAAACCTCCGAAATCAATAAAGCGCTCCCGTCGATCGATAGAAATTTCCTATCGAACAGCGGTGGCCCGCATTCTCTAACCTAGCGATGACGGCGGAAATCGTCTGCCAGCGCCATCGCCTCGTCCAGCAGCGCCTGCACCAGAGGCGTGTGCGGCTCGCGGGGTGCTGCCACCAGACCGACCGTGTGACTGGCGTCCGGCTCGACGATCGGAATGGCCCGGATCGGCTCCGAAAAGCCGAACGTTTCCGCGAGGTTGAGCGGCATGATCGACGACCATTTGCCTGTACGGATATGCGAGAACAGCACGATCATCGAGTTGGATTCCAGCGTCGGCCGGACCTGCACGCCGGCCTCCGCCAGATGCTGGTCGATGATGCGGCGGTTCTGCATGTCAGGCGTCAGCAGGCAGAGCGGCAGCTGGCTGATCTCGGCCCACGTCACTTTGTCGCGATCGGAATAGGGGTTCCCGACCGCGGTGATCAACTGGTAGCGCTCGTCATAGAGCGGCACGCTGATGACGCGCCCGAGCGGCTCGTTGTCGAGATAGGTGATGCCGGCATCGACGTCGAAATTGCCGAGCAGCGACAGCACCTCGATCGAGGTCCGCGACAGGATGGAGAAGGTTACGCCCGGATGCTTTTCGCGAAACGGCGTCGTCAGCCGTGCCACCATTGCCAGCGCCGTCGGAACGGCGGCGATGCGGATACGGCCGGCAAGGCCGTGGCGCGCCGCCCGCATCTCCTCGCGCATCGTCCTTGTGTCGCCGACGATGCGTCGCGCCCAGCCCAGCACCTGCCTGCCTTCCGGCGTCAGGCCCTGGAAGCGCGAGCCGCGCAGCACCAGCATGACGCCGAGCTGCTCCTCGAGCTGCTTGATGCCGGCCGACAGCGTCGGCTGGGTGACGCCGCACACCTCCGCCGCCCGGCCGAAATGCTCCTCCTTGGCCAGCGCCAGGAAGAACTCCAGTTTGTCGATCATGCCATCCGATCCAACGCGGTTTAGCTCAAGGTCGGGGAAATCGCATCGCTCCGCAAGACGCACGCACAATCGGACGTCGTCCACATTTTTGAGCCGGCTATCTGTTTTCCCGCGCCGCACATGTGCGCTATGTGGGGGGTGGGCGGATTGAGGAGGACGACATGCTGGCCTGGTTTCGCAAGCTGTTGCCGCGCGAGGATCGCTTCTTCGATCTGTTCGAGCGGCATTCGCGCACTGTGGTCGGCGGCGCCGAAGCCCTTCAGCATCTTCTCAACGGCGAGGACATCGACGGCTGGTGCCAGACGATCGTCGATCTCGAAAACGAGGCCGACGGCATCACCGCCGAGGTCCTGCTTGCGGTCAGGCGCTCCTTCATCACCCCTTTCGATCGCGGCGACATCAAGGATCTGATCCAGTCGATGGATGACGCCATCGACATGATGCACAAGACCGTCAAGACGGTGAAGCTGTTCGAGGTGAGGGAGTTCGACCCGCTGATGCGGGAAATGGGCGGCGTCATCGTCCAGGCAGCCCGGCTGGTCGCGGAGGCGATCCCGCTGCTCGGCAAGGTCGGCGCCAACGCAGCGCGCCTCAACGCCATCGCCGAGGAGGTCATGCGCGTCGAAGGCCGCGCCGACGACCTGCACGAGCAGGGCCTCAAGGATCTGTTCAGGCATCACGGCCGCAGCGACCCGATGGCTTACCTGATCGGCTCGGAGATCTACGGCCAACTGGAAAAGGTGGTCGACCGCTTCGAGGACGTCGCCAACGAGATCAGCGGCATCGTGATCGAGAACGTTTAGGCGATGGAGGCCACGATCGCTTTTCCGCTGCTGATCGGCCTCGTCGCCGTGGCCCTGTTCTTCGATTTCCTGAACGGCCTGCACGACGCCGCCAATTCGATCGCCACCATCGTTTCCACCCGGGTGCTCAGGCCGCATTACGCAGTGTTCTGGGCGGCTTTCTTCAATTTCATCGCCTTCCTGTTCTTCGGCCTGCATGTGGCCGAGACGGTCGGGAAAGGCATTGTCGACGCCAGCATCGTCACGCCGGCGGTGATCTTCTCGGCACTTGTCGGCGCCATCGTCTGGAACATCGTCACCTGGGTCGCCGGCATTCCGTCGAGCAGTTCGCACGCGCTGATCGGCGGGCTGGTCGGCGCCGGCGTCGCCAAGGCCGGGACCGGCGCCATCGTCTGGTCCGGGCTCGGCAAGACGGTCGCGGCGATCGTGCTCTCGCCGGCGACCGGATTCGTGCTGGCGCTCGTCCTGGTTCTCGTCGTCTCCTGGCTGTTCGTGCGCCAGACGCCGTTTGCCGTCGACAACACGTTCCGCGTGCTGCAGTTCTTTTCCGCCTCGCTTTATTCGCTGGGGCATGGCGGCAACGACGCGCAAAAGACCATGGGCATCATCGCCGTGCTGCTCTATTCGCAAGGTATGCTCGGCCAGAGCTTCTACGTGCCGCTGTGGGTGGTCCTCACCTGCCAGTCGGCGCTGGCCCTGGGCACGCTGCTCGGCGGCTGGCGCATCGTGCACACGATGGGATCGAAGATCACGCGGCTGAACCCAATGCAGGGTTTTTGCGCTGAGACCGGCGGCGCCATCACGCTTTTCGCCGCCACCTGGCTCGGTGTTCCGGTCTCGACCACCCACACCATCACCGGCGCCATCATCGGCGTGGGCGCCGCCCGCCGCGTCTCTGCCGTGCGCTGGGGCATTGCCGGCAACATCGTCGTCGCCTGGGTGATCACCCTGCCGGCGACAGCGGCTATCTCGGCGTTGACCTACCTCGTCACACGGTTGGCCGGATGATCGGCCTCAACTCGTAGCGGGGCTACTTGTACACCAGGTTCAGGATGTTGCCATCAGGATCCCTGAACCAGGCGACTTTCATCCCGTAGCCGATATGGATGTCGCCCTCCAGCGTCAGCCCGGGCATATCGTAGTGCTCGAAGCTGACGCCTTTCGCCCGCAGCGACTTGACGATCGGCTCGATCCGGTCGCCGACCGTCCACGTCACCGCCGTTGCCTTGTTGGTGCCGGCAAATTGCGAATGGTAGACGTTGATGAGCGTGTCTCCGCTTTTATAGACGACGAGTTCGCCGCCCATGTCGTCGACCTGTTTGAGGCCGAGCATTCCCTCGTAGAACGCCTTGGCCTTTTCCAGGTCTTTCACCGCGAGATTGGCTGTCGCATTGCTGTTTTCGAGCATGACGATCTCCTTCACGCTTGTCGTGATGGCAAGGGAGATAGCGCGGGCGGCTCGTTTGGCCATGACAGGGCTCGAATGCCGATTGGCAGATCCGACATCATCCGTCGCTTTCCGGGGCACGCCGGCTGAGCGATTGCGCCACGGCTTGGTTCTGGCGGGAAACTGCACTATCTGGAACGCCAAAGTCCCGAGGAAAGATCAATGACCGTCACCAAGGAATCCGTCGTCGAGCGCCTGAAGACGGTGAACGGGCCGGACTTCACCGGCAACATCGTCGACCTGGGCATGGTTTCGGAGATCTTCATCGCCGATTCCAAAGTGTTCTTCTCGATCACCGTTCCCGCCGCCCGGGCCCAGGAGCTGGAGCCGCTGCGCGCCGCGGCCGAGCGCGCGGTAAAGGCCATCCCCGGCGTCGCCAGCGCCGTCGTCGCGCTCACGGCGGAGAAGAAGGGCGGCGGCATGGAAGCGCCGGTTCCGGCGCGCCCGGCAGCGCCGAGGCCCGCAGCCCCGCAGCCGTCACAGCGTCCCGCGCCACAGGCGCCGGCTTCGCACAGCCACGGCAGGCGCGGCGTGCCCGGCATCGACGCCATCATCGCCGTCGCTTCCGGCAAGGGCGGCGTCGGCAAGTCGACCACCGCCGTCAACCTGGCGCTTGGCCTCGCCGCCAATGGGCTGAAGGTCGGCGTGCTCGATGCCGATATCTACGGCCCGTCTATGCCCAGGCTGCTCAACATCCATGGCCGGCCGCAGACGGTCGACGGCAAGATCCTGAAGCCGATGCAGAATTATGGGCTGAAGGTCATGTCGATGGGCTTCCTCGTCGATGAGGAGACGCCGATGATCTGGCGCGGCCCGATGGTGATGTCGGCGCTGACGCAGATGCTGCGCGAGGTCGAATGGGGTCCGCTCGACGTGCTGGTGGTCGACATGCCGCCCGGCACCGGCGACGCCCAGCTCACCATGGCGCAGCAGGTGCCGCTTGCCGGCGCCGTCATCGTCTCCACTCCGCAGGACCTGGCGCTGATCGACGCGCGCAAGGGCCTCAACATGTTCAAGAAGGTCGACGTGCCGCTGCTCGGCATCGTCGAGAACATGAGCTACTTCCTCGCACCCGACACCGGCAAGCGCTACGACATTTTCGGCCATGGCGGGGCGCGCCGCGAGGCCGAGCGCCTCGGCGTCACCTTCCTCGGCGAGGTGCCTCTGGAAATGGGCATCCGCGAAAGCTCGGACGCCGGCGCGCCGGTGGTCGCCTCCAAGCCCGAGGGCGCCGAGGCGAAGATTTATCGCGACATCGCCTCGAAGGTCTGGGATCGGGTCCAGGAAGAGCGCGGCGCGGCCGAAGCCGCCGTGCCGAGCATCGTGTTCGAGTAGCCCTCCAGGGCAGGGGTCAGGCGCCGACCTTCTCGCCAAACGTCGAGAAGAACTGCCCCGCGAGCTTCTTCGATGTCGACTGGATCAGCCGGCTGCCGAGCTGCGCGATCTTGCCGCCGACCTCGGCCTTGGCGGCGTATTTGAGCACCGTCGCATCCGGCCCGTCCTCGGTCAGCGTCACGTCGGCGCCGCCCTTGGCGAAACCGGCAATGCCGCCCTTGCCTTCGCCCTGGATGGTGTAGGAATGCGGTGGCTTGAGGTTCTTCAGCGTCACTTCGCCGTTGAAGGTCGCCTTGATCGGCCCGATCTTCAGCACCACGGTCGCCGCCATCTCGGTGTCCGAATTCTTCTCGAGGCTCTGGCAGCCCGGAATGGCTTCTTTCAGGATCTCCGGGTCGTTGAGGGCTTCCCACACTTTTTTGACGGGTGCGGCGATCCGCTCCTCGCCTTCGATCACCAAAGCCATCAAACCCCTCCCGGATTGCTGTTATCGATTGGTCGTAGCGCGCGGCCCGTAACAAGTCTATCGCACCAAAGTCCGGGTCCCGGCTGCGTCTACCTCTTGCTTGCGCTCGCGCGTTGTCCTATCGATTTGTCATACAAATACGGAGACCACCATGGCAGGCGCCCCCACCAGGAAGAAGAAATTTCGCTCGCAGGAGTGGTTCGACAACCCCGACAATCCAGGCATGACGGCGCTCTATCTCGAGCGTTATCTGAACTATGGCCTGACCCGCGCCGAGCTGATGTCGGGCAAGCCGCTGATCGGCATCGCGCAGACCGGTTCTGATCTTTCGCCCTGCAACCGCCACCACCTCGAGCTTGCCAAGCGCGTGCGTGAAGGCATCGTCTCGATGGGCGGCATCCCCTTCGAGTTCCCGTGCCATCCGATCCAGGAGACCGGCAAGCGCCCGACCGCCGCGCTCGACCGCAACCTTGCCTATCTCAGCCTCGTCGAGGTTCTTTACGGCTATCCCCTCGACGGCGTCGTGCTCACCATCGGCTGCGACAAGACCACGCCGGCGTTGCTGATGGCGGCGGCCACCGTCAACATTCCGGCGATAGCGCTGTCGGTCGGTCCGATGCTCAATGGCTGGCACAAGGGCAAGCGCACCGGCTCCGGCACCATCGTCTGGGAGTCACGCCAGCGCCTGTCTGCCGGCGAGATCAACTATGACGAGTTCATGGACATCGTCGCCTCCTCGGCGCCGTCGACCGGCTATTGCAACACCATGGGCACCGCCACCACCATGAACTCGCTGGCCGAGGCGCTCGGCATGCAGCTCCCCGGTTCGGCCGCCATTCCGGCGCCCTATCGCGAGCGCGGCCAGATCGCCTACGAGACCGGCAAGCGCATCGTCGACATGGTGCATGAGGACCTGAAGCCCTCCGACATCATGACGCGCCAGGCCTTCGAAAACGCCATTGTCGTCAACTCGGCCATCGGCGGCTCCACCAATGCGCCGATCCACCTCAACGCGATCGCCCGCCATCTCGGCGTGCCGCTCGACAATGACGACTGGCAGAAGATCGGCCTCAACGTGCCGCTCCTCGTCAACCTGCAGCCGACCGGCGAATATCTTGGCGAAGACTATCACCATGCCGGCGGCGTGCCGGCGGTCGTCGCCGAATTGATGAAGGCGGGGCTCCTGCCGCATCCCGATGCGATCACCGCCAACGGCAAGTCGATGGGCGACAATTGCCGGGATGCCGTCAACGAGAACCACGAGGTCATCCGCAGCGCCGACCAGCCGCTCAAGGCCAATGCCGGCTTCATCAATCTCAAGGGCAATCTGTTCGATTCCGCCATCATGAAGACGAGCGGCATCTCGCCCGAGTTCCGTGAGCGTTATCTCTCCAATCCCAACGATCCGGAGGCTTTCGAGGGCAACGCCATGGTCTTCGACGGGCCGGAGGACTACCACGCCCGCATCGACGATCCGGCGCAGGGCATCGACGAGCACACGATCCTGTTCATGCGCGGCGCCGGTCCGGTCGGCTATCCGGGCGGCGCCGAGGTGGTCAACATGCAGCCGCCAGCCTACCTGATCAAGAAGGGCATCCATTCACTGGCCTGTATCGGTGACGGCCGCCAGTCCGGCACGTCCGGTTCGCCGTCGATCCTCAACGCCTCACCGGAAGCCGCGATCGGCGGCGGCCTCGCCCTGCTCAAGACCGGCGACCGCGTCCGCATCGACCTGAAGAAGGGCACGGCCAACATTCTCGTCAGCGACGAGGAGATCGCCAAGCGGCGCGCCGCGCTGCAGGCCAATGGCGGCTATCACTATCCCAAGCACCAGACGCCCTGGCAGGAGATCCAGCGCGGCATGGTCGACCAGTTCTCGGCCGGCATGGTGCTCAAGCCGGCGGTAAAGTACCAGGACGTCGCCCACACCAGCGGCGTGCCGCGCGACAATCACTGATTGTCGACTAAATCATGAGGACGGCTCGCCTCCGGCGAGTCGTCCTTTTTCGTGCCCTTGTTTCGGCCACGCCCAGCGCACAGATAAGGTTGATCTCGGCAGGCCGCGAAGGGGGGAGATTATCGTGGCAAGACGGCGTTCTTCCCTGGGCTTCCTCGGCATGTTCGGCCGCTCGGGCGACCTGCGGCAGCTGGATGAGGCGTTGCGCAAGGCCGACCTGCATCCGGCCCTGGTTCCCGAAGGCGTGAAACTCACCATCGTCAATCTGATGAACGACCGCTGGCCGGACGAGCCGCCGGCCGACGCGTATAGCTCGGTGGCGCAGCTTTGCGGCTATTGCGTCGCCGGGCCGGACGTGTTCGAGCAGGCCAACGGCCGGGAGCCGACCTTGGCGGTCGAGCGCCGCATCGAGGCGGCGCTGGAGGCCGGCGACAGTTTCGACGCTCAGATCGTGCTGATGACGCTGCACGCCAAGCTGATCAATCCAGAAGTGGTTGAGCGCTATGGACTCAGCGCGGAGTGATTTGGGTAGGACGCGTTGAGATTCCGGTCAGGCCGGCCTCACCTAAATATCAACGTGTCCTAGCCGCCCATGCCGCTGCGCGGCAGCTTGATCATCTCGCCGAAGCGGGCGCGCAATTTGTCGTCGAGCAGGCGCGAGACATGGCGCGGGAAACGCTCCGCAAGCACGCGCTTCTTCTCCGCGATCGCCCGCGACAGGATGTCGGGCCGGCCCTTTTCGTTCCATTCCTTGGGCGAGAAACGGTCGCCGACGGCGGGATAGAAATACTCGGTCTGCATCAGCTTCAATGTCTGATCGTTGCCGAGATAGTGCCCGGGGCCTTTGAGGCAGACCTCGGCGATGGTGTCGATCGACAGCGCATCGTCGGTCACCTCGATGCCGCGCACGCAGCGCAGGCAATGTCCCAGCATGTCGTTGTCGATGATCAGGCTTTCGAGGCAGAAGCCGAGCAGTGAGGCATGCATGCCGGCCGACTCATAGACCAGGTTGAGGCCGGACAGCCCCGCCATCACATTGGTGATGCCCTTCTCGTAACCGGCCTGTATGTCGGGCAGCTTGGAGTCCGACATGCCGGCGGCCGAGCCGCCGGGCAGGTCGTAATATTGCGCCATCTGCGCGCAGGCCGCGGTCAGCACCGCCTGCTCGGCCGAGCCGCCGGACATGGCGCCTGTCCTGAGGTCGGAGACGAACGGCCATGTGCCGAAAATCGCCGGATGCCCAGGCTTGATTGCGTTGACATAGACCAGGCCCATCAGCACTTCCGCCACTGCCTGGACCACGGCGCCGGCAATCGCGGCGGGTGCTGTGGCGCCGGCCTGACCGGCCGAAAGAAGAAGGATCGGAATACCGCCCTCGACGCAGGCCTCGAGCACGCCGCAGGCGTCCTCGGCGAACTTCATCGGCGGCACGACGAAGCAGTTCGAGTTCGACACGAAAGGTCGCGCCCGGAAATTTTCTTCGCCGCCGGCGATCGTATAGAGCATCTCCAGCGCCGGCTTGACGTTCTCGCGCACGGTGAACGAGGTGCCGACATGCTTCGATGTCCCCATCACGCAGGCATAGAGCGTGTTGAAATCCATATCGAGCGGGTCGGGAATATCGCGCGGCACCATGGTGCGCTGGAAGAAATGGATGTTGTCCAGCCCCTCGACGAGACGGGCGGCGTCATAGAGGTCCTGCAGCAGCGATTCGCGATATTCGCGCTTCTCGACATCGACCAAATGCACCGCCGCGCCCGCCGTGCCGAAATGCACGCGTTTGCCCTGGATCAGCATGTCGTGCTTGGGATCCTGGCCGTAGAGGATGAAGTTGCGCGCCGCCCTTTTGATCTTGTCCAGCACCAGCGCGCGCGGCAGCCGGATGCGGCCGTCGTCGCCATAAATGCCGCCGACCCGGGTCAGCGCTTCGATGCAGGACGGGATGGCATTGGCGAAGCCGACCGTCTCCAGCAGCGTCAGCACCGCTTCGTGGATGCGTTCCTGGTCGTTCCGGCTCAACGGCCCGTAGCTGCCGCCTTCAAGCCCCGGCCGCACCGGGCGGATGTCGTCGGCCAAGGGCGCCGCCCGCATCGCGCGGCGCGCTTCGCGCCCGCCGGAACGCCGCGAACGCTGGTCCGACGACGCTTCCTGCTTCTCGAGAGCCACTGACATGGAAGCACTCCACCTTTTGTCTTTATTTGCGACGCGGTCCGCGGCGGTTGGTCCACCATCGGCCTGCCTCGTCCCCTTATGTCCCCGACTATGCCGCCGGCATTGGTACAGCCTATGAGCCAAGCAATCCCGTCGAATATGCCAGAGTGATAAAGCGGCTAGCGTGCGCCCAAGCAAAAAGAGCCGGCGGCTGCCGGCTCTTTTTTGGAAAGTCCGTGGGGATCAGGCCGCCGCGGGCCTGCGCCCGGCAGCGGTGGCGAGTTCGCGGATGCCGGGCTCGATATGCTGCAGCGAGATCGAGGAGATGCCCAAGCGCATGAAACGCGAGGGCTTTTCGCTGCGGTCGAAGAACCGGTCGCCGGGCTCGATGATGACGCTGCGCGAAGCGGCGGCTTCGGCCAGGCCGCGCGAATCGGTGCCGCGCGGCCCTTCCAGCCAGAGCGATGTGCCGCCCGCCGAGTCGGTCGAGCGCCATTCTGGCAGGAAAGCGGAAATCGCATGGACCAGCCGCTTGCGCCGCTCGTCGAAGGCGGCGGAGAGCCTGCGCACCAGCGCCTCGTGATGGCCGAGCGACAGGAACAGCGCGACAGCGCGCTGGTTGTTCGCCGGCGGGTGCCTGAGCATGAAGCGGCGCAGCGCGCGAAGCTCGGCGATCAGCCCGGCCGAGGCCACGATGTAGCCAAGCCTGAGGCCCGGAGCCAGCGTCTTCGACATCGAGCCGACATAGATGACGCGGCCCGAGCGGTCGAGGCTCTTCAGCGCCTGCTGCGGCGCCTCGTCGAGCAGCTGGCTGTCATAGCCGTCCTCGATGATGATCTGGTTGTTGCGGTTGGCGCGCGCCAGAAGATCCTGCCGGCGTTCCGCCGACAGCGGCACCATGGTCGGGCAGTGATGGCTCGGCGTGACGAAGACGAAGCCGGAATCGCTGGGGATCGACGAGGTCACGATGCCCGACTGGTCGACCGGAACCGGCTGGATATCGGCACCGGCCAGCCGGAAGATCGAGCGGGCGTCGGGATAGCCTGGATCCTCCATCGCCACCTTCGAACCCTTGGTCATCAAGAGCGAGGCCAGCATATAGAGCGCGTTCTGCGCGCCCAGCGTCACGATGATCTCGTCCGGATTGGCAAAGATGCCGCGGCGCGGCAGCAGCCTGGCCTGGATCTGCTCGATCAGCAGCGGATCGTCGCGATCCACCATGTCGGACGCCCAATTGCGGATCTCGAGCACGGCCAGCGCCATGCGGTTGCACTCGCGCCATTCGGCGGTCGGGAACAGCGCCGGGTCGAACTGGCCGTAGACGAATGGATAGGAGGACTTGATCCAGTTGTCGTGCTTGGCCGGCGGCGGCATATCGCTTGCGGCGATCTGCCGGCGCGCCTTCCAGTCGATCTCGTTCTGCTGGTCGGGCGCCTTCTGATGCGGCTTGGCCGGGGTAGCCAGCACGTCAGGGTTGACGAAATGGCCGCGCCGCTCGCGCGCCACCAGGAAGCCCTGGTCGACCAGCTGCTGGAAGGCGAGCACCACCGTGCCACGGGCAACCCCGAGTTTTTCCGCCAGAATCCGGCAAGACGGCAGCGGCATCGAAGCGGCGATCTGTCGGTCGAGAATCGCCGCGACGATCGCCTGGCGGATCTGTGCCTGGAGGGTTTGGCCGGATTCAGCCGAAATCCGGAACAGGCCGGACCATATGGCCGTGTCATTGCGCTGTGGCATGGGAAATCATCCTCGGATGGCCAGCTGTTTTCACTTGGCTGGACCAGTGGAGTGTATGGGTGGCATAAGGGGTTGCGCCAATCAATTTTTCTGATCGCTGGGATTTATGCCAGTGATCTATCGGCCCGCGTTAGCGGTTCATTTAGCGATCGGTAAAACAATGCCGCAGTGCATCATAAAAGCGTGATGCACTGCGGCAATGCCGCGCTTGAATGAAATGGAAATCGGCTCAATAGAATGATGCGAAAATGACGCGACGACACGCGCCGGAAACATCCGGCCTGTTAAGATAAATCTAAAAACCCGCCAGGAGCCCGCCAGTGGATCAGTCATCTTTCGACAAGCAACTTGCCGAGCTGCGTGATCAGCGCGCGGCGGCCAAGGGCACGATGCGCGAGGCCTTCGCTGCCGATCCCAAACGTTTCGAGACGTTCTCCGCCACCGACGGCGACCTTCTCCTCGACTGGTCGAAATGCGCGGTCGACGCAAACACCATGACGATGCTGGAGAAGCTCGCCGGCGCCGCCGACCTCGCGGGACGCCGCGCGGCCATGTTCGAAGGCAAGAAGATCAACATCACCGAGAACCGCGCCGTTCTGCACACCGCGCTGCGCAACCTGACCGGCAAGAGCGTGATCGTCGATGGGCAGGATACCAAGGCTGATGTGATTGCCGTGCTCGATGCCATGGGCGCTTTCGCCGACGCCATCCGCTCCGGCAAGGCTGCGGGCGCCACCGGCAAGAAGATCACCGACATCGTCAACATCGGCATCGGCGGCTCGGACCTCGGCCCGGCGATGGTGACGCTGGCGCTGGCGCCCTACCATGACGGACCGCGTGCGCATTACGTCTCCAATGTCGACGGCGCCCATATCCACGACACGCTGAAGGGCCTGTCCGCCGAGACGACTTTGTTCATCGTCGCCTCCAAGACCTTCACCACGGTCGAGACGATGACGAATGCTGAGACGGCGCGCGACTGGGTGCAGAAGGCGCTTGGCAAGGAGGCGGTTGGCAAGAATTTCGCCGCCGTGTCGACCGCGCTCGACCTGGTGGCGAAGTTCGGCATAGAGCAGGACCGCGTCTTCGGCTTCTGGGACTGGGTCGGCGGCCGCTACTCGGTCTGGAGCGCCATCGGCCTGCCGGTGATGATTTCCGTCGGTCCGCGCAACTTCCGCGCCTTCCTCGACGGCGCGCATGAGATGGACGAGCATTTCCGCTCAGCACCCGTGCAGAAGAACCTGCCGGTGCTGCTGGGGCTGATCGGCTGGTGGCACCGGGTCGTCTGCAAATATCCGGCCCGCGCCGTCATCCCTTACGACCAGCGCCTGTCGCGATTGCCGGCTTATCTGCAGCAGCTCGACATGGAATCGAACGGCAAGAGCGTCACGCTGGACGGCACCGCGGTCGCCACGCCGACCGGCCCGCTGGTCTGGGGCGAACCCGGCACCAACGGCCAGCACGCCTTCTTCCAGCTTCTGCACCAGGGCACCGACTTCATCCCGGTCGAATTCCTTGCCGCTGCCGTCGGCCACGAGCCCGAACTGAAGCACCAGCACGACCTCCTGCTCGCCAACTGCCTGGCGCAATCGGAGGCCTTCATGAAGGGCCGCACGCTGGAAGAAGCGCGCGCGCAGATGCTGGCCAAGGGCATGAAACCGGCCGATGTCGACCGCATCGCGCCGCACCGCGTCTTCTCAGGCAACCGCCCCTCGCTCACCATCCTCTACCGCAAGCTCGATCCGCGCACGTTGGGCCGTATAATCGCGCTCTACGAGCATCGCGTCTTCGCCGAGGGCACGCTTTTCAACATCAATTCCTTCGATCAATGGGGCGTCGAGCTCGGCAAGGAACTGGCGACAGGCCTGCTGCCTGTCGTTGAGGGCAAGGAGACTGCCGCAAACCGCGACGCCTCGACTGCCGGTCTGGTGGGACACATCCACCACTTGCGCGGTTCGGAGTAAAAGGATTGGCAGACATCAAGGGAATTCTCTTCGACAAGGACGGCACGCTTGTCGACTTCAATGCAACCTGGCTCGGTGTCGCGGACTTCATGGCGATGGATGCCGCCGAAGGCGATCGCTGGAAGGCCGATCGCCTGCTCGCCGCCGCCGGCTTCGACTTCGTCACGAAACGCTTCAAGCCCGATTCGATCTTTGCCTCGGGTTCGAACATGGACGTCGTCGAACTGTGGTTTCCGCGCCTGTCCGACGAAGACCAGATGCATGCCGTTTCGCGCTTCAACGAGATCACCTCCGTGCAGGGCTCCTCGATGGCGGTGGCGCTTCCCGGCGTTCTCGATTCGCTGCGGGCGCTGCACACGCGATCCTACCGCATGGGCGTCGCCACCAATGATTCCACCAGCGGCGCCGAGAAGACACTCGCCACGCTCGGTGTCGCGCAGCTTTTCGACGCCGCCTTCGGCTATGATGCCGTGGCCAACCCGAAGCCGGCGCCGGACACCGTCATTGCCTTTTGCGATCTGACCGGGCTGAAGCCGGGCGAGATCGCCATGGTCGGCGACAATCGCCATGACCTGGAGATGGCGCGCGCCGGCGGCTGCGGCCTGGCGGTGGGCGTGCTTTCCGGCACCGGCACGCGCGACTCGTTGGCGCCGATGGCGGATGTCATCCTGGACTCGGTCGCCGACCTGCCGGATTTCCTTGCCGCGCGGATGAGCGTGCCTGCGGGCTAACCGGGTTCGGCCACAAGCGCGAACACCGCGCTTGGCTTCGGCTCGCCGCCGCCGTTTCCGCCGACATCCGGCACATGGTATTCGCCGAGCAGGCAGAGCCGCGACCTCGGCAGCCAGGCACGGCCGGGGTCACCGACCAGCACGTCGATGCCGGCGGCCAGGCAGCGTTCGAGGAACGGCATCATCCGCTGCCCCACATCCTGCGCGTAAAAGACATCGCCCGCGAGCACCAAGTCGACCGCCGGCGGCGGACCGTCGGTGACATCCCCCTCGCATATCTGGATGGCGACGCCATTGGCTTCCGCGTTGAGGCTCAGCGCCACGATCCCGTTGCGGTCGATCTCCGCTGCGATCACCGCGCGCGTCCCGGCTTTTGCCGCCGCGATGCCGACCAGCCCCGAGCCGGCGCCGAGATCGAGCACGCGTTTGCCGGCCACGATCGACGGGCGGTCCAGCACATAGCGGGCCAGAACCGCGCCGCCGGCCCAGGCGTAGGCCCAGTAGGGCGGCTGTGGCTCTGCCTCGCCTTCGTCACCGTCCTCCGGTTCGAGCAGCCGCCGCAGGCCGCTGCCCGGATGCGCCTGATAAAGCCGGACCTCCGGCACTGACGGCACCGGCGCCAGCCGCATGTTCGCCTTGATGAACTCCGCCCGATCGAGCGCTTTCGCCGGCTCTCGCCTCAGGCTGGCCGCACTATCGCTCAAGCCTGGTCCCGCAGCGCGCGACGCAGGATCTTGCCGACCGGCGTCTTCGGCAGTTCGGTGCGGAATTCGATGTATCTCGGCCGCTTGTAGCCGGTCAGGTTCTCGCGGCAATAAGCCATCAGCGCCTCGACGGTCAGCGCCGGATCCTTCTTGACCACGAACAATTTAGGCACTTCGCCGGAATGCTCGTCCGGCACGCCGATCGCGGCCGCTTCCAGCACGCCAGGGTGATGCGCCACCACCTCTTCCAGTTCGTTCGGATAGACGTTGAAGCCGGAGACCAGGATCATGTCCTTCTTGCGGTCGACGACCTTGGTGTAGCCGCGCTCGTCCATGAAGCCCATGTCGCCGGATTTGAAGAAGCCGTCCTTGGTCATCACCTTGGCGGTCTCGTCGGGCCGGTTCCAGTAGCCGGCCATCACCTGCGGGCCGCGGATGCATATCTCGCCCACCTCGCCAAGCGGCACATTGTTGCCGTCGTCATCGCGGATGGCGATCTCGGTCGAAGGCAGCGGCAGGCCGATCGTGCCGGTGAAGTCGCTGGAGCTGAATTTGTTGGCGGTGGCCACCGGCGATGTTTCGGACAGTCCGTAGCCTTCGCTCACCGGGCAGCCGGTCAGCGCCTTCCAGCGTTCGGCGACGCCCTTCTGCACCGCCATGCCGCCGCCCAGCGTCAGGATCAGCGGCTTGAAGTCCAGCTTGCGGAACTCCTCATTGTTGAGCAGCGCGTTGAACAGGGTGTTGAGGCCCGGGAAGATGTGCATCGGGTATTTCGCCAGTTCCTTGACGAAGCCCGGAATGTCGCGCGGGTTGGGGATCAGCACGTTCTGCGCGCCCTGCTGCATGCCCATCAGTGCATTCACCGTCAGCGCGAAGATATGATAAAGCGGCAGCGCGCAGATGAAGTTTTGATGCGCCGGCTTGGGCTTCACCGTATAGGCGTCCTCCACCCATAGCGAGTTCTGCGCGACGTTCGAAAGCACGTTGCGATGCAGCAGCACGGCGCCCTTCGAGACGCCGGTGGTGCCGCCCGTATATTGCAGGAAGGCGATGTCGTCGCCGGAGACCGTGGGCGGCTTGAAGGCGATGGTCGCGCCGGTCTTGAGCACGGCGTTGAACTTGACGTGGCCGGGCAGCGACCATGCCGGAACCATCTTCTTCACCCGCCGCACGACGAGGTTGACGATGGCGCCCTTGAGGCCGCCCAGCATGTCGCCCATCGATGCGACGATGACATGCTTCACAGGCGTCCTGGCGATGACCGCCTGCAGCGTGCCGGCGAAGTTTTCCAGGATGACGATCGCCTGCGCGCCGGAATCCTTCAACTGATGTTCCAGTTCGCGCGGCGTGTAGAGCGGGTTGATATTCACCACCGTGTAGCCGGCGCGGAGCACCGCCATCATCGCCACCGGATATTGCAGCACGTTCGGCATCATCAGCGCCACGCGCGCGCCCTTTTCCAGGCCTCTTGCCTGCAGGTAGGCGCCGAACGCGGCCGACAGCCGCTCGAGCTCCGCATAAGTGATTGACTTGCCCATGCACACGAAGGCCGGCTGCCTGGCGAATTGCTTGCAGGCGCCGACCAGGAACTCGCCGATGGACTTGTAGGGCAGGGCGCCGATCTCTGCCGGCATGTTCTTCGGATAGCTTTTCAACCACGGCTTCTCCGGCAGGCCAACCGTGAGTTCGGTGATCGCCTTCGGCAAGCCCTTCGAGGCAGATTTGGCGGTGGCCGGCTCTGTGGATTTCGCGGCTGCCGCCTTGGCCTTTGGCGCTGCGGGTTTGGCGGCGGCCGGCCTTGCCGCCTTGGCGGGCGCTGCCTTCGCGGCCGTCTTCACCTTCGGCGCGGCGGCAGCCTTGGCAGCCTTGGGCGCATCGCTTTCAGCGGCCTTGGCTTTTGCTTTCGCCGGCCCTGTCGTCTTGGCTGCTTTTGCCACCTGTCTCTCCCTGTCGCCTTCGATATGGGCGCCCGCTTCCGCAAGAAGCGTCCTCCACGCCGGTTCGGATTTTCCGGGAAATCCCGCCCATCATCTATGTATTGCCTCTATCTGCGACCGTGCAAGCCTTGCCCCAGCGGCAGGGCGGGGAAAGATTTGCCGTCGAAATCCGCTCCTCGATGGCCTCCCGCGTCAGCCTGGAGGGCAGGCGGACGTCCGGCGGCGCGGCCTCACGGGCTCGTTCCCCAAGACAGCCGATCAATAAAAAAATGCCGTCGTTAATAATGTTGTGAGCGGAAAAGAATGCTTATTTTTTCTATTATTGGAGCATAATCTAGATTCTTTTCCTGCTTCCCATGGGGTACGCACACGAGGTGTTCCAAAGGCGAAGAAACGGTGCTTATATGCGCCCTTCGCGAGCCTGATAGAGGGGCTTGAGAGAACATCAGGGAGTGCTCAATGAAAAAGACAATGACTTTTGCAGCCGCGTTGCTGGCTGCAAGCGTCCTCAGCGGCATGGCCAGTGCCAAGACGCTCGTTTATTGCTCGGAAGCGTCGCCGGCCAATTTCGACCCCGGCACGACGACCGGCGGCAACGACTTCGACGCTTCGTCGCGCACGGTCTATTCGCGACTGGTCGAGTTCAAGCATGGCGGCACGGAGATCGAGCCCGGTCTTGCCGACAAATGGGAAATTTCCGACGACGGCCTTGTCTACACTTTCCATCTGCATCCGGGTGTGAAGTTCCAGACCACCGATTATTTCAAGCCGACGCGCGACCTCAACGCCGATGACGTCGTCTTCTCCTTCGATCGCCAGTTCAACAAGCAGAACCCGTGGAACGGCGACAAGTATCTGCCGAACCTCACCTGGGACTATTACACCGGCATGGACATGCCGAAATATGTCGCCAAGTGGGAGAAGGTCGACGACCTCACCGTCAAGCTGACGCTGACCGAGCCGAACGCGCCGATGCTGGCCAATCTCGGCATGGACTTCGCCTCGATCGTGTCGAAGGAATATGCCGATCAGCTCGAGAAGGACGGCAAGATGGCCGACTTCTCGACCAAGCCGATCGGCACCGGTCCGTTTCAGTTCGTCGACTACCAGCTCGACGCCGTCATCCGCTATGCGGCCAATCCGGATTATTTCAAGGGCAAGGAAAAGATCGACGATCTGGTCTTCGCCATCACGCCTGACGCGACCGCCCGCATCCAGAAGGTGCTGGCCGGCGAGTGCGACGTGGCTCCGTATCCGAATCCGGCCGACATCGCCACCATCAAGGCCAACAAGGACGTGACCTTGATGGATCAGGCCGGCCTCAACATCGGCTATATGAGCTACAACACCACGATCCCGCCGCTCGACAAGCCGGAAGTGCGCCACGCGCTCAACCAGGCGATCGACCGGGAGGCGCTGATCAAGTCGCTGTTCCAGGATGCCGGCGCCACACCGGCCGAAAACCTCATCCCGCCGACCATGTGGTCGTGGGACAAGGACGTGAAGACCGACGCCTACAATCCGGATGAGGCCAAGAAGGTGCTCGAGGCTGCCGGCTTGAAGGAAATCCAGCTCTGGGCTTCCGACCGCGTTCGCCCGTATAACCCGAACTTCCAACGCGCCGCCGAGCTGATCCAGGCCGACTGGGCCAAGGTCGGCGTCAAGGCGACCATCGTCAACTACGAATGGACGAAGTATCGCGAGGAAGGCAAGAAGAAGGACCGTCCGGGCGCCTTCCAGATCGGCTGGACCGGCGACAATGGCGATCCGGACAACTTCTTCGCCACTCTCTTCGCCTGCTCCGCCGTCGGCGTCTCGAACTACTCCAGCTGGTGCGACAAGGACTTCGAGGACCTGATCCAGAAGGCCAAGAAGACCAGCGACCAGGCCGAGCGCACCAAGCTCTATGAGCAGGCGCAGGTGATCTTCGCCAAGCAGGCTCCGGCTTTCCTGCTGGCTCACAGCCAGGTCTACGCGGTCGTTCGCAACAATGTCAGCGGCTTTAAGATGGACCCGCTCGGCATTCACCGCTTCGACGGCGTTGACAAGGCCGAATAATATTGCGAACGGGGCGGCGCTAATTCCAGCGCCGCCCCGCTCCATTTGACGATGCTCCGATATCTTCTCAACAAAATCGCCCTCCTGATCCCGACTTTGGTCGGTATCACCATCTGTGCCTTCGCCTTTGTCCGGCTGCTGCCCGGCGATCCGATCCTGGCCATGGCCGGCGAGCATGGCGTCGCCCCCGCCCGCTATGAAGAGCTCAAGCAACAGTTCGGCTACAATCTGCCGATCTGGGAGCAGTATGCGCGCTATGTCGGTGAGGTCGCCACCGGCGATTTCGGCGTTTCCATCTCGTCCAAGCGCCCAGTGCTCGAGGAGTTCAAGACGCTCTTCCCGGCGACGCTGGAACTCTCCTTCTTCGCCATGATCTTCGCCATGGTGATCGGCATCCCCGCCGGCATCTTCGCCGCCGTCAAGCGCGGCTCATGGTTCGACCAGTCGCTGATGGGCACGGCCCTTGTCGGCTATTCGATGCCGATCTTTTGGTGGGGCCTTTTGCTCATCATCTTCTTTTCCGGCTATCTCGGCTGGACGCCGGTCTCGGGCCGCATCGGCCTGCAGTTTTTCTTCAAGCCGATCACCGGCTTCATGACCATCGACAGCCTGCTCCACGGCAAGTGGGACGCGTTCCGCTCCGCGCTTAGCCACCTCGTCCTGCCGGCGATCGTGCTCGGCACCATTCCGCTGGCGGTGATCGCGCGCCAGACGCGCTCGGCGATGCTCGAGGTGCTGGGCGAGGACTATGTCCGCACCGCCCGCGCCAAAGGCCTTTCGGGGGCGCGCGTCATCGGCGTGCATGCGCTGCGCAACGCGCTGATCCCGGTCGTCACCACCATCGGCCTGCAGGTCGGCACGCTGCTGGCCGGCGCCATCCTCACCGAGACCATCTTCGCCTGGCCGGGCATCGGCAAATGGATGGTCGATTCCATCTTCAAGCGCGACTATGTCGTCGTGCAGTCGGGCCTGCTTTTGATCGCGCTCATCGTCATGGCGGTGAACCTCATCGTCGATGTGCTCTATGCCGTCATCAACCCACGCATCAGGGCGGCATAAATGACCCAGACCGAAATCGCTCCGATGGCCGCCGGAAGTCCGGATCGCCTCACCGGGCTAAAAACCTTCTGGCACTATTTCTCGGTGAACCGCGGCGCCGTCATCGGCCTGTTCGTGTTCATCCTTTTGGTGCTGGCGGCCCTCTTCGCACCGCTGCTCGCGCCCTATGCGCCCGACGTGCAGGACAAGACCGCGTTCCTCAGGCCGCCCGCCTGGCAGGCAGGCGGCTCGACGCAATATCTGCTCGGCACCGATCCGGTCGGCCGCGACATCCTCTCGCGCCTGCTCTATGGCGCACGCTTCTCGCTGCTGATCGGCGCGGTGGTGGTCACGCTGGCGCTCACTGGCGGCATCACGCTCGGCCTGCTCGCCGGCTATTTCCGCGGCTGGGTCGACGTCGCGATCATGCGCGTCATGGACCTGATCCTGGCCTTCCCGTCGCTGCTGCTGGCGCTGGTGCTGGTGACGATCCTCGGGCCCGGCCTGTTCAACGCCATGCTGGCGATCGCGCTCGTCCTGCAGCCGCATTTCGCCCGCCTGGTGCGCGCCGCCGTGATGGCTGAGAAGAGCCGAGAATATGTCGTGGCGGCGAAAGTCGCCGGCGCCGGCCATCTCAGGCTGATGCTCGCCACCATATTGCCCAACTGCCTGGCGCCGCTGATCGTCCAGGGCACGCTGTCCTTCTCCAACGCCATCCTCGAAGCGGCCGCGCTCGGCTTCCTCGGTCTCGGCGCGCAGCCGCCGACGCCGGAATGGGGCACCATGCTTGCCTCGGCGCGCGAGTTCATCCTGCGCGCCTGGTGGGTGGTCACCTTCCCCGGCCTCGCCATCCTCATCACCGTGCTTGCCATCAACCTGATCGGCGACGGCCTGCGCGATGCGCTTGATCCCAAGCTCAGGAGGTCGTGATGGCGCTGCTCGACATCCAGAACCTCGTCGTCGAATTCCAGACCGCGTCGGGTCCGTTCCGCGCCGTCGACGGCGTCTCGCTCCATGTCGACGAGCGCGAGGTGCTCGCCATCGTCGGCGAATCCGGCTCCGGCAAATCGGTGTCGATGCTGGCCGTGATGGGCCTCCTACCATGGACGGCGACCGTCACCGCCGACCGCATGAATTTCAACGGCCGCGACCTGTTGAAGATCAGCCCGGCCGACCGCCGCAAGATCATCGGCAAGGACGTCGCCATGATCTTCCAGGAGCCGGTTGCCAGCCTCAATCCCTGCTTCACCGTCGGCTTCCAGATCGAGGAAGTGCTGCGCTTCCATATGGGCATGGACAAGGCCCAGCGCCGGGCACGCGCCATCGAGCTCTTCAAGCAGGTCGGCATCCCGGATCCCGCCGACCGGCTGAACTCCTTCCCGCACCAGATGTCGGGCGGCCAGTGCCAGCGCGTCATGATCGCGATGGCGATCGCCTGCAATCCGAAGCTCCTGATCGCCGACGAGCCGACCACCGCGCTCGACGTCACCATCCAGAAACAGATCCTCGATCTGCTGGTCTCGCTGCAGGCCAAATACAGCATGGGCCTGATCATGATTACTCACAATATGGGCGTGGTGGCCGAAACCGCCGACCGCGTCATCGTCCAGTACAAGGGCCGCAAGATGGAAGAGGCCGACGTGCTGTCGCTGTTTGAATCGCCGAAGAGCAACTACACGCGCGCGCTGCTCTCGGCGCTGCCGGAAAACGCCGTCGGCGACCGGCTGCCGACCGTCACGGACATGCTGTTCGAGGCCGCGCCTTCAGGAGCCGGCGCATGACCAAGGTCGTCGAGGGCAAGGACATCAAGCGCGACTACCATGTCGGCGGCGGCCTGTTCCGCGGCGCGCGCACCGTGCATGCGGTGAAGGGCGTTTCCTTCAGCGTCGAGAAGGGCAAGACGCTGGCGATCGTCGGCGAGAGCGGTTGCGGCAAGTCCACGCTCGCCCGCATCATCACGCTCATCGATCCGGCGACGTCAGGCGAGCTGTTCATCGACGGCAACAAGGTCGACATCGCCAGGGACGGGCTCACCAAGGAGATGCGCCGCAAGGTGCAGATCGTGTTCCAGAACCCTTACGGCTCGCTCAACCCGCGCCAGAAGATCGGCGACGTGCTTGGCGAGCCGCTCCTCATCAACACTGACAAGCCGGCCGAGGAACGGCGCGACCTGGCGATGAAAATGCTTAAGAAGGTCGGCCTCGGACCCGAGCACTACAACCGCTATCCGCACATGTTCTCGGGCGGCCAGCGCCAGCGCATCGCCATCGCCCGCGCGCTGATGCTGAACCCGAGCCTCCTGGTGCTGGACGAGCCGGTCTCGGCGCTCGACCTTTCAGTGCAGGCGCAGGTGCTCAACCTGCTCGCCGACCTGCAGGACGAGTTCCAACTGACCTACGTCTTCATCAGCCACGACCTCTCGGTGGTGCGCTACATCGCCGACGATGTGATGGTGATGTATTTCGGCGAAGCGGTCGAATACGGTCCGCGCGACGAGGTCTTCTCCGACCCCAAGCATGCCTATACCAAGACGCTGTTCGCCGCGACGCCCCGCGCCGACATCGCCAGCATCAAGGCGAGGCTTGCGAAGAAAGCGGCTTAGGGCCACAGGTCGCTGTCCCAGAGGGCGGTGACCCCAGAGGTCGTCATCCTAGGGCGGAGCGCTGCGAAGCAGCGCGCAGACCCTAGAATCCATGCCGTTACCCAGGTCACAAACGCAGCGGAGCAGAGTTCTGCACCGTGGCAACGCATCGACGTCACGGAATGGATCCTCGGGTCTGCGCGCGTCGCTTCGCTCCTTGGATGACGACGCGGAGGTGGTCGGGATCACGACAACTTCGCGATGATCGCCCGCAGCGCCTCACCGAATTTGTGCACTTCCTCCACCGTGTTGTAGTGCACAAGCGAGGCGCGGATCGCGCCGCTGTCCATCGACAGGTTGAGCCGCTTCATCAGCCGCGGCGCATACATGTGGCCGTCGCGGATGCCGATCTGCATGGCCGCCATCTCCTCGACGATCCGCTGCGGCGAAAGCTTGCCGATATTGAAGCAGAAGGTCGGCACGCGCTCGGTGATGCGCGCCTCGTCGGCGACGCCGTAGATCGTGGCATTGCCGTCCTTCAGCACCTTCATCATCTCGCGCGCCAGCACCAGCTCGTAGTCACGGATGGCGTTCATGCCGGCGACGATGTTGTCGCGGCGCGAGCGGTTGTTCTCGGGCAGGAAATTGCGGCCGATCGATTCCAGGTAGCGCACCGCCGCGTCCATGCCCGACACGTTCTCGTAGATGAAGGTGCCGGCCTCGACCTTGTAGGGCGGTTCGTCGGGAATGAAATCCTCGCGGAAGGTCGGCAGCCGCTTCAGCGTGTCGAAGTGGCCCCACAGGAAGCCCATATGCGGCGAGAAATTCTTGTAGCCGGAGCACACGAGATAGTCGCAGTCCCAGGCCTGCACGTCCATCAGCCCGTGCGGTCCGTAATGCACGCAGTCGAGGAACACTTCGGCGCCCGCCGCATGCGCGATCCTGGCCACCGAGGCGACGTCGACGATCGAGCCGATCGAATGCGCCGTCACCGTGCAGGCGACGAGGCGGGTGCGCTCCGACACCAGCGGCTTGAGGTCATCGACATGCAGATTGCCGTCCTCGCGCATGCGCCACCATTTGAACTTCGCGCCGGCCGGCTCCAGCGCCAACCAGGTGGCGATGTTGGCGTCGTGATCCATGTCGGTGACGATGATCTCGTCGCGTCCCCCATCCGCGTCCTTGGCGAGCATCTGGCCGATGCCGAGGCTGACCAGGCGGATGAACGAGGTCGCGTTCATGCCGAAGCAGATTTCGGACGGGCTGTAGGCGTTGATCAGGAGCGCGACGCTCTCGCGCGCCGTCGCGACCGACTGGTCGACGGTGACGCTGCGGCCATAGCGGCCGCCGCGCTGCACATTGTGCGACACCAGATGGTTGGTCACCGCATCGAGCACGCTTTGCGGGATCTGGGCGCCCGCGGCATTGTCCATGAAGATGAAATCGCCGGCCCGCTGCAAGGCGGGAAACATGGCGCGGATCTTTTCGACCGGGAAGGCGGCGCTGGTGCTGTCGGTCTGATGCTTGTTCACGGGGCAGGCTCCTGCGAGGGACTTGGGCGGGGGGACGGGTATCGATGGCGGTCAGCGCGCTTTCTCGTCCTTGAAGCGGCGCTCGAGCAGGCTGACGAGGCGCACCATCGGCCAGAGGAAGATGAGGTAGACCAACGCGGCCCCGATCAGCGGCGAGGGGTTGGCGTAGAGCGATTGCGCGTTGGTCGCTTCCTTCAGAAGTTCCGGCAGCGCCACCGTCGAGGCGAGCGAGGTATCCTTGAACATCGAGACGCAGTTGCTGGTCATCGGCGGGATGACCACGCGGATCGCCTGCGGCAGCACCACCTTGCGCAAGGTGAGCATGAAGGGGAGGCCGAGCGCCTGCGCCGCCTCGAACTGGCCCTTCGGAATGCTTTCGATGCCGGAGCGGAAAACCTCGGCCGAATAGGCCGACATGATGATGGCGAACGCAGTCACGGCCGATGCCCAGGATGACAGGCGGATGCCGAGGAAGGGCAGGGCGTAATAGATCAGGATCAGCACCACCAGCACCGGCAGGGCGCGGAAGATGTCGGTATAGCCGATGGCCAGCCACCGCAGCGGCTTCGGTCCGTAGAGCCGCAGCAGGCTGATCGCCAGCCCCACCGCGATGCCGATGACGATGCTCATGATCCCCAGCAGCAGCGTGTTGAGGAAGCCGCGCAGCAGCGCCGGCAAACTCGACGCAATGACCTCGGGATTGAAGAAGGTGTCGATCAGCGACATGGGAGCGTTCCCGGACCGTGTTGCGTCATGCGATGCCCTGACAGGACCCGGACTATCGAAATCGGATTGGCCGAAAGCGTGGTGGTCCGGGGACGTCACGCGTCAAACAAGACGTGCCGGCCTTTGGAGCCGGCACGTCGCTCGTTTTGCCGGTGGCCGCTCAGGCCTTGGGCAGCGGCATTTCCTTGACCGTCGAGGAATCGGCCGGCGCGTCGGTGCCGAACCACTTCTTGTGGATGGCGGCCAGCGTGCCGTCCTTCTTCATCGCCGTCAGCGCGTCGTTGAGCTTGCCGAGCAGCGGATGGTCCTTGCTCATCATCAAGCCGTACTGCTCGCCGGTCTTGATGCGTTCCTTGACGACGAGGTCCTTCATCTTCTGGAACGAATACTGCATGCCGGGGATGTCGCTGACGGCGGCATCGACGCGGCCGGCGCTGAGGTCGAGCAGCAGGTTCTGCTGCGTGTCGTAGCCCTTGACGTCGCTGAAGCCGTCGGCTGCCTGATGGTCCTTGACCCAGGTCTCGCCGGTCGAGCCGGAGAGCACGCCGACGACCTTGCCCTTGAGGTCGGCTTCCTTGCTGATCGCGCTGTCGGTCTTGGTGGCGATGCCCATGTCGGAATCATAGTAGGGCTGGGTGAAGGAGAGCGTCTTCAACCGCTCCGGTGTGATGGTGATCGACGAGATTGCGACATCGATGCGGTTGGAACTGACAGCCGCGAACAGCGCCTGGAAGCCGAGATCGGCGATATCGGTGGTCATGCCGATGCGCTTGGCCGCTTCGTTGACAATGTCGACCTCGAAGCCCTCGAAAGTGCCGCTCTCGTTCTTGTATTCGAAAGGCGGATTGGTCGGGTAGGCGCCTACATTGAGCACATCGGCGGCATAGGCGGTGGCGGGGCCGGCGGCGATGCCGATGGCGGCGGCCAGAACAAGCAGATTGCGACGCGTAAAGCTCATTGGTTTTCCCTCTGGGTCTTCCCTCTGTTGTCGATCGGGCGGGGCTCGCCCCGCACGGTTTGTTGCCGTCCCGCCTCCCAGCGGGGCGTCAATTCATGGCGGCGACCATGCGCTCGAGCGCCGTTTCTATCTGAACGCTGTCGCGGCACACACACATGCGCAGGAATGCCGCCGCCGAATTTCCAAACAGGTGACCGGGCGCCAGCCCGACGCGCGCCGTCTCCAGGATCCTGGCGCAGACCTGCCGCGCATCGGCTTCGCCCTCCATGGCGAAGAATGCGTACATGCCGCCGCGCGGTTTTCTCGGCAGGATGACGCCGGGGATCCGGGCCAGCCGGTCATAAGCGAGGTCGAGGCCGGTCCTGATCCGTTGCCTGATGTCTTCGACCAGCGGCTCGCCCTGGCGGATCGCCGCCACGGCGCCGGCCTGGATCGGCGCGGCGGTGCCGCTGTTGATGTATTGCGTCATGGCGCCGAGCTGGTCGGCCACGCCCGACGGATGCGCCAGCCAGCCTATGCGCCAGCCGGTCATCGCCCAGGCTTTCGAGAAACTGTTGACCGACAGCACCCGGTCGCCGTCCTCGGCGATCTGCAGGATCGAGGGCGCGACGTCGCCGTCGAAATAGAGCCGGCCATAGACCTCGTCGGAAATGATCCAGATGCCGGTGCGCCGGCTGAAGTCCAGCAGCGCCTGCATCTCCTCGCGTGACGCGGTCCAGCCGGTCGGGTTCGACGGCGTCGACAGGAAGATCGCGCGGGTGCGCGCGTCGCAGGTGGCGAACAGCCGGTCGAGGTCGAGCCGCCAATCATCCTTGAAGTCGAGGGCGAACGGCCGCGGCTCGCCGCCGATCAGGTGGATGGAGTTGTGGATGTTGGGCCATTGCGGCGCGACATAGACGACATTGGTGCCGGTATCGACGAGCAGCTCCAGGGCAAGATACAGCGCCTGCATGCCGCCCGGCGTTACCGTGGTGCGTGCGATCGGGATCGGGCGGCCATGGATGCGCGTCTGGTATTCCGACAGCGCTTCGTTCAGCGGGCCATGCCCGCGCATGTTGGGGACGTAGAAGGTCAGGCCTTCGTCGAAGGCCGCTTTTGCCGCGTCGCGGATGAAGGCCGGCGTCACCACATCGCCTTCGCCGTACCAGAGCGCGATGACGTCGCCGAGCTCCCGCGCGCGGACCGCGAGGTTGGCGATGTTTTCCGTGTGCAGGTCGCGAATCTGGGCGCGAACGCCATCGAAGGCATAGCGCGCACTGGACGACGACTGGGGCAACACAAACGACAAGGACTGAAACCCCTTCCACCCGGGCGGCGACGGACTGACAGGAAAACCTGCCGTGGCAGCCGCCATCAGGATGCTATCCAAAGTGCCGCGCTTTTCAAGGCAAAAGTTTTAAGCTTAAAAAATTTGGCGCCCCTGCTGCCCAACGGATGCGGGTCGCGTCCCTTTTACGCCAGCTCGTCGCGCGCCGCGGCAAAATTGGCCGCCGCGCCGGCGCCAAGAAACATCGTGTCGCTGGCCAGCATGAAGAAGCTCGCGCCGAGGGCGCCCCATCGGCCGACATTCTGCGGGCTGGCGCAGAATATGCCGGCGGTCCTGCCCTGTGCCAGCGCTGCGCCGATGATGCTCTTGATCGCCGCATTGAGCTTGTCTGTGCCGGCAGGCCCGACTGCGTCGATCGACACCGAGAGATCGCCCGCGCCGACGAAGATCAGGTCGATGCCGTCGACGGCCGCGATCGCCTCGATGCTGGCGAGACCTTCCGCTGTCTCGACCTGGACCGCGACGACGATCCGCCCATTGGCGACGGCAAGATATTCGGGGATGCGATAGCCATAGCCGGCGGCGCGTCCGGGGCCGACGCCGCGCTCGCCGAGCGGCGGATAGCGCGAGGCCTTGACGGCCATCGCCGCCTGCTCTGCGGTGGAGACACGCGGCACGAGCACGCCCTGCGCGCCGCTGTCCAGCGCCGCCTGGATCGCCTCCGGCGCATGGCCGGGAACGCGCACCATGGCCGGCACGCGATGCACGTCGGCCGCCCGCACCATGGCTTCGATCGTCTCGCGCGAAATCTGCGCATGTTCCCAGTCGATGCAGAGGAAATCGAGGCCGGACGATGCCATCACCTCGACGGCGACCGGATGGGGAATGGCGGCAAAGGACCCGACGAGGTTGGTCCTGCTGATGCATTTCTGGCGGAACTCGCTCATGCCGATCCCCTTTTCATGTTGCCCAATCCATATCCACAAACGACGACGAGGCGAAGCTATTTCATGCTTGAAATATTTTCACGCCGGCCTAGCGTGTGGCGTTCCGCCCGAGAGTTTCCAAGATGATCAAAGCGCATCCCCTGCATGGCCCGAACAGACTGAAGCTTGGCGTCTTCTCGACCAATGCGGATGGCGGGCTTGCCATTACCGACGTGCCGGAGCGCTGGACGGCAAGCTGGCAGGACAATCTGACGGCGGCCCAGATCGCCGACCGCGCCGGGTTGGAGTTCATGCTGCCGATCGCGCGCTGGCGTGGCTTCGGCGGCCGCAACAAGGTGCGCGAATTCTCCTTCGAGACCTTCACCTGGGCGGCAGCCCTTGCCGCGGCGACCGAGCAGATCGGCCTGTTCATGACGGTGCATGTGCCGCTGGTACACCCGCTCTACGCCGCCAAGGCGCTTGCCACCGTCGACCATATCAGCCAGGGCCGCGCGGGGCTCAACATCGTCTGCGGCTGGAACCCGAAGGAATTCGGGATGTTCGGCACGCCGCTGGTCGAGAAGGGGTACGACCAGGCGGCCGAATGGATCGAGATCCTGGAGCGGCTTTACGCTTCGAGCGAGCCGCTCGATTATGAGGGCGCCTACTATCGCCTGAAGGAGGCGGTGAGCCGGCCGGCCAGCCTGCAGGTGCCGCGTCCAGTGACCATGAATGCCGCTTTCGGAGGCCCCGGCCGCGACTTCGCCGCCGCCCGATGCGATTATCTGTTCACGACCTTCTCCGAGATGAGTGATGCCGGCAAGCATGTCACCGACATCAGCGAACGTGCCGACAAGGTCGGCCGCAACGTCGGCGTCTATACGGTCGCGCATGTCGTCTGCCGCCCGACGATGGAAGAGGCGCAGGCCTATTACACGCGCTATGCCGTCACGATGGCCGACCACGAGGCGGTCGACGCGCATATGACCGGCAAGAAGGAATTCTCGCAGTCGCATGACCAGCACGCCTATGACCGCTACCGCCAGCGCTTCGCCGGCGGCGCCGGAACCTACCCGCTGATCGGCACCCCTGAAACGATCGCCGCCGACATGGCTTCCATCGCCGCGCATGGCTATCAGGGCATCGCGCTGTCCTTCGTCAACTACATGCAGGAGCTGCCCTATTTCTGCGATCGCGTTCTGCCGCTCCTGAAGCAGGCCGGGCTGCGTCAGTAGTCAGTCAGGTATGACCGCGGTCGCCTGGATCTCGACCTTGGCGCGGTCCTCGACCAGCGCCACCACCTGCATGGCCGCCATCGCCGGAAAATGCCGGCCAATCAAGGCGCGATAGGCCTCGCCGATGCCTTTGAGGTTGCCGACATATTCGGCCTTGTCGGTGAAGTACCAGGTCATCGAGGTGATGTGCCGCGGCTCGCCGCCGGCTTCGGCCAGCACGGCGACGACGTTGGCGAGCGTCTGGCGCACCTGGCCGACGAAGTCGTCGGTCTCGAATTTGCACTCGGCGTTCCAGCCGACCTGGCCGCCGATAAAGACAAGCCGGCCACGCGCGGCCACGCCATTGGCATAGCCGACCGGTTTGGCCCAGCCCTCAGGCTGCAGGATGGTGTGCATGTCTCCCCCTATTTCAGATGCGGTTGGCAAAGGTTTCACGCCGCGCCCATGACCTGTCTGGCGATCACCACCTTCTGCACGTCCGAGGCGCCCTCATAGATGCGCAGCGCCCGGATCTCGCGATAGAGGCTCTCGACGATATGGCCCTTGCGCACGCCGTCGCCGCCATGCAGTTGCACCGCCTTGTCGATTACCTCCTGCGCCTTGTCGGTGGCGAAGAGCTTCGCCATGGCCGCCTCGCGCGTCACCCTCGCGGCGCCCATGTCCTTGGTCCATGCTGCGCGATAGATGAGCAGCGCGGCGGCGTCGACATCCAGCGCCATGTCGGCGATGTGGCCCTGCACCATCTGCAACTCCGCCATCGGCGCACCGAAGATTTTGCGTTCCGCGGCGCGCTTGACGCTCTCGTCCAGCGCGCGTCGCGCGAAGCCAAGCGCTGCCGCGCCAACAGTCGAGCGGAACACGTCGAGCACCGACATGGCGATGCGGAAACCGTCGCCGGCCTTGCCGATCAGGGCGGAAGTTGGGATGCGGACATTGTCGAAGGACAGCCGCGCCAGCGGGTGAGGGGCAATGACCTCGAGCCGTTCGGCGATGCCGAGACCCTTCGCGTCGCCAGGCACGATGAAGGCCGAAATCCCCTTGGCGCCCGGCGCGTCGCCGGTGCGGGCGAAGACGACAAAGAGGTCGGCGATGCCGCCGTTGGAGATCCAGGTCTTTTCGCCTGAAAGGATGTATTTGTCGCCGTCGCGCGTGGCGGTCATTTCCATGTTGGCGACGTCCGATCCCGAGCGCGGCTCCGACAGCGCGAAGGCCGAGATCGCCTCGCCGGCTCGCGTCTTTTCCAGCCAGCGCTGCTGCTCCGGCGTGCCGAACAGCGAGATCGCGCCGGTGCCCAGGCCCTGCATGGCGAAGGCGAAGTCGGCGAGGCCATCGTGGCGGGCGAGCGTCTCACGGGTGATGCAGAGCGTGCGCACGTCGAGCGGTCCGGGGTTGGCCAGGTCGAGCGCCGTCGGCTTCAGCCAGCCATCGCGGCCGAGCTTGGCGACGAGGTCGCGGCATGCGGCATCGACGTCGTGGTGATCGACCGGCAGGTTCTTCGCGCACCAGGCGTCGAGGGTTTCGGCGAGGTTCCGGTGGCGGTCCTCGAAGAAGGGCCAGTTGAGGAAGGAACGGTCAGGCATAGGTGCCTCCGCTGTGCTTCAATCGTCGAGCTCCACGGCGCCCCCCTCTGTCCTGCCGGACATCTCCCCCACAAGGGGGGAGATTGGCAGCTCGGGCGCCGGCGCCATCCTTGCAACGTTGAAAACTGGCGAAAGCGGACGCGACGGCTGATCTCCCCCCAAGTGGGGGAGATGTCCGGCAGGACAGAGGGGGGCGCTGTCCCGCCAGCGTTGCCAATAACGCACCCATCGCTAATTCCCCTCGAACACCGGCTTTTCCTTCGCCACGAACGCCTTGTAGGCCCGCTCGAAATCGCCGGTCTGCATGCAGATCGCCTGCGCTTGCGCTTCCGCCTCGATCGCCTGGTCGAGGCCAATCGACCATTCCTGGTTGAGCTGCGTCTTGGTGATGCCATGCGCGAAGGTCGGGCCGGAAACGATGCGCGCCGCCATGTCGAGCGCGTCGGCTTCGAGCGCTGCCGCGTCGACCAGCCGGTTGTAGAATCCCCAGCGCTCGCCCTCGGTGGCGCTCATGGTGCGGCCGGTGTAGAGCAGCTCGGCGGCGCGGCCCTGGCCGATGATGCGCGGCAGGATCGCGCAGGCGCCCATGTCGCAGCCGGCGAGCCCGACGCGGGTGAACAGGAAGGCGGTCTTTGCCTCCGGCGTCGCAATGCGGATGTCCGAGGCCATGGCGATGATCGCGCCGGCGCCGACAGCCACGCCGTCGACGGCGGAGATGATGGGTTTGCCGCAATTCAGCATCGCCTTGACGAAATCGCCCGTCATGCGCGTGAAGGCCAGCAGCTGCTTCATGTCCATCTTAATCAACGGTCCGATGATGTCGTGGACATCGCCGCCCGAGCAGAAATTACCGCCATTGGGCAGGAACACGACCGCATCGACATCCTCGGCATAGACCAGGTCGCGAAACGTGTCGCGCAGCTCGGCATAGCTGTCGAAGGTCAGCGGGTTCTTGCGCTCAGGGCGGTCGAGCCGGATTTTCGCGACTTTGCGTTCGACCTCCCAGAGAAAATGCTTCGGCTTGAGCTTTGCCATGGCGCTCATTCGCGTCCCTCCCAATTGCTGCGAAACGATTTCAGCATTCCGGTGAGCCGCTTCGCTTCTTCCTCGCTGACATCGCCGAGCAGCTCGCCGACCCAGCCCTCATGCACGGCCGCGATCCTCGCGAAAGCTTTGCTGCCTTCCTCGGTCAGCCGCACCATCGAGGTGCGGCGGTCGCCGTTGCGGCGCGCGCGCGTCACCAGCCCTTCCGAAACCAGCCGGTCGACGATGCCCGTCACATTGCCGTTCGAGACCAGAAGGAAGCGCGACAGGTCGCTCATCAGCATCCCTTCCGGCACGCGATAGAGCGCCGCCATCACGTCGAAGCGCGGCAGCGTGGTGTCGAATTCCTTCTTCAGCCGTTCGCGCAGCTCCGCCTCGATGGTGCGCGAGGCGCGCAGCAGTCGGATCCACAACCGCAGCCTCTCCTTGCCCGGCCCGGTGGAGGTCGGTCCCGCTACCATGTCTCGCCTCCGGAAATGGAGATTGCCTGTCCGGTGATCGATCGCGCCGCATCGCTGCACAGCCACAGCACCGTGTCTGCGACCTCGTCCGGCTGGATGAAGCGTCCCTGCGGGTTCGTCGCCGACAGGCTCTGCCTTGCTTCCGCTGCCGACCGCCCGGTCTTTTCGACGATGCGTTGGACGGATTCTTCCAGCATGTCGGTTTCGACAAAACCGGGACAGACGGCGTTGACCGTCATGCCCGACTTGGCGGTCTCGGCGGCCAAGGCGCGCATCAGCCCGACGACGCCATGCTTGGCGGCCACATAGGGCGCGACATAGGCATAGCCTTTCAGCCCGGCGGTCGAGGCGACGAAGACGATACGGCCTGCCTTCCGCGCGAGCATGCCGGCCAGCGCCGGCTTGACCGTCAGGAAGGCGCCAGTGAGGTTGACGTCGAGCGTGCGCTGCCAGCCGGCCAAAGACGTCTTGTGCGCCGGCGCGCTGCCGGCCATGCCCGCATTGGCGACGACGATGTCGAACGGTCCGCGCGTGGCTTGCGCCTTCTCGTGGAGGGCCGTCATCTCGGCTTCATTCGTGACATCCGCCACGATGGCGAAGATGCGGTCGCTTCCCTTCGAAACATCGGCCAGCGCCGCTTCGCGCCGGCCGCAGATGGTAACCGCCACACCGGCTTCCGCCAGCGCCAGCGCGATGGCTTTGCCGACGCCGGAGCCGCCGCCGGTGACCAGCGCGTGCTTGCCCTCGATTGCCCGCGCGGCGCTCATACCTTCAGCCCCGCTGCCGCTTCGCGCTCCGCCAGCCGGTAGATCTGGTCGCGTCCCGGCAGATAGGGATCGGGCCATTTGACGCCGCGGTCGCCGAGCGTCACCGCCGCATGCAGCGTCCAGTAGGGATCGGCAAGATGCGGCCTTGCCAGCGCCACAAGATCGGCGCGGCCGGCCATCAGGATCGAGTTGGCATGGTCCGGCTCGTAAATGTTGCCGACCGCCATCGTCGCCATGCCTACCTCGTTGCGGATGCGGTCGGAGAACGGCGTCTGGAACATGCGGCCATAGACCGGCTTGGCGGCGATGGACGTCTGTCCGGCCGAGACGTCGCAGAGATCGACGCCGGCTTCACGCAGCAGCTTTGCGATCTCGACGGCGTCCGCCGGCGTCACGCCTTCGATGCCGACCCAGTCATTGGCCGAGATGCGCATCGAGATCGGTTTTTCCGACGGCCACACCGCGCGCACCGCGCGGAAGATCTCCAGCGGATAGCGCATGCGGTTTTCCAGCGAGCCGCCATACTCGTCGGTGCGCCGATTGGTCAGCGGCGTGATGAAGGCCGACAGCAGATAGCCATGCGCGGCATGGATCTCCAGCATGTCGAAGCCGCAACGCCCGGCCATCTGAGCCGAAGCGACGAATTGGTCGCGGACCATGTCCATGTCGGCGCGGTCCATCGCCTTCGGCACCTGGTTCTGCGGCGACCATGCCACGGCCGACGGCGCCATCACCGGCCAGTTGCCGGAAGGCAACGGCACGTCGGTTCCTTCCCAGCCGACGCGGGTCGAGCCCTTGGCGCCGGAATGGCCGATCTGGGCGCAAATCTTGGCCTCCGTTTCGGCATGGACGAAATCGACCAGCCGTTTCCAGGCGACCTCATGCTCCGGCTTGTAGAAGCCCGGGCATCCAGGCGTGATGCGCCCTTCCGGGCTAACGCAGGTCATCTCGATATAGAGCAGCCCGGCGCCACCTTTGGCGCGCTCGGCATAGTGAGCAAAATGCCAGTCGGTCGGGCAGCCGTCGACCGCCTTGTACTGCGCCATCGGCGAAACAACGATGCGGTTGGCGAGCGTCATGTCGCGCAGTTTGAACGGCGCGAACATCGGCGCGCGGCGCAGCATGTTGCCGCCGGCGCCGGCCTTGCGCTGGAACCATTCCTCGGCGCCCGCCAGCCATTCGGCGTCGCGCATCCGAAGGTTCTCGTGGCTGATGCGCTGCGAGCGGGTGAGCAGCGAATAGTTGAACTGAACTGGATCCAAACCGAGATATCGTTCGACTTCCTCGAACCATTCGAGCGAGTTGCGCGCCGCCGATTGCAGCTTGAGCACTTCGGTGCGCCGCGCATCCTCATATTTGCGAAAGGCCGCTTCCAGGTCCGGCTCGGACTCGACATAGTCCGCCAGCGCCACGGCGCTTTCCAGCGCCAGCTTGGTGCCGGAGCCGATCGAGAAATGCGCCGACGCCGCTGCATCGCCCATCAGCGCCAGGTTCCTGTAAGACCAGCGCTCGCACAGCACGCGCGGGAAATTGATCCAGGCCGAACCACGGATGTGGTTGGCGTTGGTCATCAGCGGATGGCCGCCGAGATGCTTTGCAAAAATGCGTTTGCAGGCCGCGATCGATTCCTGCTGCGTCATCTGGCCGAAGCCGAAGGCGTTCCAGGTCTGCTCGCTACATTCGACGATGAAGGTCGCGGTCTCGCTGTCGAACTGGTAGGCATGCGCCCACACCCAGCCATGCTCCGTCTTCTCGAAGATGAAGGTGAAGGCATCGTCGAATTTCTGCGTCGTGCCCAGCCACACGAACTTGCATTTGCGTGTGTCGACGTCAGGCTTGAACACATCGGCGAAAGTGGCGCGGGATTTGGAGTTCAGCCCATCCGAAGCAACCACCAGGTCATGCGTTTCCATGAAGGGCCGGGGATCGGAAATCTCGGTCTCGAACTGCAGCTTGATGCCGAGCTCACGAGCGCGGCGCTGCAGGAGGATCAGCAGCCGCTTGCGGCCGATGCCGCAGAAGCCGTGGCCGGAGGAAACGGTGCGCACGCCGTCATGGATCACCGCGATGTCGTCCCAATAGGCGAAATGTTTCTTGATCCAGACGGCGCTGACCGGGTCGTTCCTGGTCAGGTTCTCCAGCGTCTCCGCCGACAGCACCACGCCCCACCCGAACGTGTCGTCCGGGCGGTTGCGCTCATAGACCGTCACCTCATGCGCGGCATCGCGCAGCTTCAGCGAGATGGCAAAGTAGAGGCCGGCCGGTCCGCCGCCGAGAACCGCAACCTTCATGTCTTGCGATCTCCTCTAGAGCAATTCCAGGAAAAGTGCGTAGCGGTTTTCCGTCCGGAATTGCGTGAACTCTATAAGATGTCCGGAACCGCCGGATGGGACCAGCGGTTCCGGCTGTCAGTATTGCGCCAGGGGCCAATTATTTCAAGCTTAAAGTTTTATAATTGAACCATGGTTTGGGCGCGGGCGGTTGAGGTCATTTGCTCGGATCCTTGGGGCTCCACAACACGGTCTCCGCCCCCTTCTCATAGGCCATGCCCTGCGGGTAGCTGATCGCTTCCAGCTGCAGGCCCCAGGGCGCCTGGAAATAGAGGATGGTCTGGCCGGCCGCGGGGCCTTCCTTCACCGGCAGCGGTCCCAGTCTGGTCTTCACGCCCTTGCCGTCGAGATAAGCCTTCGCGGCGGCGACGTCGTCGACATAGAAGGCGATGTGGAAGCCGCCGATATCGCTGTTCTTCGGCGTCAAATCCTTCTGGTCGGGCGCGGTGTATTTGAACAATTCGATGTTCGACCCGGTGCCGCAGCGCACCATGGTGATCTCCTCGATCACCGCCTTCGGATCGACGCCGAGCAGATCCTGCATGAAGGTGCCTTTGTCGTCGGCAAACGGTCCGAACGACATCGCCTTCTTGCAGCCGACGACATCGGTGAAGAAGTCGACGGCCTGTTTCATGTCGGGCACGGTGATGCCGGTATGGTCGTGCCCGCGCATGCCGGGGATCGTATCCGCCGATGCGGCTGCCATTGCGCCGGACAAGGAGGCCGCGAGGACCGCTGCCTGGACTGCGTATTTCATGTCACCCTCCATTGGCGAGCCTGCTTGTCCTAGCGCACATCCGAGGCCCGCTGGTCGGCGTGCGGATTTTAAAACTCAATTCATGCCGGCGCCTTGAGCCGCAGCCAGTCCGGATCGATCTCCGGCAGCGGAATGGCGGCGAGCAGGTCGCGCGTGTAGGTCTCCTTGGGATTGTCGAACAGCGCGTCGGTGGCGCTGGCTTCGACGATCCTTCCCTCGCGCATGACGACGACCTGCTGGCAGAGCCGCCGGATCACCGACAGATCATGGCTGATGAAAGCGACCGTCAGCCCCATCTCGGCCGCCAGCTTTTCCAGCAGCGTCAGGATCTGCGCTTGCGTCGAAACGTCAAGGCCGGAGACGATCTCGTCGGCCACCACGAATTTCGGCGAGAGAGCGAGCGCCCGTGCAATACCGACGCGCTGCCGCTGGCCTCCGGACAATTCGTGGCGGTAGCGGCTGGCAAAATTCTGCGGCAGGCCGACGCGCTGCAGCGCTTCCGCGACGCGTTCCTTCAGCCGGTCGCCGAGGCCGTTCTGCCTCAAGGGCGCCGCGATGATGTTGAAGATCGTGTGGCGCGGATTGAGCGACGACATCGGGTCCTGGAAGATCATCTGCAAGTCGCGGCGCAGCGGCCTGAGCTCAGCCTCCGAAAGTTGGCTGATGTCGCGCCCCTCGAAGCCGATCGAGCCGGCGCTGGGTTCGAGCAGTCTGACCAGCGCGCGCCCCAGCGTCGACTTGCCGGAGCCGGACTCGCCGACGATGCCGGTCACCGATCCCCTGGGCAGATCGAAGTCGAGCCCTTTCAGAATCTCGGCCAGCGGCGCTCGGCCGATCAATGGCTTGCGCGTCATGTCCAGCAGCGCCACTTTCAGCCCGCGCACGGAAAACAGCGGCTCAGCCATGGCTGGGCCTCCAATCCTTGTCGGCGGCTGCGATTTCGGCCGTTAGCCCGGCAAGCACGCTTTCATCCACTGGCTTCAGCGAGGCGTAGGGATCGGTGTAGCGCGGCGTCGCCGCGATCAGCGCCCGTGTGTAGGCGTGCTGCGGAGCGGCGAAGAGCTGCGCGGTCTCGGCCTCCTCCACCACCTTGCCGGCGTAGAGCACCGACACTTTCTGGCTGATCTTGGCAACGACGCCGAGATCGTGGGTGACGAACAGGATCGCGGTGCCATGGTCGCGCTGCAGCTGCGCGATCAGCCGCAGGATCTGCTTCTGCACGGTCACGTCCAGCGCCGTCGTCGGCTCGTCGGCAACGATCAGCCTGGGCTCCGCCGCGAAGGCCGCCGCGATCAGCACGCGCTGGCGCATGCCGCCGGACAATTCGTGCGGATAGCTTTTCAGCACGCGTTCAGGATCTCGGATCTGTACCTCGTCGAGCAACTGGCGGATACGCTTGTCGGCCCGCTCGCCGCTCCAGCCGAGGATGCGGACCAGCCGGTCGGTCATCTGCGCGCCGATGCGGCGCGAAGGGTTGAGCGCGGTCAGCGGATCCTGCGGGATCAGAGCCGTGCGCGCGCCGATCAGGGTCCGCCGCGCCTTGGCATCGAGGCGTCCGAGGTCCTCGCCCTCGATTAGCATCTCGCCTTCGACGATGCGCACGCTTTTCGGCAGCACGCCGAGCACCGCCTTGCCGATCATCGTCTTGCCGGCACCGCTCTCGCCGACCAGCGCGCGCACCTCGCCCGGCTGCACGGCGAGCGACACCGAGCGCAGCACGCGCTGGCCGTTGGGCAGCACGGCGCTCAAGGAGCGGATGTCCAGACACGCGCTCATCGCAGCACCGGATCGAAGCGCGCCTTCAGCGCTTCGCCGAACTGGCTGAAGGAAAGCACAGTGAGGATCAGCGTGATCAGCGGGAACACCAGCACCCACCACGCCTGGTGGATCGACAGACGGCCCTCGGCGATGATGCTCCCCCAGGTCGGGTCGTCGGTCGAGATCGACAGATTGACGAAGGACAGGATCGCCTCGACGATGACGGCGATGCCCATCTCCAGCGATAGCAACGCCACCACCGACGGCAGCACATTGGGCAGCACTTCGCGAAGCATGATGCCGATGCGGCCATAGCCGGCGATGCGCGCGCTCTCGACATAATCCATGCGCGCCTGGCTCATCGCCTCGGCGCGGATCACCCGGCAGAAGCGCGTCCAGTCGATGATGGCGATGGCGAGGATGACGGAGCTGAGCCCCGTGCCCAACACCGCCACCAGCAGGATCGCGAACAGCACCGGCGGGAACGCCATCCACACATCGACGATGCGCGAGATGATGCGGTCGGCCCAGTTGCCGAAATAGCCGGCGATCAGCCCCAGCGCCGAACCGATGAGGCAGGCGGATGTCGCTGCGGCGAAGGCGACGATGAAGGCGATGCGGCCGCCGAAGATCAGCCGCGACAACAGATCGCGTCCCAGGCTGTCAGTGCCCAGCCAATAGCCGGGCTCGGCGCCGTCCAGCCAGAAGGGCGGCAGGCGCTCCAGCATCAAATCCTGCGCCAGCGGGTCCTGCGGCGCGAGCAGCGGCGCGAAGATGGCCGCGAGCATCGCCAGCACAAGCCAACCGCCGGCCAGCCACAGCCTCGGGCTCAAACGGCGCCGGGCAACGCGCGCCTCATCCATGGCGCAGCCTCGGATTGAGCAGAGCATACATCATATCGACGGCGAGGTTGATCAGCACGAAGAGCAGCGCGAAGACCAGCACGATGCCCTGGATCAGTGGCAGGTCTCGGTTGATGACGGCGTCGATCGCCATATTGCCGAGACCTTCATAGGAAAACAGCCGCTCGACGATGACGGTGCCGCCGATGAGGAAGGTGAATTGCACGCCGACCAGCGTCAGCGTCGGCAGGGCCGCGTTCTTCAGCGCCTCGCGCAGGATGACCTGCGTCTCGGAAAAGCCTTTGACACGCGCCAGCACGACATAGTCGAGGTCGAGCACCTCCTTCAGCGACTGTTTGAGCAACTGCGCGATAATCGCCGCCAGCGGCAGCGCCAAGGCCACGGCCGGCATCAGCATGTGTTTCAGCAGGTCCCAGGTGAGGTCGAAGCGCAGCCTGAGAATGCTCTCGACCAGATAGAACTGGGTGACGAAAGGCAGATCGAGCTGCGGCGACACCCGGCCGGAAATGTCGAACACCGGCACCAGCACGCCGAACAAAAGGATCAGCACAAGGCCCCACAGGAAATCGGGAATGGAGAGCGTCGCGCCGCTCACGATGTCGATGCCGGCCTCGATGGCCGTGCCGCGCGAGCGCGCGCCGAGGATCGCGGCGGTGGCGCCGAGCGCGATCGCCATCAGCAGCGCCACGGTCGCCAGCTCCAGCGTCGCCGGCAGCCGGTCGAAGACCAGGCCGAGCACGTCCTGGCGCAGCGAGATCGAGGTGCCGAAATCGCCATGCAGCACGCCGCCGAGCCAGATGAAGAATTGCTGCACGATTGACTTGTCGAGCCCGTAGAGCGCGCGCAGCCGGGCGATGTCGTCATCGCTGGCGCCGGGCGGCAGCATCATGGCGATCGGATCGCCTGGCGCGACCCGGATGACGACGAAGACGACGATGGCGACGCCAAACAGCGTCACCAGCATCGTCAACAGACGAACGAGGAATCTCTGCAGCAGCATGCGTGCGTAATCACTCTGAACGGACTCCCCCTCATCCGGCCGCTTCGCGGCCACCTTCTCCCCGGTGGGGAGAAGAGGCTGGCTCAGCCGTCGGCGGCCTCTTCTCCCCTGGGGGAGAAGGTGGCCCGAAGGGCCGGATAAGGGGGCTGCGTCGTTGAAGGAGGCACGCTATCGCGCCTCCTCATTTCGATCAGGCGGCCGGGGTCATCAGCGCCGGCAGCAACGCGCCGGACACATGCTGCACGACATTGACCTTCTTCGAATGCACGATCGGCTGCGCATACTGGATCAGCGGCAGCACATAGGCCTGCTCGGCGATGTATTTGTCGACCGCCTTCCAGCCGGCGATGCGCTTGGCCTCGTCCTTCTCGCCCCAGAGCGGGTTGATCATGTCGATCAGGTCCTTGCTGTCCCAAACCGAATGCGGGCTCGGGCCGTACATGGCGAAGCCGGTCGAGGTGGTCGGGTCGCCGATGGAGTTGCCCCAATTGTAGAAGGCGGCCGGCGCCAGCTTGTCGGCGGCGCGCAGCTCGTAATGCTTGGCGATCTCATAGACCTCGATCTTGGCCTCGATGCCGACCTTGCGCCACATGCCGACGATCGCCTGGATCATCTCATAGTCCTTGGGCTTGAAGCCCTTGGTGGTCTGGATGGTGAACTTGACCGGCTTCTTGGTCGAATAGCCCGAGGCGGCTAGCAATTCCTTGGCTTTCTCCGGGTTGTGCTCGACCTTGATCGAGGGATCGAAGGCCGTGTATTCCGGCGTCTCCAGCGTCGCGATCGGCTGGCCGTAGCCGCGCAGCAGGCGCTTGACCAGAAGCTCCTTGTCGACCGCCATCACGGCCGCCTGGCGGACGTTCTTGTCCAGCATCGCCTCGATGTCGTTGAAGAAGATCATGCCGATGTCGGAGACGTTCTTGATCGAGCCGGCAAGCCCGTCCTTGGCGATCAGCCGGTCATACTCCTCATAGGGGATTTCGAGCGTCACCTGCGAGGAGCCCGACTCGATCTCGGCGACACGGCTCGCCGCATCGGTGACGAACTTGATCGTCACATTCTCGAAGGCCGGCTTCGTGCCCCAATAATGCGGATTGGCCTTCAGGCGCAGGAAGGCGTTGCGCTCGAACTTGTCGACCATATACGGCCCGGTGCCGATCGGGGCCTTCTCGAAGCCTTCGGCCCCGACCTTCTCGTAATAGGCTTTCGGCAGGATGTAGCCGGTCAGGAACGACATCCACTTGAAATAGACCGGATCGAACTGGACGACGTCGCCGGTGATCTTGTTGCCGTCGATCTTGAAATTGTTGACGTTCTTCCAGACGAACTGGATCGGGTTGCCGGTCTTCTCGTCGCCGGCCCGGGTCAGCGACCACACCACGTCTTCCGGCGTGAAGGGCGAGCCATCATGCCATTTGACGCCTTCGCGCACCGTCATCGTCACCTTGGTGCGGTCGTCGTTCCAGCCCCATTCGGTGAGCAGTCCCGGCGTGAAGGAGAGGTCCGGCTTCTGGCCGATGATCTGGTCGAACACCGACTGGTAGAGGCCCTGAATGGTCGGGTTCACCGCGGAAGGGCCGGTCGTCGGATCCCAGGAGGGCAGGTTGACGTTGTAGGCGATGGTGAGCTCGTCGGCCGCCTTGGCCGCCCTCGGCAGGCCAAGCGTCGCCGCGCCGATCGCGGCGGCGCCATATCCAAGCAAGTCGCGTCTGTTGATGGTCATGGTCGTTCCCCTTGTTGGTTGTCTTTAATTTGCGCGGCGTCATCGATCCGTCTGTTCAGGCACCCGGGCAACCGCGCGCTTCCCGTCCCGGAATTCTAGTTTCCTCCCAGCTGTTGGGCGAGCATGAAGCCGGAGGCCGCGCCCGTGCCGGCGCCGGGCCATGTCGCGGCTCCGGTGAGGTACAGGTTGGCGACGGGCGTGTTCCAGCGCGCGAAGCCGCGCGCCGGGCGGAAGAGGAAATTCTGCGCCAGATGGTGGCTGCCGCAGATCTGGTCGCCACCGACCAGGTTCGGGTTTTCGCGCTCGAGGTCGAGTGGCGAGAAAATCGCGCGGCAAAGGATTTTCTGTCGCAGGTCGGGCGCGTAGCTCTCGATGATGTCGAGCACGCGCTCGGCATAGGCGTCCTTGACGGCATCCCACTGCGCCGGCGCGATCTTGCCCGCGGCATCGCCGAGGATCTCCGCCGGCAGCATGCGCACCTGCACCCACAGCACATGCTTGCCTTGCGGCGCCCGCGAAGGGTCGACGGCCGTCGGCTGGCCGACCACGAGCACGGGCTGGTCGGGCAACTGGCCGGCGATCGCCTGCTGGTAGGTGCGCGACATGGCATCGAGCGACGGCGCCAGATGCACATAGGCGAACTGGCGAAGCTCGGCGCCGGCGCTCCAGTCCGGCAGATCGTCCATCGCCAGATGGATCATCATCGTGCCCGGCGCATGACGGAATGTCTGCATCGCAGCGTCAAAACCGGCGTCGCCCGAGCCATTGGGCAGCAGCTTGCCCGGCAGCGCTTTCGGTGCGACACCGGCAATGAGGGCCTTGGTCGCAACATGCGTTTCGCCGGATGCCAGCCGCACCCCGGTCGCCCTGCCGCCGGAAACCATGATCTCGGCGACATCGGCGCCGGTCGTGATCTGGCCACGGGCCGCCTTCACCATGCCGGCCAGGGCATGGATGATGGTGTCGGCACCGCCTTTGCCCAGCACCATGCCGAAACTCTGGTTGGCCATCGATTCCAGGTAGGGGAAGACGGCGCCCCCGGCGATGTCGGGCGCGAAGTCGAGATGCATGCCCCAGGCCGCGAGCGTGGTGCGGACATGCGGCGTCTCGAAATTTTCCTCCAGCCACCCGCGCGGCGATGAGAGCAGCAGCCGGCCGGTATCGAGCGCGCCGGCAAGACCCTTCTTGCGCCAGAGTTTCCAGCCCGTGCCGGCCAGCGCCCTTGCGCTCATCGGCGATCCGAGCAGCCGGAACAGATGCTCAGCTTCGCCCGGGAAGGCGCCTACCAGTTTCCGCCATGTGGCCGCGTCCGCCGCCGAGAAGGCGGCCAGCCGCGATGCGGTCTTTTCCAGGTCGTTGCTGACGCCGAACCATTTCCCATCGGGGAAGGCGCTGGCGAAACAATCGGCCACCGGCGCGAACTCCAGCCCGTGGCTATTCAATTCATTTGCATATTTCCGGTGAAAGGCGGAGCCTGCAAAGAGGCTCAAATTCATCGCGCCGAAATCGTGCCGGAAGCCGGGAAGCGTGTATTCGGCGGTCCGCACTGCCCCGCCGATCTTTTCGCTGCGTTCGAAAACCGCTATTTTCCAGCCTTTGAGCGCCAGATGCGCGGCGCATGCCAGACTGTTGTGGCCCGCCCCGACAAAGATGGCGTCGAACTCGCTCACGCCCCGCCCCAAAATGCTTTATGCTTAAAGATAATTGCAGATGCATATGTTTTCGTCTAGTAGGTATATTAAGGGCCGCAACGAGCCTTGATCATCAGAGACAAGAGGGAACAAAGACCATGGACACGCAGAAACTCCTCGGCGAGGTCGCCGGCCAGCTGCTCTCGGGCGCCATCAAGGTGGTCGACCTGACGGCGCCGCTCGGGCCGAACACGCCGCTGATCAAGCTGCCGCCGGAGCTCGCCGTCGACACGCCGAAGATCGAGATCCACGAGATTTCCAAATACGACAAGAACGGTCCGTGGTGGGCCTGGAACTGGCTGAAGCTCGGCGAGCATTCGGGCACGCATTTCGACGCGCCGCAGCACTGGATTACCGGCAAGGATTATCCGGACGGCGCCACCGACACCATTCCGGCGCAGAATTTCATCGGTCCGGTCAACGTCATCGACTGCTCAGTGGAAGCGGCTGAAGACCACGATTTCCTGCTCACCGTCGACCATATCAAGGCCTGGGAGGCCAAGCACGGCGCCATCAATCCCGGCGAGTGGGTGGTGATGCGCACCGACTGGTACAAGCGCAACGGCTCGGAAGCCGAGTTCCTCAATGCCAACGAGACCGGCCCTCACACGCCCGGCCCGACGGCCGAAGCCATCCAGTTCCTGATCAGCAAGGATATCAAGGGCTGGGGCTCGGAGACGATCGGTACCGATGCCGGCAAGGCCGGCGGCATGGAGCCGCCATTCCCGGCCCACACGCTGATGCACAAGGCCAACCGCTATGGCCTCGCCAGCCTCTGCAATCTCGACCAGCTGCCGCCGAAGGGCGCTATCCTGATCGCGGCCCCGCTCAAGATCGAGCGCGGCACCGGCAGCCCGATCCGCGCGCTGGCGCTGGTGCCAGGCAAATAGGGCGAGGCGGCGGTCTTCGGGAGAAGATCATGCTCGAGGGCAATGGAGTGATGGAGTCGATGTGGTCGTCTTGGAGCGTCAGCGCTCTACGGCGCCCCCCTCTGTCCTGCCGGACATCTCCCCCACAAGGGGGGAGATCAGACGTCACGCGTGCTTTCGCCAATCTCCAACGCCGCAGGATTGAGCAAGGCGCCGAGGCTGCCAATCTCCCCCCTTGTGGGGCAGATGTCCGGCAGGACAGAGGGGGGCGCGAAGGAACTCGGCTTTGCGCGATTGACGTCCATTTCTTGACCGCGAGCACCCCTCAATGACCGCCGCCGATCACACCATCGTCGGCAGCGGCATCAACGCCCTGGTCTGCGCGGCAATGCTTGGCGCCAAGGGCGCCAAGGTGCTGGTGCTCGAGCGCAACGACCGCATCGGCGGCTGCATGCGCACCGAGGAGATCACCGCGCCGGGCTTCGTCCATGACGTGATGGCGACGACCTTCGTGCTGTTCATCACCTCGCCGGCCTTTGCCGCGCTTGGCAAGGACCTTGCGCGGCATGGGCTGGAGTTCTGCCACACGGCGACTCCCACAGGCGTTCTCATGCCGGACGGCAGCCATGCCGTGCTCACCACCGACCGCGCCACCAACATCGCGGCGCTCAACCGGATCGCCGCCGGCGACGGCGACCGCCACGGCGGCGACGTCGGCGGCATCGAGCGCGATGCGGGGCTGCTGTTCGGTCTGCTCGGCGGCGCGCTCTGGTCCTATCCGACAACCAAGCTGCTGGCCGGCGAGGCCTGGCGGCGCGGCCCGCGCAACCTCGCCGCCTTCATGGGCGAGGCGCTGGTGCCCGCGCGCGGCTGGCTTGAGACGACCTACTCATCCGACACGGTCCGCGCGCTCTGGGCACCCTGGGTGCTGCATGCCGGGCTTGGGCCCGAAGACGCCTTCTCCGGCCAGATCGCCAAGGTCATCGCCTTCGCCCTGGAGGCCGCCGGCGCGCCGGTCGTCAAGGGCGGCGCGAAAAACCTGCTCGCCGCCTTCGAGGCGCTGATCAAGGAGCGCGGCGGCGAGATCCGCGTCGACGCCGATGTCGCCTCGATCGTCCAGAGCGGCGGCCGTGCCACCGGCGTGCGGCTCGCCTCCGGCGAGACGTTGAGCGCTGCGAAAGGCGTCATCTGCTCGGTCACGCCGACGCAGCTCTACGGCCGCCTGCTCGGCAAGGATGCGCCTGAGGCGGCAACCAAGGCCACGCAGGCCTATCGCTACGGCAAGGGCAATTTCCAGATCCACTATGCGCTGGACAAGCCGCCTGCATGGCGCGGCGGGGGCCTCGACAAGGTGGCGCTGCTGCATCTGACGCCGGGTTTGGACGGCGTTTCGAAAGCCTGCAACGAGGCGGTGCGCGGCCTGCTGCCGGAAGTGCCGACCATCTGCGTCGGCCAGCCGCACGCGCTCGATCCCTCGCGCTGTCCTGAAGGCAAGGCGATCCTCTGGCTGCAACTGCCCGAGGCGCCGCGCCACATCAAGGGCGATGCCGCCGGCAAGCTGAATGCCCCGGCTGACGGGCGCTGGACCGGGGCACTGCGCGAAGCCTATGCCGACCGCGTCGAGGCGATCCTCGCCAACCATATCGACGGGTTTCGCGAGACCGTCATTGCGCGCCGCGCCTATTCGCCGGCCGACCTCGAAGCGATGAACATCAACCTTGTCGGCGGAGATCCCTATGGTGGCTCGTCGACCATCGACCAGTCCTTCCTGTGGCGGCCGTTCAAGGCAAGCCGCAACCACGAGACCGGCGTCAAAGGCCTCTACCATATCGGCGCTTCGACCCATCCGGGAGCCGGCCTAGGCGGCGGCTCCGGCTTCCTTCTGGCGGGGAGGCTCTGATGGAACAAAAGCTCGCCGAAAAACGCCAGCGCATCTCGACCCTCGGCCAGATCGGGCTGCAGCAATTCGCGCCCTATCTGATGAACCGCATCATGGGCCGCTACAACGCCACTTTGCGCGAGGATTTCCGTAAGCAAGGTCTTACCATTCCGCAGGTGCGGACGCTCGCCGTGCTCTCGGTCACCGACGGCGTCACCGTCAACGACCTCTCGGTTTATACGGTGATCGAGCAGTCGACCTTGAGCCGCACGCTCGACACGCTGGAAAGCCAGGGCCTGGTACGGCGCGAGCAGGGCGTCACCGACAGCCGCATCCGCCATGTGTTCCTGACCGATGACGGACGCGCGCTGTTCACCCGCGCCTGGCCGGCCATGCATGACGCGTTCGAGGCGATGTTCGACGGTGTCGACGATGCCGAGTATGCCGCGCTGATCGCGATCCTGCAGAAGATGCTGAAGAACATCCGCAAGCACGACATCTGAGTTGACGAACGCGCCGCCTGGTTGCGGCAACGGAAGGAGGCAGACATGGCCGAACGGTCTTTTGCCAAGGAAGTCGAAAAGCTGAGGTTAGGGGCCGGCGAGGAATTCGCGGGCGAGGGCATCCTCGCAATCACCAAGGCGCTGTTGCAATGCGGCGTCGGCTATGTCGGCGGCTACCAGGGCGCGCCGATCAGCCACCTGATGGATGTGCTGGCCGATGCGCAGGACATCCTGGGCGAGCTCGGCGTGCATTTCGAGGCGAGCGCCTCGGAGGCGACCGCCACAGCCATGCTTGCCGCTTCGGTGCATTACCCGATCCGTGGTGCGGCCACCTTCAAGTCGACAGTCGGCACCAATGTCGCGTCCGACGCGCTCGCAAATCTGGCGTCCGGCGGCGTCACCGGCGGCGCGCTGATCATCGTCGGCGAGGATTATGGCGAAGGCTCCTCCATCATGCAGGAGCGCAGCCACGCCTTTGCCATGAAGAGCCAGGTCTGGCTGCTCGATCCGCGCCCGAACCTGCCCTCGATCGTCAAGGCGGTCGAGGACGGCTTCGAACTGTCCGAGACGTCGAACACACCCGTGATGCTGCAAGTGCGCATCCGCTGCTGCCATGTCCACGGCCATTTCATTGCCAAGGACAACAAGCGCCCGCCAATGTCGGTCGCCGACGCGCTGTCGGCGCCGCGCCGCGACACCGGCCGCATCGTGCTGCCGCCCGCTTCCTTCCTGCATGAAAAGGAGAAGGTCGCCAAGCGCTGGCCGGCGGCGGTCGATTTCATCAAGAGCCGCAAGATCAACGAGATGTTCGGGCCGGACCACGGCTCGGTCGGCATCGTCATGCAGGGCGGCATGTACAACTCCGTAATCCGCGCGCTGCAGCGGCTTGGGCTTGCCGACACCTATGGCGACACCGAAGTGCCGCTCTACGTGCTGAACGCCGTCTATCCGCTGGTGGACGACGAGTTCCTGTCCTTCTGCGAAGGCAAGCAGGCGGTGCTGGTCGTCGAGGAAGGCCAGCCCAACTATATCGAGCAGGCCTTTGCCGCGATGCTGCACAAGGCCGGGCGCGGCACCAGGCTGGTCGGTAAGGAGCATCTGCCGATGGCCGGCGAATATACTGGGCAGGTGATGCTCGACGGCATCGGCTCCTTCCTGCGCGCCAACGCCCCGCATCTTTTGCCGGGCGAGGTGCGCGCGCCGAACAAGCTGGGCGAAGGCATCGACACCGCCGATCTCATCAATGTCGTTCCGGGCCGGCCCCCGGGCTTCTGCGTCGGCTGCCCGGAGCGGCCGATCTTCGCCGCGACCAAGCTGGTCGAGCAGGAGCTCGGTAAGCACCACATCGCTTCCGACATCGGCTGCCATCTGTTCTCGATCATGCCGCCCTTCGAGCTCGGCGCCACCACCATGGGCTACGGGCTGGGGCCCGCCTCGGCCTCCGCCTTCAACTCGCCGGAAGCAAAACGCCGCTCAATTTCCTTCGTCGGCGACGGCGGGTTTTGGCACAACGGCCTCACCTCCTCGATCGGCAATGCCGTCTTCAACCGGAATGACGGCGTCATCGTCATCGTCGACAATTTCTACTCGGCCGCCACCGGGGGGCAGGACATCCTGTCGTCGCGCGCCAACAACCGCACCAAGTCGACGAAGCATCCGATCGACGAAGCGGTGAAGGGCATGGGGGTCAAATGGCTGCGCCACATCGACCGCACCTATGATGTCGGCAAGATGCGCGCCGCGCTGCGCGAGGCGCTGACCACCGAGGAGAAGGGGCCGAAGGTCATCGTCGCCTCGTCCGAATGCATGCTCAACCGCCAGCGCCGCGAGAAGCCGCTGGTCGACAAGGCGATCAAGGGCGGCGAGCGCGTGGTCAAGCCGAAATTCGGTGTCGACGAGGACATCTGCACCGGCGACCATGCCTGCATGCGCCTATCTGGCTGTCCATCGCTGTCGGTGAAGTCGCTCGACGATCCGTTGCGCGACGATCCCGTCGCCTCGATCGACCAGAATTGCGTCGGCTGCGGCAATTGCGGCGAGGTGGCGGACGCCGCCGTGCTTTGCCCCTCCTTCTACCGCGCCGACGTCGTCCACAATCCCGGCCGCTGGGACCGTTTCCTCGAAAGCGCGCGCCGCGCCGTGATCGGGCTGTTGCAGCGACGCCGCGAGAGCCGCCGTTTGATGTTTGCCGATGCTTGATCACAAAGCAGCGCTGCGCCCGAAATCGGGCGCCTTTGATGACGAGCGGGTGATAAAACTCGCCGTTCTCGCCGTCGGCGGCCAGGGCGGCGGCGTGCTGGCCGACTGGATCACCGATGTCGCCGAGCGCAACGGCTACATCGCGCAATCGACCTCGGTGGCCGGCGTCGCCCAACGCACCGGGGCGACCATATATTACATCGAGATGGCCCGCGACACCGGCCGGCTGCCGGTCTTTGCGCTGTCGCCCTCGCAGGGCGACGTCGATATCCTGATCGCAGCCGAGCTGATGGAAGCCGGCCGCGCCATCATCCGCGGCTTCGTCACGCCCGAGCGCACGACGCTGATCACCTCCTCGCACCGCATCGCCGCCGTGTCGGAAAAGATCGAGCCGGGCGACGGCCGCGCCTCGTCGGAAAAGGTGCACGCGACGGCTGAGGCCGCGGCCAAGCGCTTCATCGCCTTCGACATGGAAAAGATCGCCGCCGACAATGGCACCATGATCTCGGCCAGCCTGCTCGGCGCGCTGGCCGGCTCGGATGCGCTGCCCTTCACCCGCGAAAGCTATGAGCAGGCGATCGGCGCCGGCGGTCGTGGCGTCAAGGCAAGCCTTGCCGCCTTCGGCGCGGCTTGTGACCGCGCGCGCGGCACCGCGGCCGCGCCAACAAGCGAGAAGGTGGCGAAGCCTGCCGTCGAACCCAAATCGACGGCAAGGGTCAGCGGTCCGGAAACTCTTCTGAAGGGCTGGCAGCAGCTCGCCGCCCGCGTCGCGTCGCTGCCGCAGCCCCTGCACGACATGGCCGCACGCGGCCTGAAGAAGGTCGTCGACTACCAGGACGTCGCCTATGGCGGCGAATATCTTCACCGGCTGGACAAGGCGGTGGCGCTGGACAATGCGGAGCGCGGCTATGCTCTGTCCACCGCCGCGGCAAAGCATCTCGCCAACGCCATGTGCTATGACGACATGATCCGCGTCGCCGATCTCAAGACGCGCTCGACCCGCGACAAGCGCGTGCGCAAGGAGGTCGGGGTGAAGGAAGGTTCGGTCCTGCAGGTCACCGAATATTTCCATCCGCGCATCGAGGAATTCTGCGGCACTATGCCGGCAAGCCTTGGCAGCTATATCGAGAGCCGGCCGAAACTCGCCGCCTTCCTCGACCGCCGCATCAATCGCGGCCGCCACATCCGCACCGACAGCTTTACCGGCTTCGCCATGCTCTGGTTCATCGGCGGCCTGCGCCGCTGGCGCCGCCGCCTGCTGCGCCACAAGGTCGAAGTCGAGCATCTCGAGCGCTGGTACGAATTGGCGCTCAGCCATGCGCGGCAGGACTACGCTTTGGCCACCGAAATCCTGAACTGCCGGCGGCTGATCAAGGGCTACAGCGACACCCATGCCCGTGCCCAGTCGAAATTCGACCGGGTGCTTTCGGCGCTGCCGATGCTCAAGGGCCGCGAAGACGCCGCCGACTGGCTACGCCTCCTGCGCGAGGCGGCGCTGAAGGACGAGAAGGGCGACATGCTGGACGGCGCGCTGAAGACGGTGGCGACGCTGGGCGAATAGCCCGGCTGCTCCATCGGGTTGCCGTCACGAAGGATGTCGGCAGCGCGAATGCTGGCGATGACGCTTCGGGGCACGGCTCGCGCCGAATGGCGCAGTCTATTCGGTGGCTTCCCGTCCCGAAATCTGCTCGACGAGGATCCGGAAAAAGACGTGCGGCATGTTATCCGAGGTGGGAGGCGTGACGGGCTTGAGCGCGCCGGGCTCCCACCAGTCGGTGTGCTTGCTCAACACTGCCCTCGCATGGTCGCACTGAACCTTATGGCCGATCCGGTCCGGCAGTTCCTCATAGCGGCCGTCGACGACCACGCTTTTCCACCCGCGCCCCTGTGTGCGTTCCGCCACTTGTACGCACACCAGGGGATTGGCCCGCATCCAGTCGACCTTCTTGCCGAGCAGCGAAAACGCATAGAGGTGGCTGTCGGCATAGGCGTAATTGAAGGGCACGACATAGGGTTGTCCGTCCTTGACGCATGCCAGATGTCCAGTGCGGTTCGCCGCCAGCAATTTCGTGCATTCCAAAGTGGAGAGCGTGCGGATCATCATCGCTATGAACTCCTGGTCTCAACTCGCCTCGGCCGGTCTCCGCCGATCGGCCTCTATCAACCTGGAGCCTAGAGCGGAGGACCTCGTGGCTCCTTGATATGGATCAATTTGATACTGGGCGGCGGCCGCGGCAATCCCATTTCAACGGCGCAACCGCGAGGCGACGCGTGCCGAACCGCCGCGGGGCGGTACCGTCGAAGGAGCTAACGAAGATGTGATCCACACCGCTCCGACGGAAATCGGCCTATCCTCCGTTTCACGCACGTAGGGTCGAATTACGGAGACAACGCATGTTCGCAAAATACTTTCTGTCCATCGCCCTGGCCGCCGGCACATTGACGCTGTCCGCCGTTGGCTCTGAGGCTATGCCGCTCGTCAAGCCAAGCGCATCTCCGCTGCCGATCGAGACCGTCGGCTGGCGCTGCGGCCCCGGTTGGCACATGAACCGCTGGGGCAGATGCGTGCCGAACGGCCGGGTAATCATCCGCCCGATGCATGTGCGCCACTGGCATCCCGGCTTCTGGTATCACGGCCGCTGGCATCACGGTTTTTGGAGCTGATGATCGCTCCCGGATCGCCGTGGACGCCCGCGCCGGAAACGGCGCGGGCGGTTTGGCTAAGGTCTCCACGCACAGGTTCGAAACCTCCGCGCCAGCGTTCGTGATTGGCAGCGGGCCCTCAGCCTCGTCATCCACGGGCGGAGCAAGGAGCGAAGCGACGCAGCGCAGACCCGAGGATCCATTCCGTTACGTTGAGGCGTTGCGACGGTTCAGAATTCTGCTCCGCCGCGCCCTTCGGTGAAGGTAACGGAATGGATCCTCGGGTCTCCGCGTCCGCTTCGCTCCCGCTCCGCCCGTGGATGACGAACTGAGAGGGCGCCGAAGCCATCTCTGACCGGCAAACCCAGGCTCACGCCACCAGATCCCGCATCGGCTTCAGGGCCGCCGACTCCGGAAACACCTTGTCGCCAAGCACCGCCGCCGACAGCCCGAACTGATCCGCCAGCAGCCCCTTCAGCACCGCGCGCACATCGCTGGTCGGCGCGAGGTCGCGGCCTTCATAGAGCTGCGCCGGCTTCAGTCCCGGCCAGTCGGCGATGACGCGGCCGCCCTTGATCGCGCCGCCGGCGAGCAGCACCACCGTGCCGGTGCCGTGGTCGGTGCCGACCGTGCCGTTGATGCGCGCCGTACGGCCGAACTCGGTGATCGCGACGACCGCCGTGTCCTGCCAGCGCGCGCCGAGCCCTTTCTCGAATTCCTCGAAGGCGCCGTCGAGGCCGCCGAGCAGATTGGCGAGCCGCCCCGTCGCGCCGCCTTCGTTGACATGCGTGTCCCAGCCGTCGAAGGCTAAAGCCGCAATGCGCGGCCCGTCATCGGCCGCCATCAGCCTTGCAGCACCTTGCGCCGACTGGCGCATGCCGGCGGCATTGTCGAGGCCGCCCTTCGGCTTCATTGTCTTGCCGTCTAGCTGGTCGCCCATCGCCATGCGGTCGGCGTCGAGACCTTTCTGCAGGGCTGCGGCCAGCAGCGGGTCGCGAGGTCGAGCACGCGTTCGGCCAAGGCGTCGCCGGGCGTGGGCAGCGCCTGTGGCGCCCAGCCGAGCACGGGCGCTGCGCCACGGATCACCAGCGGCGTCGACGGCCCGACCGCGAGTCCGCCGGCCTTCGCGATCCTGTCACCCGCCGGCAGGCTGGCTAGAGCCCGGTTGAGCCAGCCGGTGGTGGCGTTGCCCGGACCGGGAAGGCCGCTTTCCAGCACGTCCTGGCCGTCGAAATGCGAGCGGTCGCGATAGCCGGTCGCAGCGGCGTGCACGACCGCCGCTTGGCCCGCCTTGAACAGGCGCGCAAACACCGGCATTGCCGGGCTGACGGCAAAGAAACCGTCGAGCGGCATTGCCGGGTTGGCGCCTGAAAGCGAAAGCGCGATATCGCCATGCAGGCCGGCATAGTCCGGATCGCCGATCGGCCCGACCGTCGACAGCCCATCCAGCGCGCCGCGCAGCACGATGACGATCAGGCGCGGGTCGCGGCTGTCGGCGGCGCGGGCAAAGCGCGGCAGATGGGCCCAGGCAAACAGCGCCCCGCCGGTCATCAGCATCGCGCGGCGGGACAGGCTTGGGGTTTCGCAAAGAAGGCTCATGGCCGCGTCTCCATACTGATCATCGGCGTTGGAACTCGGGCGCCGTCAACAGCAGCGCGAGGCCCTGCTGCCTTGATTCGGCGCGAGCGATCGCCTCTCGCGTCTCCGAAGAGACCGAGGCGCCGAGAAGGCTGGAAAGCATCTCGTCGGGATTGCCGATGTCGTCGGCCTGCCGCGCGGCTTGCCAGGCCATATCGAGACGCGTCTTCATGCCTTCGGCCGACGCCCAGGCGTCGGTGCTGTCGGAAAAGCCGTTCGGCCCCGGCGGCTGCCACAGCGGCTCGCCGAGCACGTTCAGCCAGCGCAGCGACCGCTGCGGTTCGTTGCCGGCGGTCGCGCCGACCGCCGTCGCAGCGCGACGACATAATCCAAGGGCGAGCGCAGCTTCGTGAGCGGCGTCGACCAGGCTTCGGGCATGTCGATCAGCGTCAACGCGATCGAGCGCAGGTCGCCGTCGGTCTTGGTGAAGACCGAGGCCAGGCGGGCGATCGCCGCCGCTGGCGGATCGTCGGCGATGAAATGGCGGGCAAGCTTGGTGGCGATGTGCCGCGCGGTGGCCGGATGGCGGGCAATGTCGTTGAGCGCGGCCTCCGCCTGGCCCATGCCGCAGTCGGGATAGGTCTTGCCGAGCAGCGCCGCCTTGCCCGGCTGATGCGCATTGGTGTTGAAGACGAAGCTTCCCGGTTCTCCCAGCCGCCCCTCGCGGCCCGCCATGGTCCAGCCGGTCAGCATGGCGGCGAAACTGGTGACGTCCGCCTGGGCATAGCCGCTGCCGACGCCGAGCGTATGCAGTTCCAGGATCTCGCGGGCGAGGTTCTCGTTGAGGCCGCGGCCGCGCCGCTTGCCGGCGCGCGAATCAGGCCCGATGGACTGTTGGTTGTCGAGATAGAACAGCATCGCCGGATGATGCTCGACAGCAAGCAGCATATCGGCGAAGCGGCCGAGCACGAAGGGGCGGATCGCCTCGCGCTCGAAGGCGCCGGCGCTTGCCCGGACGACCGGCGCCTTGGCGATTGAAACGCAGAAATGGTTCGACCAGAAGCCGACCAGCCGCTCCACGAAGCCCGGCGCCGCAGCAAGCGCCTTGTCGAACCGGGCTTGCGCCTCGTCGCGATAGATATCGGCCTCGAGGCGCGGCACCGCGGGTTTGGCTTTTGCATTGGCCGGGCCGGCTAGATCATCGGCCGCCATCGGCTGCATGACGGCCGGCGCCTTTTCACTCCGCGCCGCCTTGCGCTCCAGGGCCGCCGCCATGCTGGCCTGGATCGCCGCCGTGCTGTCCAGCAGCCCGGCATTCCTCGGATCGTCGGGGGAAATGAGCGCGATATCCTGCTGCTTGAGCTCGGCCTTGAGGTAGCTGCGCGGATCGGCGGCGATCTTGCCGAAATCGTCGCCCGGTCTTGCGCCGAGACCGAAGCGGTGGAGCGCGACCAGCGCCGGATCCGGTCGGACGGAATTGGAAACGGGTGCGGCCAATGAAGCCTCCGTCTGGAGTCGGCGTCGATCGTGCCGGCCGACATGTTCGATGGTTCGCAAGAGCGCTCACGACGCCGGCCGCAGCACCGGCGCCATGAGCGGGCCGTTACCAGCGGCGCCAGTGGTGCCAGCGGTGGTAAGGATGCCAGACCGGGCCGACATAGACGCGCGGTCCGCCCCAGTAATAATAGCCGGGGTAGATCACCCGGCGATTGGGGACGCAGCGGCCCCAATAATTGGGATGCCAACCCGGACCGCAACCCCAGGCGACATGCTCGATCATTGCCGGCGCGGCGGGCGCAACCGGCGCGATCGGCATGGCCGAAGCCGCGCTTGCCGCGGCCGTGCCGCCGATGGCGAGCGCGGCGGCGAGCGAATATTTCGTCAGACTGTTCATGGGATACTCCCGAAAGTTCCGAGGTTGAAGAGAACCTGCCCGCCGCCGAAGGCGCTCACAGGCTTGTCCCTCTTTCCCTTGAACGGAGCGCGCCCGCTTTTTCCGTCGCCGCCTATGGCGATTTTTTTGCGGGTGGCGGCTGTCGGCCGGCACGCCGAAGCAGTGCGTCGGCCAGCAGCTGGCGGTCTTCCGGCGAGCCCGATGCAGCGAATTCGACGATGCGCTGTTCCAGCCGCGCCCGCACGGTGACATCAGCGTTGCGCGCTCGCTCCAGGGCGGCGGCAAGCGCGTTGCTGTCGAGGGTCGGCTGCTGCAGCAGGTTCGCCGCCTCGCGCCGCGCGGCCTGGGCGTCGAGGATCACGTCGCGGGACTCTCGGCGCACCTCGCGCAGCGCCTGGCGGAAAATCTTGCGGTCGGCGGCGGGCAGCCGGCCGCCTGCCGATTCCAGCGAAAAGCCCGGATTGGATTTGCCGATCAGCCAGCCCGCCCCGCCGGCCACCGCGCCGATCAGAAAGACGTTGAGCACCAGGGATGCCGCGACAAGACGGGGGTTCATAGGTCCTCCTCCACCTGGTCGGCATCGGGTCCGGCGTCGCCGAACGACGTCGCGTTGGCGTCCATGACGTAATGGTCGGACTGGATATCCGGGCTGACGACGGTCACCAGCGCCAGCCCTGCCACGGCGCCAGCGAGCCCGACGCCCGCAAGCCCGAAGCCCAGCCACCAGAACCGCCGGCGCCGCTCCTGCCTAACCTCGGTCGTTGCCTGGGCGACGATGGCGCGATGCAGCGCCGGGCTGGGCGCCTCGGCCCGATGCCGGTCGAGCATGGCGTCGAGCCTGCCGGCGCGCGCCAGGATGGCGCGGCCTTGCTCGGTCTCGGCAAACAGTGTCGCAGCGGCCTGATCGGCCCGCGGCCAGCGGTGCAACGCGCCGCCATAGACGTCAGCCAACGCGGCGAAGCGCCCGGCATCCATCGGCCCGCTTGTGGTTTTCTCAGCCATATCGTTCCCCCTTCCACCGTTTTGACGTGGCCCCCACGCCCTCATCCGCCAAGCCGGCAACTCCCTTGCTTTCTCAGTCATCGCCATCATCTCCGATAAGCATCGCCTGCAGGGCGCGGCGACCCCGCGCGAGCAGGCTTTCCAGCGCATCGACGCTGACCTGCATGGCGCCGGCGGCCTCGATGTTGGACAGCTCCTGATAATAGACCAGCACGATCGCCTCGCGCTGGCGCGGCGCGAGGCGCTGCAGCGCCTGGTTGACCCTGCGCTCTTCGTCGCCCGGCATGGCATCGGGGAGCGGTGCGTCATCGGCCACCTCCGGCAGCTCGTCCGTTACCCATTCGCGCCGGCGCCGCAGCCGGTCGTAGCAGAGGTTGAGCGCGACGCGATGGATCCAGGTGTCGAATCGCGCGTGCCCCTGGCGCCAGCCTGAGGCGTGGCGCCAGATGCGCACGAAAGTCTCCTGCGCGACGTCCTCGGCCTCCGCCGCGTCGCCCAGCATCCGCGCGGCCAGAGCCAGGATGCGCGGTAGCTTGCGCGCCACCATCGCCTGCATTGCGGCGGGGTCGCCGGCGCCAATGCGGCGTACCAGTTCCTCGTCCGGATCGGCGCCCATCAACAGGGGCGCTCGCATGTGTCATTGCGCGGCATAACCTCTTGGTCATTGCTCCTGCTTGGGAGCGGATTTGTGGCTCGGCCGCTCGTCGGCGCCGAGCACCCCGTCGCCATTCTTGTCCAGCTTGGCGAAGCGCTTGGCGAGGAAAGCGTCGAGTTCGCCCTTGTCGACGAAGCCGTCCTTGTTGGCGTCCATGCGCGCGAAGGATTTGGCCGGATCGCCTTTTGCCTTGCGTTCGGTCTGGAAAGCGGTCCATTCGGCGAGGCTGACCTTGCCGTCATTGTCGGTGTCGGCCCGCATGAACGCCTTTTTCCGGCGCGCCTCGAACTTTTCCAGCGTCAGGCCGAACTTGGTTTGGTCAGGCTTGGCGGCAGCCCCAGTGTCCGGCGTCGTCTGGGCGGGGGCAGGCGTCGTCGTCTGGGCGACCGCGACAGTGGTCTGCAGGCCAAGGGCAAAGGCGAATAGGCGGATCATGCTCTCGTCTCCGGTTGGCGCGGCCATTGGCGGCCACGCTTCAGCCGTTGAACGCGGCGAGGAGCAAAATCCGTCGGTCCTTTTAGCCGGACGGCAATCCATCCGATACGGTTGCGCCGGACCGGAATGCGTCCGAACGGAAGCTGCGACTATCTCTGGTTGTCGACCACCACCAGCTGGTCCGGCTTGAAGCCGGCATGCTGCGGCGTCCAGACGTCGCCTTCGCGGTTGAACCAGTGGCACAGATACGTGCCGGAGGCCGCGCCGTCGCTGATAGTCATCTCCGGGCCTCCGGATTTCAGCCTGACGACGTCTCCGGTCTTGAAATTGTTGGGCATTTCGACCTCCCATGCTGACCGGCCGAGTTTCCCACCAACAGCTACTCCCGACAATGGTCGAGATGCGCCGATGACATGGTACAGGGTTGGGAAGATGTCGATGCCGCTTGGCTGGCACGCCGTGCAGCGCTCCATATGTGGCCGGATTATGTCGGGCTTCGCAGGCGAAGCGAGCGACCTGATCGCTCCGTGTCTTCAATCGCTGTCGTGCTGAGGGGCCGGCGGCTGCGCCGGCTGGCTGTCTTGTCCGGCCGGGCGGACGGTCATGGACCTTTCATTGGGCCACAATGCCTGTGCCTTCATAACCGCTGCCAGGAGATTCTCTGCTTCAACGCTTCCGATCTCGGTTAGAAGCGGGCTGTTGCCGCCTGCTGCGAAATCGACGTGATAGACAGTCCAACTCCTCATTGCATTTCCGGCAATTGCGTCTCGGCGCGGGCACGCGGATGGAAGCCCGGCTCGCTTTTGTGGTTAGGATTTTGAGGTCCGCGAGCCGGGCATGCGCCAACCGATGGGCGGGGGGCTTGGGGTTATCAGCCGGCGCGATGGCGAGACTGTCTGATTTGCCCCCTGGTCCACAATCGACCGAGGTCCATCCTGCCGGACGCATTGGTCCGAAAGGACAAAAGATATAGCCCCTTATTCCGTTGGGGCAGATTGCCTGTGCCGGTGATCTGTCAGCGCGGGCTTGGCAAAATCTGTCGGCGCCATCAGATACCTGTCTCAGGCCGCCGGCATTGGGCGCGGATCGAGTCCGGGTCAAAAGGCGACAAAGACGCCGCTCTGGAGAGCCGGCAACCCGCGCTGGATCACGTTTCTCCTGGATGGAGGCGAACCTCTTCCTCCGCAGGCAGCGTTTGCGGCTGAAGCAACTCGGAAGGCGAAAGTGGACCGCCTCAGGGCAAGGTCCACTGGCATCAGCGACCAAATCAAAGTTCGAAAGATCGGGTCGTCGCCATACCACCCGGTCATTTCATAGCGCTCCATCTCAGGGATACGGCCTGACCCTGGCGATCGAACCGGCGCATTCGGAGAGGCTTGTGCGGAAGAGCGAAAAACACTAAGCCAGCCCGCGTGGGGCCTGTAGCTCAATGGTTAGAGCCGGCGGCTCATAACCGCTTGGTTGGGGGTTCGAGTCCCTCCGGGCCCACCATTGTCGTTATTTATCAATGCTTTATAGGGTGGTTCGCCACGAGGTTCGCCAATAGGTTCGCCAAGCATCGGCTTGCGCGTGACTAGGCGTACGACTCGATCCATCCCCTGGACCGCCAGCCGAACCTGCGACGCCTCTCGCGAATAAAGCTCCGCATGATCGATGTCGTCATGACCGAGCACATCCATGAGCTGCCTGGTGGAAGCCTCTGCCTCGGCCAGATAGACGCCAAGCGATTTCCTTAGTCCATGCAGGGTCAGCCCCTTGGGCAGGCCGGCAAGCTTGCACCAATGTGCCATCATTCCAGTCAGCGACTTGGCGGAGAACGGCTCACCATAGCCGTTGACCAGAACGGTCTCGCCGCGCCTGTCGGCCGCATCCAGGATCTCAGACAGCATCGGTGTGATCGGCACGAAAAGCCGCTTGCCACCAGTTCGTCCCTTGTTCTTGGCCTGAACGATATCAAACCCATCGAAGTGACGCTCGATGCCATCGATGAACACACGACGAGTGACTCTCTGATCCCAGCGCAGGCCCGCGACGTCGCCGCGGCGGTTGCCGAGCCAAAGTGCCAACCCGTAGCAGGTGCGCGCTGCGGTGCCGAGCGACCAACGGTTTTCGAATTGCGCCATCGCTTCGCGCGACCAGGCTTTCCAGCCGACATAGGCGGGCCGCCATTCGACCGCTGTTGTGGGATCGATTTCGATCCAATCTTGCCGCAGCGCGACATACACCAGCTTGCGTATGCCCACCAGCAGATGCTTGGCCTTGTGGGGCGTGGCGATGAAGCGGCCAAGAAGCTCTTCGACATGGATGCGTCTAAGATTCTTAACCGGCACGTTCCGCCAGATGAGCGGGTGATCAGGGACCACCCGCAGTTCTAGAAACTCTTCGATCAGCCGCATGTTCTTGCGCTTGCTGGCTTCGTCAAGCGCCAGCCACTTGACCGAAATCTTCAACCGTTGAAAGGCGGCTCCGAATGTGCCGGGCAGGGCAGCTCCGGGCATTTGGACGACAGGGGCCTTGGGGACTTTCCGGCCCTCGACCGCTGCTTGGTAGGCGTCCTTGAAACCGGGTTGGTTTGGCGCCGGCAGACTGACAACACGCTCCTTCGTCCGATAGCGCCAGCGAAGTTTTCCGTGACGATCGGTGTAGGAGGAGAGGCCAGGATATTTGTCGGTCATGGCAGAACGAATCTATTCCCTGCGATGATTCCCTTGCAACAGAAAATCGACGATATTCTCTTCATCGTCTCCAGGTAGTTCGGCAAACGCGGCTTCGAGTTTCAGGCGATCCCAGATCACTCGACTGTCAACCTTCTTCGGCTTTGGCATACGGCCGTCAGCGACCATTTGGTCAAATTTGGTAATGCCCACGCCGACATACCGGGCGGCTTCTTCGCGTGAGAGACCGCGAGGCGGATAGGAGAGGGAGTCGCTTTTCATGAGGTCGCCCCCCTGGCATCTTCGCGCGACACAAGTGCGAACTTCCGTGCAGCAATCAGGATTTAGTCTGTGCGAGCGACGATCGAAAGATACGTCCTCGACCTCTTCGGCCAACTGCGGTCAAGGAGTGTGAACGGGATGGTCTGCGGGTCCTTGTGTGACCCACAGAGGTCGATCAAATCTGCTGCCGCCACCGCCGACAGGCGGCGCAACCCCCTGGACCTCAGATGATCACACCATTACCGTTCCGGCTGTCGGTTAAACTTTCGGGTTGCCCGAACCACGAAGTTCTTAAATTCGCTGCCGTGCGGCCGGTCTAGCGTTGCGGGGTTCCAAGCTAATGCATATGGCTCGGAGAGAGCCATCCAACAATCACACGCCACCACTAGCCTCCCACTCGCAATTTCACTGGCGACAAGCGAGGCCTGTCCCAAGACGAGACCAGCCCCATCAATCGCTGCGTCGATCGCAGTACTCGAGAGTGAGAATGAAATCCCGCAGGACGGCTCAAGTTGCGTCAAACCAAAGCGGATCGCCCAGTCGGACCACGATGGCGGTGACTGATAAGGGTTCTTCCATTCGATTCCAATGAGAGGCCACCTCATAACATCGGCCGGATTTTCAATTGGATGCGCTTCCAAGAATGATGGAGAACACACCGGTGCAACCCGATCAACGAACAAGTCGGTGAAATGCGCGTATTTAAGGCGAGCGGTTCCGTAGGAGATACGGAAATCAACCTGCTCATCCTCGAATACAGGTTCGTGATCATCGCCAAGTAGTCTTACGCTAACGCCGGGCGTTAGGTTTTGCCATTCTCCGAGCAATCTGCGCACCCATCGGATAGCTAGGGACGGCGGCGCGCTCATCACGATCTCGGATTTCAGCCGGGCGCGCTGCAGAACGTCATTTGCCGCACGCAGGTGGTCGAAACCGTCACGCACGCTGCGAAGGTAGATTTGCCCCCACGACGTCAAGGCCAGACTGCGTCCCTTCCTCTCGAAAAGGGCCACCCCGACCTCTTCCTCGAGCCTGCCGATGTGTTGGCTGACCGCTCCCGGCGTCAGGCCGAGATCACGCGCCGCGATTGCGACGCTTCCCGAGCGACCGACGGCCTCGAAGGCCTGCACTCCCCGGAGGCTCGGTAGGCGTAAGCTCATTGTGGCACCCTCCTCTTTTCTTTAGAAAAGCTAAATAGAAATGCACGTTTTGGCCAATTGACCCATAACAAGATCTGCATTCCTAATTAATCGGCGAAATGGTGCGCTGACAACGGCAAATGTCCGCCTCTTCGATGCGTTAGACCCCAAACCTGGAACGGCATCAGCGAAAGGTTCCCGATGCGAGAATTGCGCGCGCTTGCGCCTGTAGCGGACGCTCCGATGACATCCCCCTCAAAGCTTTCTATCGAACACCTCAGTGTGAAGTTCGGTCAAGTCGTAGCCCTGAACGACGTATCGCTGCAGGTCAACGAGGGCGAATTCGTATCGATTCTCGGCGCGTCGGGCTGCGGCAAGAGCACTCTTTTCAATGCCGTGTCCGGCCTCCTGCGCGCCACCTCCGGCAAGATCAAGCTCGACGGACGCGACGTCAGCAACAGGCCCGGCGAAGTCGGCTACATGCTGCAGAAGGATTTGATGCTGCCTTGGCGGACCGTAAGAGGCAACATCACGCTCGCCGCGTCGTTGACGCGCGGAGCGACCAAGGAAGACCAGGCCGAAGCCGAAAAGCTTGCGACCCGGTACGGCCTTGGTGAATTTCTCAATCACTATCCCCACGCGCTTTCTGGCGGCATGCGCCAGCGCGTGGCCATGATGCGAACCATTGCGGCCGGCCGTCAGGTTATGCTTCTTGACGAGCCGTTCGGCGCACTAGACGCCCAGACACGATTCAGCATGCAGCAGTGGTTGCTGCAGGTCTGGAAGGACCTTGGCCGGACTATCCTATTTGTCACGCACGATGTCGACGAGGCGATCTTTCTTGCCGACCGCATCGTCGTCATGACACCGCGCCCAGGCCGAATCGGGGAGGTCGTGCAGGTCGGCCTGCCAAGGCCGAGATCACTCGAGGACCTCACCACTGAGGCCTTCACGGCTCTAAAGCGCCAGATTATGGCGCGCCTCTATCACGACGAACAGACGGCGGGAGCGGCGAAATGAGAGAACGAATTTCTCGCGGCCTGGCGCCGCTGATCCTCTGGGTCGCGGCATTGATATTGATCGTCGTCGCCTGGCAATTGGTCATCGTCGTTTCCGGCCTGCCGCCATACGTAATTCCTTCCCCGGCACAGGCCTTTGGTACTCTGGCCGAGAAATGGCCGGAACTTAAGATCCTCACCGGCCAGACACTCTACGAAACAGGCATCGGCTATGTCGTCGGCGCGCTGATCGGATTCGTCCTTGCCCTAGTCATGGGGCAGATCGGCTTCGTCCGTCGGCTTATCATGCCGGCGCTAATCGTCTCGCAGGCGGTGCCGATCGTCGCAGTCGCAGCCCCCCTGGTTATCGTCTTCGGCTTCGGCTTGACGCCCAAGCTGATCATCGTGGCCTGGATCGTCTTCTTTCCCGTCGTAGTCAACGTCCTGGACGGTCTCGCGAGCATCGATCGCGACATGATCAATCTCGCCAGGTTGATGGGAGGAAGCCCTCTGCGTGTGTTCCTCATCGTCAAGCTCCCGGCTTGCGTAGGGCCGTTGTTTTCCGGCCTGAAGATCGGAGCGACCTACGCGGTCACCGGCGCGGTCATCGGCGAATGGACGGCTTCCGCGAACCAAGGGCTTGGCACCTTTCTGCTCAGCTCGAACGCAAGGATGGATACGGCCGGTGTCTATGCCGCAATGCTGCTTCTGACCGCCATCGGTGTCGGCTCATTCCTCATCGTTCTCGGCATGGAGATCGTCGCGACCCCGTGGCGGACACGATCTACCGCCCCCAAGTGGCTCCGCTGATCTCGATCGATTTAAAACTAGCACCAGTAACTCTAACAGAAGGGGAATAATAATGAGGTCGACACTCTTTAAGGCCGTTGCGATGGCAACGGTGGTATTTGCGGCCCAGCTATTGCCAGCCGCGGCTGAAGACCTGACGCCGGTGCGCTTCGTTTTCAACTGGTCCAGCGCCGACCATGCCATTACGCCGGTCGCGGTCGGCATCGAAAAGGGTTTCTACAAGGACGAGGGCCTGAAGGTCGACGTGATCCTGCCGCCCGACTCTCAAACCACCGCGCGGCTTCTGTCCGTCGGGCAAGCCGACATTGGATTTGAAGCAACCACCGACGTGGTCTTCGGGGCTGAGCAAGGGCTTCCCATAGTCTCGGTAGGTGTTTACGCGCAACACAACAATTGGGGCCTGTTCGGCCGCCCTGGCGAGCCGGTAAAGCTCGAGGAGCTCAAGGGCAAGTCAATCGGGATCTTCACCGACTCCTGGACGAAGGCCATGATGCCTTTCGTCTACAAGGCAGGTGGGATTACCGAAAATGACGTCAAACTGATCATTGCCCAGGACAGCGACACACCGCTGCTCCTAGCCGGAAAGATCGATATCGCAACTAATACGTCGAACTATCTCGTGCCCACCGTCCAGACCCAACTGCGGAAGGATCCGACCGCCCTGGTCGGCAAGGAAGCAGGCGTGCCCGACATCCCGATCTGGGCCTACACGGCCAGCACCGAATATCTGTCCAAGCATGGCGACAGCGCGAAGAAATGGATGAAGGCCACTGTCAAGGCGACCCAATGGGCCGCCGAACACCCGGACGAAGCGGCGCAGATCGTGACCAAGGCCTATCCGGACAGCGGGACGCTGGAATACAACACGCTTGGCTGGAAGGCGCTCGTCCCGATCCTGAGTGGCCCCGACGGCTACCTAGTCCAGAATGATCAGCACTGGCTGCCCCTGGCGCAGGCACTCAAGGATACGGGTCAACTGAAAGAAGTCCTTCCCGCGGACAAGTACTATACGAACGAACTCCTCAAATAGGCAGAGCCACGGTGCGGGAACAACGTTGGACGGCTGACCCTGTCCAACTCCGCTCCCGCCACTCCGATCAATGAATTGAACAACCACTATTCGATGCCGGCGCAGCCGGTGAGCGACCCGCCGCGAGCCAGGAGGAAAGATAATGGGTGTATTCAAAAGAATTGCCGTAGGGCTGCTGCTTGCGGGCCAAATCAGTGTCGCTCACGGAGCCGATCTCCAGACGGTGCGATTTGCCTGGGCTTGGCCGTCCCCGGATTTCACGATGATTCCCATCGTCGTTGCCAACGCCAAGGGCTTCTATCAGGCCGAGGGCGTGAAGACGGAAATCATCATGCCGCCGGACTCGCAGACAACCGGTCGCCTCCTGGCTGCCGGGCAAGCCGATATCGGCTTTGAGGCCACGACCGACGTGGTCTTTGGCGCCGACCAAGGCGTGCCCATCGTATCGGTTGGCGTATTCGCACAGCATAACAATTGGGGGCTATTCGGTCGCCCTGGCGAGCCCGTGTCGCTTGGCAATTTGAAGGGCAAATCGATCGGTGTGTTCGCCGATTCCTGGACGAAGGCGATGATGCCCTTCGTCTACAAGGCAGCGGGGATCACCGAAAATGACGTGCAGCTCATCACCGCGCAAGACAGCGACACACCGCTGCTTCTGGCTGGCAAGATCGATATCGCCACGAACGCATCCAACTTCATCGTTCCCACGATTAAGCTGCAGCTCAACAAGGAACCGACCAGCCTCATCGGCCCCGAATGCGGCGTCCCGGACGTGCCGCTGAGCGCCTACACCGCAAGTAAGGATTTCGTCGACCAGCACGCTGATCTCGGTAGGCGGTGGATGCGCGCGACCATGAAGGCGACCGAATGGGCCATGGAACATCTCGACGAGGCGGCAGACCTCTTTTCCCAGGCCTATCCCAATTCGGATTCCCGCGAATTCAACAAACTAGGCTGGGCGGCGACCATCCCACTGCTGTCAGGCCCCTCGGGCCTGATGGTCCAAACCGATCGCCACTGGCTTCCAATCGCCCAGGCGCTGAAGGACACCGGCCAGCTCAAGTCCATCCAGTCGGCGGACAAGTACTACACCAATGCGTTCCTGAACTAATCCTCCCTGACCAACCCCTCACACATGGCGCCGGGAGGCCTCTGGCCATCCGGCGAGGAGACAACATGCCCAAACATCGTATCGTTATTGACTGTGACCCCGGCGTCGACGACGCGGTGGCGATCCTGCTCGCATTCGCTTCGCCGGAGATCGAGGTCCTCGGCATAACGACGGTCGCCGGCAATGTTCCGTTGGAATACACCACGCGAAACGCCTTGCGGATCTGCGAACTCGCCGGACGGACTGACGTCCCAGTCTTTGCCGGCTGCCGGCACGCCATGTTCCCGACCCCTCCGCGCACATCTTCGGTCCATGGAGACGACGGCTTAGGCGATGTCGGTATTCTGGAGCCGTCGCGTCAAAAGCACCCTCTACACGCTGTCGACTTCATCGTAGAGACGATCTTGAAGAACCCGGGCGAGATCACGTTGTGCGCGATCGGGCCGCTAACGAACGTTGCGCTCGCCCTGGTCAAGGAGCCGGCGATTGCCTCGAAGCTCAAGCAGATCGTGTTCATGGGTGGGGCGGCTTTCTGCCCAGGAAACACTACGCCAGCGGCCGAATTCAACATCTGGTTCGATCCGCACGCCGGGCAGATCATTCTCAATTCGGGCGCACGTTTGGTGATGTTCGGTCTCGACGTCACCAATAAGGTCATCGTCACTTCGGATCGGGTCGGCGTCCTGCAGAACGGAGGATCCGAGATTGCGCGCCAGGCGGCGTCCATGATGGTCAACTATGGCGGCAAAGATCCCGCTCTCCATGATCCGTGCGTCACCGCTTTTCTGCTCGACCCTTCACTCTTCGATGGAGTTCACGCAAAGGTGGAGATCGATTACGCGTCGTCGCTCAATCGCGGCCGCACGGTCGCTGCAATTTCGGAGCGTCATCGGGAGAACGCACCCGCGAACTGCTACGTTGTTACAACCGCAGACGACGTGAAGTTATTCGACCTCCTGAACCAACGCCTACTCTCCCTATAGAGGTCATCGCGACGGAAACGGAGGCAACAAGATGATTGCTGTTGTGGGGCCAATCAATCTGGATTTCGTCGTCTGCCCAGTTCGGCAGCCGGTTTCCCACCGTCTGTTCCCGCCGCTTAAGAACCGCCTGGCTAGCTCAAGTGAGCGCTGGCCAGGAGGCGGCCCTGAAGAGATGCCCACCGTCCCTCCCACGGTCGGGTGTCTCTCAGGGTTGCGAATGGCTGTGACGCATGGCCCCAACCGTTCATGACAGAAGGACCCAGTGATGATCATCGTTCTTGGATCGATAAACGCAGACCAGATCGGTGTCGTCGACCGTCTTCCGATGCCTGGTGAGACCGTCCTGGGTAGCTCATTTCGTACGGAGCCTGGCGGCAAAGGAGCTAACCAAGCGCTGGCCGCGCGGCGAGCGGGGAGCGAGGTCGCGCTTTTTGCCGCAGTCGGTAACGACCCCTTTGCCGAAATAGCACTGACGTTGTTGCGCCGTGACCGGGTTGACTTGGCGGGAGTACGAATGGCACGCGTGAATACCGGCATTGCCATGATCGTGGTGGACGCTGCGGGAGAGAACCAGATTGCGGTACTCTCTGGCGCCAACGCAACAGTAGGGGAGCGCGAGATTCGACAAGCACTCGATAAATGTTCGGACGAGGACTTATTGTTGCTTCAACTGGAGATTCCGGTCGACGCGGCCCGACACGCGCTTGAACTAGCCAAGGAGAGGAGTCTTCGCTCAATCCTCAATGTTGCGCCGTACGTCCCGGAAACTGGGTCATTGGCAAAGTTGGCCTCCATAGTTGTGGCCAATCAGAGCGAGTTCGAACTGTTACTTGGCCTTAAGCCCGTGAATCTGGACGACGAGGTTCTGAAACTCGCCGCACAGAACGGTCAAGTCGTCGTGGTTACCCTCGGCAATATGGGTGCCGTTGTTAGCGCCGGCGACAAAGTCGTTCGTGTTTCCGCGCCCAGTGTCCAAGTGGTCGACACAGTCGGAGCCGGCGACACCTTCTGTGGGTACCTCGCGGCAGGTATTTGCGAGGGAGAGTCGCTCGATTTGGCGGTCCGGCGAGCGGTTGTAGCGGCGAGCATTGCTTGCACTTCTGCGGGAGCCCAGCCCGCTATCCCGCAGGCCGCTGAGGTCGAGTGTATGATGCGGTAGCGAAAGGTCATCTTGATGGCGTGTCCACCTGTGACACGCTTCTCAAGGAATAGCGCGGTTATTCTTGGCGACACGATAAAGATTTGAATGGCTTGACATTGGAGGCTTCACTGCCTGGGGCGAGGTTATCCTCAGCCTTCCGCAATGTAGATCAGGTATGCATGACGTTTTCCGCAGATTTGTTGAACAAATAACGGACAGCGCTGACGCAGTTGATCTCCGTAATGCCTTGGCCGATACGGCCTTGTCGCTCGATCTGCCATCATTTGCGTACCTCTCGCCGTCGTCCCGGCTGGATCGAGCGACAAATCTGCTGTCCACCTATCCACAGCCTTGGACATCTCACTACCTTCACAGGCGTTATGAAGAGGTGGATCCGGTGATCCATCAGGCGAGTAGTAGCCGGGAAACTTTCAGCTGGGGTGCAGACGACAGTGATACAGGATTGTCAGGGGTACAACGACAGTTGATGGACGAAGCCGCGCATTTCGGCATCCGTTGCGGCTTTACTGTTCCGGTCCATGATCATCGAGGTCTTTTTGCTGCGCTGACCTTCGCCTCCGATGAAAGGCAGCCATTGTTCTTCCGTGTGATCGAGCGATACGAACAGGCCCTCCAACTCATCGCTATCTTCTTCCACATTCAGGCGCGTCGCAGGCTGACGGCTGACCGGCTTGTGGACGGAGTTGCTTTGTCCAGGCGGCAAATTCAGTGCTTGCAATGGGCTGCTCGCGGCAAGTCGGATTGGGAGATCGGCCGCATTCTGGGAATTAGTCAACGCACCGCCGCCTTTCATCTCGACAATGCCAAGAAGAAGCTGGGCGTGCGAACCAAAACCCAGGCCGCGATCCGGTTCGCAGTATCGAGACCGACAGATCTGACCTGACGGCCTCATCAAGCTGTATGCATGCACAGGTTGTGGCGACAAGGACCTTCGCCTCCAATCGCGATCGATATTTATCGCGAGGAGAAGGTCACTATGATGCAGTTAATCACCCCTGATTGTTACGCGGATTTCGACGACGAGCTCAAGGAAATGCATCGCTTGCGTCATCGCGTTTTCAGGGATCGCCTGAATTGGGATGTGTCCGTCAGCGGTGGCTACGAAGTCGATCCCTTCGATGCGCTGGGACCCTGCTATCTGCTGCTGAGAGCATCGACCGGGCGCATAGACGGCTGTGTGCGCCTGCTGCCAACCACTGGTTCGACAATGTTGCGTGACAGCTTCTCCATTCTGCTTGGAGACAACCCAGCGCCGGAAGATCCTCACATCTGGGAAAGCAGCCGTTTCGCACTCGATATTCCGCCGTCCGCGCCGAAACAGGCCGGTATTGCGCTCGGTACCTACGAGCTGTTCGCCGGCATGATCGAGTTCGGTCTGTCGCGCGATCTGGGGAGCATCGTCACTGTGACGGACTTGCGCATCGAGCGGATCCTGCGTCGCGCCGGCTGGCCGCTCGAGCGTATCTCCGATCCGCAGACGATCGGCAATACGCGCGCCGTCGCAGGTCATCTCGACGTCTCGGCCGGGAGCCTGGATGCCATCTACCGCAATGGCGGGATCAAAGGTCCCGTTTTGTGGGCGCCCGTCAGAAAGATTGCCTGACTTCAGGATGCGATCCCGCTTTCACTTGGATGTGGTGCCATGAGTGAGACGAAATCTGGTCCAGCCTGGCCGGACTGGCAGGACGACCGTGCCTATGCCTATTCCCTGCACCTCACCAGCCGCGGCTGGGCCTGGGAGCTTCTGAGGCGCAATCCGGGTTTTCAGAATGATCTTCGCGCTGTCTTGCAGCGCGTTGATCTCTCGCGATCGGGGATTGTGGACATCATCAGGATCCCGGCAAGCGAAAGTGATCTCTCCGCTTGGGGGATTCTCTTTTGCAAGCTCGATTGAGAGTTCTGCGAACGTCTTTTGGTCTCCTCGTGAATGTCCGCATGTTCTTGCGGCTTCCGCGGAACCTGCATCGAGATTGCGCGACAATGACGCGTTTGATCTCTCCCGTGTCGCCAGTCAAATCTCCATCTTGGTGAGTGCGGACGAATGGCAGAACGTCCTTTTCACAGAGGGTTTCAGGAACCTTCAACTGGCAGTCGTCGGGCAAAACGTCCTCGAGCCAGCACGTCTAACCGCGAACGTGCTTTGGCCACCAGCGGAAGTGAAGCAACGTCTGGAGGGTCTTGAGTGTCTAAATGCCCTCCGATCGACGGGACGGCTTCCACCAAGGTTCTTTCCGGCCGAGCCACGTGGTGCGCGGCTGCGGTTGGTTTTACGTGCGCTTGACGGCTTTATCGCCGGCGCGTCGCATCGCGAGATCGGCATTGCCCTGTTAGGGAAGGCACGTGTCGAACGGGATTGGGCGGATCCCGGGGACCACCTTCGTGACATTGTGCGCCGTGCGATCAAACGCGGGCGCGCGCTCATGAACGGTGGGTACAGGAGGTTTCTCCTGTAGCTGTCGTCTTCCACGACTTAGCCCGGGAAAAGTTCCTTGTACCCGCTGCTGATCAGCCAGTGTGTCCGGTTCAGATGGCTTCTCACTGCCTTGCGGGCACGAGCTGGCTCTTGCCCGGGGTCGATCCCAAGTATGGCCTGGGCCATCTCTTCCTCGCTGGCGTTGTCGGCGCACGCCTCGATGAGCCTCAGGTAGATCGCGAAATGCTCTTCGTCGTACGCGGTGAGGGTGTCCGCCCAAGGAACTTTGTCCAGGATTTTTGCTTTCATTTTTCTATCGGCTCAGTTCCGAGCGTTCGACGTTCCACAGGGGACGCCATGACGAGAGGCCACTATAACGAATAGGAACGATCATTCCTAGAACGATAGTTCCCGTTCTGGTCCCTATCCAGCCATGGATCTCAAGGAGGTCATGGCGGTCAAAATGCGTCGCGTGCGCCATGATCAAGGGCTGACGCAAGAAGAGCTGGCGGCTCGTGCAGAGCTGAGCATGCGCTATGTGGGCTCGATTGAGCGTGGTCGGGTTTCAGCGAGTGTGACGGTCCTAGGCCGACTTGCGAAAGCCCTGAACGTTGATCCTTGCGAACTAATCAAGCCATAGCAACCTGATTGAACTCACTTGTTACCGGTCGAGAGCAGGCGCCTGCGCGCCTAGGCGCGCATCGGGTGCTCGTGAACCGAGCCCGCTTTTCTTCGACAGGCTCAGGCGGTCTCGGCCATCCGGCTTCGCCCCCTGGCGCATGCAGCCCTGGCGGGCTGTGACGGTCGCCGCCCTCTTGGGCGGCGCTGTCTTTTTGGGTTGGCCCTCCTGGCGGCGCGGGGTGGGCGGCTCTCCCTTCTAGGCCCGCCGCGGTGGTCCGCAACCCTGCGCTTCACTCCGGGTCCTCCACTTCGTTTCGGTCCTGCGGATGCCGACCACCTCTGACGGCGGGCCTTTCCCGGTCGTTTTCGCCGCCCACCCCGCTTCCGGGGAGGGCGCAGCAAAGATTGGCGAACGGAGATTTAGTCATGCGCAAGACCGGCAAACGCGGTGCCCGTGGAGACGTTGGCGGCAAGAAGGGCGAGCCGCTTAGGGCCAGCCTTTATTCCGAGATCACCGACCGGATCATCGCCGATCTGGAGCGGGGTTCGGTGCCTTGGGTCAAGCCTTGGGGGAGGGCGAAGGCCAGTCTTGGGCTGCCCCGCAACGCTGCCACCGGGCGCGGCTATTCCGGCATCAACATTCTGATCCTGTGGGGCGCGGTGATCGAGCGCTCTTACCCCTGCCAGAGCTGGCTCACCTTCCGGCAGGCGCTTTCGCTTGGCGGCAACGTCAGGAAAGGCGAGCACGGGACGACCATCGTTCACGCCGACCGCTTCATCCCGAAGGACGAGAAGGAGCGCGCGAAGCAAGAAGACGCTGAGCCGCAGGCGGTCCCCTTCCTCAAGCGCTTCACCGTCTTCAATGTCGCGCAGTGTGAAGGCTTGCCGGAGCACCTCTACGGTCAGCCTGAGCCGCTGCCGGAATGTGAGATCATCCCGCAAGCCGAAGCGCTGATGCACGCAAGCGGCGCGGATATCCGCATCGGTGGGGATCGCGCCTTCTACATGCCCGCAGCAGATTTCGTGCAGCTGCCGCCGCAGCCGGCATTTTTCGAGACGATCAATTACTACCGCACGGCCCTGCATGAACTGGGCCACTGGACCGGGCATTCGAGCCGGCTTGCCCGCGACTTCTCCGGCTCGTTCGGCACAAAAACCTATGCCCGCGAGGAACTGGTGGCCGAGCTTACGGCCGCCTTTACCTGCTCGAGCCTCGGCATCGAGCCGACCGTGCGCCATGCCGACTATGTCGCCTCTTGGCTCGAGGTGCTGCGCGAGGACAACCGCGCCATTTTCCGCGCCGCCAGCCTTGCCTCGAAAGCCGCCGATTTCCTGTTTGCCTTTCAGGCCGACGCGGCAAGCGAGGCGCATACGGAAATCGCGGCGTGAGCGCGCGCGATGCCGTCCCGCCGCAAAGTGAGCCGACGCCGCAAGGTGAGCAGATGCTCGTTCCCGGCGTCCGCCCGGTCACCACGCGCGACCGGCTGGGGCTCCTGATCGACGCGCCGATGCGTCCGCGCGCGGCGCAAAAGCCGCTCGATGTCGGCCTCTTCGATGAGGCCGCGCGCAACCAACTCGACCGTTTCCAACGAGGAGTTTTGCCATGATCCTGATCACGGAAGACCTGCGCGCCCGCCTCCTCGCCAACGCCGCAACCGAGGTAGAGGCCGACCATGTCCCGGTCCTGAAACTGTTCAATCCGGTCGGCGCGGCGACGTGGCTTCTGAGCCAACTCGACGCCGATGGCGACACGCTATTTGGCCTTTGCGATCTCGGTTTCGGCTTTCCGGAACTCGGCAGCGTCAGCCTTGCCGAGCTTCAAAGTGTAAAGGGACCGCTCGGCCTCGGCGTCGAGCGCGACCTCTTCTTCAAGGCGTCGTTTCCGCTCTCGGTCTACGCTGAGGTCGCGCGCCTTGCCGGCCATATCACCCAGGAAGAGCAGCCTTTGCGGCAAGCCGCCTCCCGCCTCGAAATCCCCACATCCGAGCTTCCGCCCGACGCGGCGGAACGACCGCGCCGCTAGGCGCAAAACCAGCCCGCCGCTCGGCCTTCGGCCTCGCGGGAAAGGGCAATTCCAACCAGTACAGAAGGAGAAAGACCATGCAGCTTGCCCATGTTTCCATCGACAGCTTGAGCGTTGCCGCGATCAACATGCGCCATTCCAGGCGCGCGCCCGACATTGCCGACATCCTGCCGTCCGTGCGGGCGCGCGGCGTGCTGGTGCCGCTTCTGGTGCGGCCCAACGGATCGCCGGATAGCTTCGAAATCGTCGCCGGACGGCGACGCTATTTCGCCGCGAAAACGGTCGCCGACGAACGCGGCAAGGCCGAACCGCTGCCATGCGCCATCATGGAGGACGGCGACGATGCCGACGCGCTCGAAGCCTCGCTGATCGAGAACATCGCCCGCCTCGATCCCGACGAGGTTTCGCAATGGGAGACCTTTACGCGGCTGATCAAGGAAGGTCGCGCAATTGCCGATATCACCGTCACCTTCGGCCTGACCGAGCAACTGGTGAAGCGCATTCTGGCGCTCGGCGATCTTCTGCCAAAAATACGCGAAGCCTATCGCCGCGAAGAGATCGACACCGAGACGGTGCGCCATCTGACCATGGCTTCGAAGGCGCAGCAGAAGGACTGGCTGGCGTTGTTTTGCGATCCCGACCAACATGCTCCGCGCGGCTGGCAGCTAAAACAATGGCTGTTCGGCGGCCAGTCGATTTCCACCAAGGTGGCGCTGTTCGCCATCGAGGACTATCCCGGCCTGATCGTCTCCGACCTGTTCGGCGAGGAAAGTTATTTCGCCGATGCCGATCTGTTCTGGCAGAAGCAGAACGAGGCAATTGCCGCCAAGCGTGAGGCCTATCTTGAGGCCGGTTGGCCCGAAGTCGTAGTGCTGGAGCCCGGCCAGTACTACCATTCATGGGACTACGAAAAGACGCCGAAGAAGAAGGGCGGCAAGGTCGTCACCACCGTCTCGCAGCGCGGCGAGGTCGAGTTTCATGAAGGTTATTTGTCGCGTAAGGAAGCCCGCCGCGCGCGCTCGAATGGCGAGGCTGATGAGGAGGCAGAACGGGCCGCAAAGCCGTCGCGGCCCGAATTAAGTGGCCCGATGCAGAACTATGTCGATCTGCATCGCCACGCCGCCGTGCGCGTCAGTCTGCTCGATCATGCCGGCGCAGCACTACGCCTGATGGTGGCGCATTCGATTGTCGGCTCGAGCCTGTGGCAGGTTCGTCCCGATCCGCAGCGAGCGGCCAACGAGACGGTGGCCGCGAACCTTGCCGGAAGCCGCGCTGAAATCGCGTTTGCCGACAAACGACGTGAGGTTTTGGCGCTGCTCGGATCGATCGATGAGGACGGTCCGGTCGCCGGCGGCAACGGCGACGACTTCGCTCTGGCGAGCGTCTTTGCCCGTCTGCTGGCGCTTTCGGACGATGACGTTCTGCGTATTCTGGCGCTCGTGATGGCCGAAACGCTTGCCGTCGGCAGCGCCATCATCGAGGCGCTCGGCAATCATTTTGGTATCAACATGCGCGACCATTGGCAACCGGACGACGCCTTCTTCGAGCTGCTGCGGGACAAGGAGGTTGCCAATCAAATGCTCGCCGATGTCGGCGGCGCACATGTCGCCGACGGCAATTCGTCGGAGAAGGTGAAGACGCAAAAGAAGATCATCCGCGACTTCCTTGCGGGCGAGAACGGCAGGGAGAAAGTCGAAACCTGGCTGCCGCGCTGGATGAAATTCCCGGTCGAAACCTACACGAACCGCGGCGGCTTCCGCACCGCCGATCAGTGGTCGAAGGTCCGGTCGCTGTTCGTGTCTGAATGATCGTTTCTGCAAGGCGGGTGGCGAGGTTTCGGGCGTCGCCGCTCGTCCGCCTGCCGGGCTGAATCGAGAGCTCGGCAAGTGCCTGCGGTGTCGCTGCGCCGCTCCAAGTCTCGCCCCGGCGCATCACTCTTGATCTTGCAGCGAGACCTTGGTTGCTGGTTGGATTCGGCGCTGGTTGCCTGGGCACGATTGCTTTGGCACGGTGCCGGGGCTGTCCGTGGTCTCATCGTTGCCTTGGCCTCTGCCTGGCTCCGTGACCGCGTCTCCAGTCCGTCTCCGTTGCTTGTCGCCAGGGACCATTCCCCTGCGGCTGGCTTGTTGACCTATGGGCGGATCCGGCCCGCCCGAAACCCTCGGCCGACAGCTTTTTTCCCCGCCGCCTTTGGCGGCTCCTCGCGCCCGCTTCGCTCCAAAAAAGCCGTTCGCTCGGGTCCTCCGCTGCCGCTTCGGCCTTGTCAGGTTCGGGCGGGCCGGACGCGCCCATCACGGTCCGCCATCGCAGGGGAATGGTCCCCGGCGAGCACCAAAAGGAGACTTCAAATGACCGCGATCGGATACGTCACCAAGCAGGAAAACGGCGGCTACAAGGGCCAGCTCAAGACGCTGAGCGTCCGCGCCGACATCGCCATCGTCCCCAATCAAGCCAAGAGCGCCGACAGCCATCCCGACTTCCGGGTACTGACGCAAGGGGTGGAAGTCGGCGCCGGCTGGGTCCGGACAGGCGAGGCCTCGGGCAAAGATTACGTCAGCCTGTCGATCGCCGCACCCGAGTTCGGACCGCGCAAGCTCTACGCCAATCTGGGCCGCGCCGCCGGACAGGACGATGACGACACCTACGCCATCATCTGGAACCCGGCCGACTGATCGGCAAGGCAAAAAGCCCTCGCGCCACCGGCGCGGGGGCTCTCGGCTGGACCGCGTTCCAGCCCGAACAGAGCCCGCCCAAGGGGCGGCGAAAACTCCTGCCCGACTCTTCGCCCGTCCCGCAAACGCTCTCGCTCGCCGATCCTTGGCTTTGCCTTCCATCGGCGAAACGAGGATCATCATGGACGACGAAAACGAACGCGCTGCTCGCGCCAAAAAGGGCAGTCCGTTCCTCAACACGGCGCAGGCTGCTTTCTATATCGGCCTTTCCCAACGGACGTTGGAAAAGATGCGGATCAAGGGCCACGGCCCAAAGTTCCGCAAGCACGGCCGCTTCGTCCGCTACCACATAGACGAGCTCGACGAGTGGTCGAAAGGCCGCCAGAACGAGACCGTTTCAGATGAGGGAGGCCGCTCATGAGCCGGCGGGCCTCCATCCATCTTATTGGCAACGGGTTGCGCCGAATTCGGGCACGCAAGGTGATCGTCAGCACTGCGATTGGCCTAGCGCTAATCGGCCTTTCCGTCTTCGCCAAACCTTCGCCTTGGCTCGTTTGGAACGCCTCGGCAAGTGCGCCGGTTGGCCTCTATCGCGTCCTCGCTGGAGACCCAGCGCGTGGCGATTTGGTGCTTGCCCGCCCCCCGGACTTCATCGCCGATCTTGCTGCTCAGCGCGGGTATCTGCCCCGCAATGTGCCGCTGGTGAAGCGCGTTGCAGCGCTGCCGCGCGAGCATGTCTGCGCCTTCAATGAGGCGATCATCATCGGCGGCAGGATCGTCGCTCGGCGGCTGGCGACCGACACGCAAGGCCTTACGCTGCCGTGGTGGAACGACTGCCGCGCGCTCTCGGGCAACGAGGTCTTCCTGCTTAATGGCGCGGCGACTCGTTCTTTCGACAGTCGATATTTCGGGCCGGTTCCGACCAAAAAAATCATCGGGAGGCTCGAGCCGCTATGGACCGAGTGACCCTGCTGATGCTTGGCATGATCGCTGTCACGCCATGCGCCTGTTCCGCCTCGACCGGCGCTGAGCCGGTCGCTATCTCCCTAAGTCCGCAGCTTGGAAAATGGCAGCAGTTCGTAGAGGAAGCAAGCCAACGTTTCCGTGTTCCCGAAAGCTGGATATATGCCGTCATGGACGCGGAGAGCAGCGGCAGAACCGTGCTCGATGGGCGACCGATTACCTCGCGCGCCGGCGCCATGGGCCTCATGCAAGTGATGCCCAAAACCTATCGTGACATGCGCGTCGAGCATGGTCTGGGCGCCGATCCCTACAATCCGCGCGACAATATCCTGGCGGGAACCGCCTACCTTCGCGCCATGTATGACCGCTTCGGATTCCCTGGCCTCTTCGCTGCCTACAACGCCGGACCGGAGCGATACGACGACCATTTGCAGCGCGGACGACCGCTGCCGTCCGAGACCGTCGATTATCTCAGAAAGCTCACTGCGGCCGGTGTTTCGGCCGCGGAGATGGACGAATTCAAGGCGAAATTCCGTCGTGAGAAAGCGTCGAAAATCTCCTCCGGGCGCGAGTTGTTTTTCCTGAAGAATGGCGTTTCCGCGAGCGGTTCGACCGGCGGAATTCTGGTGCCGCTTGGACCGGAGCAAGCAGGATCAGAGCGGCCGGTCAGCAAGTGAGAGCGGGCGTGCCATGCGGTTGCTGCGGGGCAGAACGAGGGATTCGCGGAAGGCAAGATAAAGGCACCGCCTCCATGAGGCGGTCAAGTCTTTGTCTGCACATCGTTTTCACAGGAGGCTGCCAGCGGCACCAGGAGGCTGGGGCGCACAAGTAACTGATTTTGCTGCGGCTATTTGGGAGGCTGGCGTGAAAGACGACGAATTCAGGCCGAAGCTTGGCAAAATCGGGGCGCGGGGCTCGAAGGCAGGCAAGCGGTTCGCCAATCAACTTCGTGCCTCGATCAACCGAGCCGGTGGCAGGTCGCGGCGCGGCGGTCGCTTTACTGGCAGCCGCGTTGGGCGCGGCGGGGCTGCGGCCGCCCTGCTGAAATCACGTGATCGCCATGCCGCCTTCCGCCAGCGACGGGTTGTGGTGAAGGCGCGGCTGGTAAAGCTGGCCGGCAAGGGTTCGGACGGAGCGCGTGCCCACCTGCGCTACCTCCAGCGTGACGGCGTCACCCGGCAAGGCGAGCCCGGCGAGCTCTACGGCCCTGAAAGCGATCGGGTCGATGGTAAGGACTTCATCGACCGGGCGGATGGCGACCGGCATCAGTTTCGCTTCATCGTCGCGGCCGAGGACGGCATTGAGTACGAAGACCTCAAGCCGTTGACTCGTCGCCTCATGGCGCAGATGCAAGAGGATCTCGGCACCAAGCTCGATTGGGTTGCTGTCGACCATTTCAACACCGGCCATCCTCATGCGCATATCATCGTCCGCGGCAAGGACGACCGCGGCGAGAATCTTGTCATCGTGCGCGACTATATCTCCTCTGGTTTGCGAGAGCGCGCGTCCGAGTTGGTGAGTCTCGATCTGGGTCCGCGCACGAATCGAGAGATCGAGCAGCGCCTGCGCCAGGAAATGGAGCAAGGACGCTTCACCAGCATTGACCGGCAGTTGCTTCGAATGCGCGACGGCGATGGATTTGTTACGCCGGACGGACGGGATGCTTTTCGACAGACGCTGCATCAAGGCCGGCTGCGCAAGCTCGAGCGCATGGGGCTTGCAGCGGAGATCGGCCCCGGTCGCTGGCGCCTGGACGACGAGTTCGAAGCAACGCTGCGTCGGTTGGGCGAGCGCGGCGATATCATCAGGACTATGCATCGCGAACTGGCCAGCAAGGGGCTCGCCCGCAGTGCAGCCGATTGTGTTGTACACGATGCTGGGGACAATACCGAGCCCGTCGTCGGCCGGGTCGTCGCGCGTGGGCTGTCGGACGAGATGAACGACCGACATTACCTCATCGTCGATGCTTTGGACGGCAAAAGCCATTACATCGACATCGGCAGAGGTGGGGCCACGGAACCTACGGCAGACGGCAGCATTGTGCGGGTCACGCCGCGGAGCACGCAGCTCAAGCAAGTCGATCACACAATCGCCGACATCGCGGCAGCGAATGGCGGGCGCTACAATGTCGATATTCATCTGAGGCTCGATCCTTCCGCCACCGAACGCTTTGCTGAGACGCATGTGCGGCGGCTGGAAGCGATCCGGCGAGCCACCGGCGGCTTGGAGCGCCAGCCGGACGGAACCTGGATCATCGCGCCGGATCATCTCGATCGGGTCGCCGACTATGAGCGCAAGCGGGTGAGGGCCGAGCCTTTCGTCGTTGAGAGGCTCTCTTCTATACCGCTGGACAAGCAGGTCGGCTTCGACGGCGCCACCTGGCTGGACCGGGAGTTGGTTTCCAATGAACCGGCGGCCTTACGCGACTCCGGCTTTGGCCGCGAGGTGCGGGAGGCACAAATCCAACGGCGGCAGTGGCTCATAGCTCAAGGACTCGCGCACGAGGAGCGGGACCGGATCGTCTATCGCGCCAACATGATTTCAATCTTGCGCCAGCGCGAGCTGAACCGCGTCGCCGGTCAGCTTTCAAGCGAGCTCGGGCTCACCTATTTCGAAGCAAAGCCTGGAGATCGCCTGGAAGGCAAGGTGGTCCGATCGATCGGACTCGCCAGCGGCAAGTATGCCGTGATCGAGAAGTCGCGCGAGTTCACTCTCGTGCCGTGGCGGCCAGTGCTTGACCGACATGTCGGGAAGGAGGGCTCCGGGATCATGAGCGGGGAGGGGATTTCCTGGACCATCGGCCGGCAAAGGAGCGCGCCTAGCCTCTCTTGAGGCGGTCGTCTGTTTCGCGCCGAATATCTGTCACTAGGGCCAGATCGTAAGCTTCGGGAAAGCAGTCGCTCGTGCGATGCGTCTATTAGCTTCAGCCTTGGGGCGCCCCGAAAGCCAGTGCTAAGTATACTGACTCCCACATTTTGTGCGTGAAGCAGTCGGCAACAACAGCTATCATAGTCAGCGTTACTTCTGGGGGAGTATGTTGTGACCAAAAGATCATACACGTTCCGGCTGCTGAAAGCACATGTTGCCGATCCAGCCGACGCGCTCAAAGGACAACATCGGCTGATTGAAAAGCCCCTTACTGATAATCCCGAAAACAAGCGTCTGTTCGCAGGTCAGGCATACAACTCTCCGCCCGGCTGGATATCTTTTTTCGCTCCCGCCGACCGGGCACAGTTCAACGGGCTCTACGGTGGGCAAGCGGCTGCGATCCTGTTTGTCGGTATTGTTCTCGCTGTCGAGGACGCCGACCCACAGCGCAGGTGGCTTGCCGTATGCTTCGGGATGGGCTTTCAGGAACTTCGCCCGGAAGCGCTGGAGAGCCAGTTCGGATTGAAGGTGGCGCTGAACCGGCTTGGCCGCGAGCGGATCAAGAGTATCGACACGCGTAGGCCCGAAGATTCAACCATTCAGACCCGCTCACAGAACAGCCGGATCGGCGAGATCTTCGATTTCGGCGTCGATACATCAAGCATCATTCTTCAGGCAATTACCGGCAAATCGGGAGATGAGGCGTTCGGGGGTACACTGACAGGAAGCGACGGGCTCAAGCTAAGCTGCGAGGTCGATTACGACGGAATCGACGATAAAGGTCTGACGATCATCAACTCATTCAATGATACGTCATACCAGGAACTGTTTCCTTGGTACGGCAAGATCACGCCCATCCGGGATCGTTCGCGCGTGGACCAACTCAATCAGAGCCTAGTCACCCGGTTACAGAATGGGCAGCTCGACCGCATCCATCTCGCACCACCGGAAATCATCGACTATCAGAATGTCGACCGGTTCAAATTCTCGGGCAGCTCACGGGCGGACGCGTTCGACGATCTTCGTCTGCCCGATTATCTGGCTCTCTTCGATCAGGAGCATGCCGTCACGCTTGCACATCTGAAATCGGACAAGGTTCGTGTCGCGAGCGACGACGGGCCGTTCCATGACCGATGGTCCGTGTTCAAATGTCTATGTGCAGAGGTCCAGTTCAACGACCAGCTCCACATCCTCGCATCGGACGAATGGTATGTCGTCAAGGACGATTTCATCGCCACCGTCAACGCAGCGATGGCGGAAATTCCGCTAGCTGCCCTCAAGCTCCCTTTCTACACCGTTGGCGAAAAGGAGGGCGACTACAACGCCCGCGCGGTCAATGCCCAAGCCGGGATGTATCTTTACGACAAAAGCCTCGTGAACTTCGAAGGAGAGCGTGGCCGGGTCGAGTTTTGTGACATTTTGACCGGTGGCCGGCAGCTCGTACATGTGAAGCGCCGTAGCAAGTCACAAACGCTGAGTCATCTGTTCCTGCAAGGACAGGTATCCGCCGAAGCATTTCTCGACCATCCACCGCTTAGAGCACAAATTCGGGAGGCAATGCCAGAGATCGTCGCCCTAATCCCGGCGGACAGGCCCAATCCGGCCGACTATGAAATCGTCTACGCGCTCTTACATGAGGGAAATCCGACGCTCCCCTTCTTCAGCAAAGTCGCATTGATGAGCATCTCGAAACAGCTTCGGCGAATGAACTACGGTGTAAGTCTTCTGTGGGTTGGACTCGCTCCAGTCAATCCGGTTTGAACTCTAGCAGTGCACCCGCTGTATATGCGGCACCCGTGACGCCGACTAGCCTATATGGTCACCACCGAACCCGTTGGGTGCCTACCAAATTGCCATTCAGCAGGGTCGAAGAGGAAGTAGTTCGCTATTGAGGTTCGGAATGGGATGGCTGCTTCTTGGCATTGTTCTGCCAATAGCGGACAGCCAGCTTGCGGCCCGTCCGAGACTCGTTGTCCACGACCGTGTTGCAAAATCGTGACTGTGCACAAAACCTGCACGCAAACCCGGATACTCTTTGCGGCCACGCAATGGCCTAGTGCCTCGCAACTGGCGTATCAAAAGCCGCACTTGTGGCGAGGTGGAGCCCTGGAAGTTGAACTTCGCGACAATCAAAGGGGTGTAACCAAGCATTGGTTGCCTGTACAAACGGCAGAGTAGCTCAGGTGGAATCAATCCTGGGGGTGACCCCGCCAAGCCCCTCTTCCAAGTAGGCACTCGTGACCACATTCCTTCTTAAACTGAATTGTGAACTTCATCTTGGCGGCGCGGTTCCTCGACCAATCGAGGCAACACAGTGGGAGGGAATACGAGTGATGATGCCGCATCCGTCGCGCATTTCTGGTGGCCCGGGAACCCACGTGTCGGATGGAGACACATTAGTCGTGTGGGCACACGAAGATCCCAATTTTGGCAGCGGGCTGGGTCTGACGGCAGAGGGGGTGGCACATGACGTCGTACGGGGAACAGATGGCACGACAGCAACTTTAACGGGTGTTCGCCTTTTGAAACCGCACTTTCAGCTTCGGGGCCGTGCGGAGATGGACACTGGCAGTCGGGTGATAGACCATTTGCGGCGCCTCCGTCACCTGCGAACATATGAACTGGAAAGTGAAGAGCTTGCCGAATTCAGGCGCGTCGTGACCGACTTCATTGGACGGCAGGTGGCGCTACTTTCTTCAATCAAGACACAATACCTGACCGATGAAGAAAAGGCATTGGAGCTGGATCAGGCGACGATACTCGATGGTTTTCACCGGCGTTTCACGAAGCAAGAGGCGCGGCCAGAGCAGTACAAATTTCGCGCTGATCTTCTCAGGCTCTATGGCAAGTGCCTCATTACAAACTGCCGCGTGGAGGCCGTCTTGCAAGCCGCTCACATCATCCCCTTCTCGGAGAGCGTCAGCTATCGCAATGATACGAGCAACGATCTCATTCTCCGCGCCGACATCCATGCGCTGTTTGACAAATTCCTTATAGCCATTCACCCGATGCGGAACGAAGTGGTTGTAGCGCCAGTACTTTGCGGAACGACCTACGAAAAGCTTGCAGGGCAAGCGGTCAAACACCGAGCGGCCGTCGACTTCGTTAGATACCACTACACGTTCTTCCGGGCGGCATTCCAACAAGGCTGAGGCAAAGTGGGCCCTTCCTGTTCCGGCGGGCTCGACTCGTAAATCCATTCCACGTGTTACAACTGACTGCAAGCTGCCGCTAGTTCGTCACCTTGCAAAGTCCCATTGGGCCATGTCCGGGACGCTAGAGGCTTCGACTTCAGCGTCCGCTACCCGCACGGCTGTTGCCACAAGCTGCCGATCTGCAATCGGCCCCACATATGACAGGCTGCTTCGCACCTTCATTTGGCCATTCCGCGAAACGATCGCCGTTTCAGAGTCTGCCGTACCCCCGTTTGTCGATGAGGCCTACACCAGCTCCATCGGAAGTTTCGGGCAGATTCAGGGGGTGGCCAAACTCTTCCCTATGAACACCCCGCTTGCATCATTCTGTCGGCGACACCCAGCTCACCTCGCCGCGGCTCAGGTAAACGAGGGCTCCGCGAGAGGCCCCAGTGGTGCGCAGGTATGCTGCGACCTGCGCAGAATAAGCCGCTCGCTCCGCGGCAGTGGGTGCCAAGTCGCTCTTCCAATCGAGAATGACTTCGATACGACCGTCCCGCAGCGCGAGCGCGTCGGCACGTCCTGATACCAGAACGCCGTCAGTGTCGATCGCGTAGATTGGCAGTTCCGCTTCCAGCATAGGCCAAAGCGCCGCGACCTCAGGCAGCGCCCGCGCACGAAGAGCGGTCTCGGCACATTCTGCGGGGTCAGGGTAGACAGCTTCGCCAGATTCAAGCGTGCGCAATTCAGCGGCAAGCACTGTCGCGCGCGCCTGTACGCTGGCCGGATCGCCAGCCAATTCGCCAGTGACCATCTCCTCCATGAGCTTATGGAGCAAGACGCCGCGCACTCGTCCGGCCCCGACGACCCGGGGCGCTTCAAGAATGTCCTCGATGACTTCGCCGATCTCCACCTCCTGAACATCAGCGCGATCGGGATCGTGATCACTGGGGCGGCGCCAGACGATGGGTGGTGCGGCGGCCGCCACGGCAGCCGCCTGCTGCGCGAAAATCTCACTCGTCTGCGAGTTAGCGTCGACGGCGGTCCGCGGCCGGGGCTGGACCGGTAGAGACGCAGGGTCTAGTTCCGGAAGAACACCCGCCCCCAAGTCCAGGATACGCGCCCAACTCGTTGCGTCGGCGCCATTCAACTCTGGAAGGATAAGCAAGTCTCGCGCCCGGGTGCAGGCGACATACCACAGCCGCGCGCGCTCTCTCGCGGCACTCTCGGCCTCTTCTGCCTGTGCCGCTTCCAGGTGAGGCGGTGTAAGGCCGCCCAATACCCAATGCAGCGTGTTATCCTTCTGACGATGGACGAACTGGTCCAACTGCCGCATCTGAGTACCGGTGTTGATTGGGATCACGACCGGCCATTCCAGGCCCTTGGCGCTGTGCATAGTTACAAGCGAGATGGCCTCTTCGCTCTCATCAATCCGGCCTTCCGTCACTGGGCGACCGGCCTTCCAGTCGGCGGTGAGGTCCGCGACGAAGGCGCTAAGGCCGCGGACACGGTAAGCTTTGGCCAGCGTCATCAAAGCGTCGAGGTTGGCAATTGCCCGACCGCCGCGGTCTCCCGTCCGTAACGCCAGTGCGACGCGTAAATTCAGCTTTTCTGCGGCTTCCCCTAGTAATGCTGCAGGGGTGGTTGAGCCGACCCGCCGGCGGAGCGCCTGCAATGCCTCTAGAACCCACCGCGCCTCAGTGTCGAAGACAGACGACGGGTCCGTCCTCAACGTGAATGCGCGCTGACGGTCATCTTCAGGAGCAGGCAGGGCCGCGGTGACGGCCAGAAGGCGCTCTTCGGTAAGACCGACCATCGGGCCGCGCAGGAACGCCCCGAACGCCAGCGTGTCTGCTGGATCGGCCAAAGTGCGCAGCAGCGCCAGGACGTCCTGTGTCTCCTGACGGCGCATCAGCGCCTTGCCGGCCTGTGATGCTACGGCAAGCCGCCGGTCCTCCAACGCCTGCTCATAGCGCCAAAGTTCCGAGCCAGTCGGAGCAAGCAGGGCGATGTCTCCTGGTCGCAGAGGCCGGTAGGTTCCATCGCGCCCTCGCACCTCAATGGACCCTACGAGACGTCGGCAGAGATCACTAACCTTCTGGGCTTCCAGTTCGCGCAGCCTGGCCGCTGACATCGCCTGCACGTCCAGAGTCAGCTTGCAGACGCCCGGCAAAGATCCCCGGGATGCGGGCAATGTAGTGTCGAGCTCTACGTAACCGGGCTGGCCTTCAATCGATAAGGGTGCCCGAAAGAAGCTGTTGACGTGCTCGAGGATTTCGGGCGCCGAGCGGAAGTTCGCGGTCAACCGGATTATCGCCGCCGGATCTCGGGTTTCGAAGGCCTCATAGACTGCAGCATAGGCCTCCACATCGGCCCCGCGGAATCGATAGATCGCCTGCTTGGGATCGCCGACCAGAAAGAGAGCTCCGGGGCGGGGGACCGCATCCGTCCATTTCGCCGGCAACTCTTCGGCCGCAATAGCGAAGATCACTTCGGCCTGGATCGGATCGGTATCTTGAAATTCGTCGACGAAGACGTGCTGGTACCGCCTGCCTAGCGCTCGGCGCACGTTGTCGTGTTCACGCACCAACGCCCGCGCCCTCAGCAACAGGTCGTCGAAGTCGAGGGCGGCGGCGGCGCGCTTGCGGGCCGCATAATCTGCCAGGAGTTCATCCAATTCGGTGGAGAGAAACGCAACGAGCGCTCCGCCCAGCTGTCCCATCAGATGACCGAAGGCACTGCGGCAGGCCTCGTAGTGTGCCTGGGCAGTTTCAAACAGGTTGACGCCTGCATCGCCGCCAGCCACGCGCCATGCGTTGCGAAAATTGTAGTTTCGCCACTTCAGGCCACGCGTCAGCATTGTGCTAATCCGTGGTGGCTTCGCGAGCCGCCACAGTGCTGCAAACCCGTAGGAACCCGCAAGCGCATCACTGAAAAACGCTTCCAGCACCTGAAGCTCGCGCACGAGGTCTGCCGTCCGGGGCTCAGGAGGCGCCGAGGCGCACCATCGCGCAAAGGCGTCCACCGCATCTCGGAACGCGAGATCTGGTCGAAGCGAAAGGTCTATGTCCGGTGGCTGAGCAGTGGGGTAGCGGCGGCGCAGCTTAGCGAGCTCGCGCACGGTGTCCACGACCTGAAGCGGATCGTCGCCCGCCAGAACGCCCACGGCCCCCGCAGCCGCTTCGTCCCGCGCCAAACGGCGGCGCAACCAGTCCGTGAACGCGCCCTCGAACATGACGTCGGCCTGCGGTCCGTCCATTACCGCAGCTCCTGGATCCAGGTCCGCCTCGACAGCGAAAGCGCGTATTATGGCCTGGCAGAACCCGTGGATCGTCGTCGCCGTCAGCTCGTCAAGCTGCGGATGGGCCGAGGCGAGGTTGCGCCGCTGGGCATCCGATAGGCCGTCTGGCAAGGCGAAAAGCAGTTCCTCGGGCGGGTCATTGCGCAGAAGCTGCTCCACCATCCGCCGAATACGCAGGGCCAGTTCGCCGGCGGCAAGTTCCGTGAAAGTGATCGCAGCGATGGTCTTCGGCGCCGTCCCCGCGGCAAGGAGCAACGCGCAGCGACCGGCCATTATGGCCGTCTTTCCCGTCCCGGCCGCCGCCTCCACCAAGAGAGATTCAGCATGGGCAGTCAGCGCGCGTCTGCGGGCATTCTGATCGATCAGCGTCACGTCGACCCCCACAGCACAGACAGTTCGCCGGCTGCAACCTCCAGCGCCTGGACTTTACGCCTGCGGTAACTTTCTAGATCGGCGGGCAGTGCCAAGCGGAGGTCGTTGTACGGTTCGTAGGCGTCCGGTCCAACTGGTGCCGAACCGTTCAAAAGCATGCCTGCGGCGGCTGCAACGAATCGGTCGGCCTCGCCGAGGGCACCATCGAGCTCATCGCCGGAGAGTGTCTGCGCCGACGGCCCATCCCGCAGGTACACGAGCCGGGAGACGACCTGGCGAACCTCGGACAGCCGCCGCATGGCTGCAGCGGAGTAAATGACCCGCTGCAGCTCGGACCCACCCGCCAGAGCGCCGGCCGACGTAGTCCGCGGCAACGCGCCGGTCTTGTAGTCCGTGACTCGCGCCGCTACGCCGTCGCCGCGTAGGTCCAGCCGGTCGATGCGTCCACCCACCGTCAGCCCTCCCAGGATCACATCAGCCGCGTTGTCCCATGGAAGGTCGGCGCGGGCTTGCTCAAGCTCCGCCCTGCCGAATGCCACCTCGCTCCAGCTGCGCGTCCCGTCCATTATTCCTTGGTCAAAGCAAAGGCCGGCCACAGCCAGTCGGACTGCCTCGTCAACAGTGCGGCGCCACAAGACCGGCGGGGGCGTAGGCCGCTCTGCCGGCCATCTAGTTGCCACCTCGTTGGCAGCGGCAGCCGCGGCGGCTTCGATTTCTTCTGGCGACGCACGGCCGACGCCGTAGGACGAGTTTAGGCGATGTGTGGTCCGCCGAAGAAGCTCGTGTACGAGGTCGCCGAAGCCGGGCCGGTCTAGCGCGAGAATGTCAATGTAGACCTCGACCGGCCACCAGCACAGGGCGTATTGCCACACAAAGCCCAAAGGGTCGCGGAGAAGTCGGCGGAGAGATGTAGCGGACTGCTCACGGCCGAGCGCGTCGCGCACGCTGGGATCGTCAGGCGCGAACCGACCATCCCATGGCGTTGAACGGAATGAAAGCCAAGCCGCCCACGCGGCTCGCCCGAGGGCCAAAGCAGGCTGTTCGCGAGCCTCCAATGGGCGAGCCAAAAGACGATCGGCCTCGTTGAAGGCGTGGATCGGCGTTCGCACCTTGGTAAGAACGACAGCCTCATCCTCGGGGAAAAGCCTGCTCGGCGCGAGCATCGCGCCCTCCGCGGAGCGGCGGCTGCGGGAAAGTACGAGATTGCCCTTGGCTTGAGCGCAAAGGGCTTCAAACAGGCGAACGTCCAGCTCTGGCCGCGGGACCGGCTCGAGCAAATTCCGGGAAATAATGTGATCAGGAAGCAGTGGGTCTTCCGACGTCGATCGTGGCCAAGCCCGACTCGTCAGGCCTAGCAGGCGGACGTGCGGGCGTGGCGCTCCAGCCAAGTGCGCGGCCGGCGCCCAAACAATATTGGCGCCGGGTGAGCGGCCATCGGTCACTCGCAATGTTTGCAGACTGATTTCGAGAGCCTCGGCAGGAGCTGCACGCAAGGCCTGGCGCCACAACGCCAAGGCGGGCTTATCCAAGAACTGCTCGCCAAGCTCAGCCGCAGCGGATATCCCCTGGGCGAGCGCTTCAATCCGAGGAAGAAGAATCTTCTCTACGACCGTTACTTTAGAAGGATCTTTGCGCGTCGCCACGAGCGCGACGCGCCAGTGCGCCGGCGAGAAGAGCCCTGCCGCCCGGCGAAGTCCCCGCGTCCAATCGGACGGCAGGCCCTCGCTTGCGCGTTCTGAACGCCGCAGAAGGCGGCGTACTCGCATCTGAGAAAGTCCCCGCAGAAGGATGTCCGCTAAGGCAGCGCATGCCTGTCCGGCTGGCCCCTCGAGAGCGGCGTGCCCGTGGGAGAAATGGACCGGCAATTTGGCATCGTGCGCGAGGACAAGCATGGCCTCGTCCCAAGGCTCACAGGCCGCTGACGCAATGGCAATGTCGACGGCCCTCACGCCGGAGGCCATAAGGCCGCGCGCCCACCGGAGTGCCTCCACTACCTCTGCACGGGGATCGGCGCAGATCACAGCCTCACGCGTCACCCTCGCTGCCTCCGGCGGCTCGCGAAGCGTGCCTGTGAACCAGCGTCGGTCACCGGCACACGGCGGGGTCCAGACGACACGCATGCGCTCAGTAAGTGCCAAGACTAGGGGCCGCCACACCGGATCGACGTCGACCAGTCCGACAAGTTCGACCGAGCCTAGTAAAGACGCGGCGTGGGAAAGCCGTTCAAGCGCCGCAGCGCGTAGGTCTTGAGGCGCGAGGACGCCCCCAGGCAGGCCAGCGCGGACCTGCCGATCTAACCTTGCCAAATCCGCCATTCGCGCGCCAAGGCCTGGATCCAGGATCAGGTCGGCGCGCCAGGCGGCCGTCAGCGTCCGCTGCACCGCGCGTACCATCCCTGGCAGGCCGCGCACGCCCTCTAGTTCCTTGAAGTCGCCAGCCTGCAGCGCGTGGCGAATCGCTGGTTGAAGCTCTTCTGCGGCTGCGGGCCGTTTAAACCCCCCGGCCAGCCGAGCGGCCATGAGGGGGAAGGTGGTGACTTCGACGCCGAGCGCGTTCGTCCGTGCCGCCTTCAGCCGCTCCATTCGGAGCGCTAGGGGCCCTGAGACGACGCGTGTGGTCCGCTGTATTGGGTGCGTCACTGGATCGACCTCGCCAGTCGGCGGCAAGCGAAGGGCCGCGTGGGAAGGAGGAAAGATACGCTTCATTGCCTGTGCCGAGTGTCGGTGTCTAGAACCAGGCCGTCAGCTTGGCGTAGTTTTGCGGCCGGCGGAGATTTTGAAGCCCTCGGGAGCGGGCTTGTAGCGGTCGTCCGACCTTGGCCAGCGGTGTACGCGGCTCTGCTGAGCCCTGAGCGACCCCGGGTTGATCTCGACCACCACCAAATGATCGTTCTTCCCGCCGCGGATTCGGCATAAATCGCGGGCGAAAGAGTCCTTTCGTGGTGCGCGGACCCGACTATCCCCAAACGCCCGGTTATTCACCAGCGCCACATAAGCATGCACATCTAGGCTGGCCGCCTCTACGAGGGCCGAGAAAGTCTCAAGGTCCCGGTTCCAAGACAGCACCGCCAGCAGGTCCACATCACCTTGGAGGCAGCGGCGGTGATCCATATTCTGGAGCTCGGAGCAAATCAGCACGCCGAAGTGGACGCCCGAGTGCACGTAAACTGGATGGTTGCGTCCCGCCCCCCAATCGACCCATGTGCGGCCGTAGGACTGCAGTAGGTGCTCAGCCTCGGCGGGCGCCCCTTCCAGTTTGGGCTGTCGGATTTGTACTGCCGATGCGAACCCTAGGCGCTCGTCGCGCAGGATCAGGGCAGCGGAACTGGATATTTGGTCAACGCCCTCAAGATTGTAGTCAAGTCCCGCGACCAGGCTGATGCCTGCCTCTAGGAGCACCGCGCTGATCGTATCCAACCAAGTCTCAGGGACGCTCAGTTCCGGGAGAAGGAGATGGGTGGGCCGCGGCCTCGCCTGCACCGCGAGGTTTACGATCGTGGCCAGCCGCGTGTAGCGTTCAGCCGAGCGGTCGGGTCGTCCTTCCGCGGCGAGCGCCCACGTATCCTGACTCGTCTCGAGGCTTGTGATCCCGAGCCGAACGGCCCCGCCCGGGGCGGTTCCGCCAAGATCGACGAGGGCACCGCTCCGTCTTGGAGGGATTGACCTGCCTGCGGGAAGGTCGGGCGCGACCTGGGGTGTTCCCCGCACTGCGCGACAGTAGAGCGCCCATGCCTGGGCCGGTGGCGTCACGCCGTCGCCGAAGACGCATTCTTCAGGGCGATAGAGCGCGATATCCTGTGCGCTATAGGGCCGCGTCGCCAGAATGTAGGGAAGCATTGAGGCCGGGAGTGCCGGCTCCGCCTTCAAAGCCGACGGGTTCACCCGCTGTACGCCCGTTGTCGGCTCCCGCCCGCGAGATCTGTCCAAAAACTCGGAGAGCTTTGCATGGTGGCGAAAGAGCTCCGGCAGAAGGTACTCCCCCTCGATTGCAGGCCGCTCTCGGTCCGCGTCAAGCCGCACATGCTCCCGATAGGAGCGTTTCGCCCAATCGGTCTCCCGCAATTCGCGGACTATTCGAAGCAGGATGTCAGGCGCGTGGGAGATGCCAAGTTCGGCGAGGAGGTCGAGCGCTGCTCGGGGCAACTGGAGCGGGCGGCCGGGATTAAATTGGATTGAGCGAAGGACTGCTTCACCGCAAGCACCTTGTACCCATTCCGCCAAACCCTTCCATACCCGGGCATTCAGACGCCGGGTTTGGCCATTGATCTTGCATACGCGACCTTGAAGCTCACGCTGAAGCCGCGCGAGTGCCTGTGTGGCGTAGCGATGCATCTTGGCTGCATCGGACCAGTCGGCGAGTGACACCGCAAGCGAGATGAGCCGAGCAAGGCCGTCGATGTGCTCAAGGATCTTGTCGGGTCGCACGATATGCGAACAGGCGAACTCGTAGAAGCGCTTTCGTTCCGAAGTCCAGGCTTTGCGGTCAAGATCGCGCGCTAGGATTTCCGCAGATCTTAGCTGCAGAGCCCAGCCCAATCTGCGCAGGGTCAGCCCATCGGCGCGTCGCAAAGAGTCCGGTTCCTCGGCGGTGCCGCTCGCCGCCGCCAAGGCCCGGGCGGACGCCATGTTGTCCATCTCCTCGGCCAAAGGCATAAGGCGCCGCTCGCTCGAGAGCGTATTTACCTGATGGGAAATGTTGCTCAGCAGGTCAAGCCCTGATTGGCCTCTCAGGAAGAAGACCTTTTGCTTCTCCTGCTTTAGCATCAGCCGCGAGCGCCCCTGGTAGCCCCCGGGGAGCGCGACCTCGATCACACCCGGTGTGGCTCCTTCTTGGAAAATGTCGCCGGCGCGCTGCCGGATGAAGTCCCAGAGTTCGGTTGTGCTGCGAATCCGACCCGAATCGCGGATGACCAGGAAAACGTCGTCGACGTACCGGCCATAGTAGACTGGCGCCAACGCATCGAGGATGCGCTCGTCGAACGCGTAGAGCAAGACGTTGGTCATGATACGCACCGCGGCGAGACCGATCGGCAGGCCGCCAACTTGGTCTTGTAACCGGCCGGCGCCCCCTCCAATGAAGCGTGCAGCCTCCTCGCCCCAAGCATGTAATGCTGCAACTAAAGCCTCAGTGAACTCGATCTCCCAGGGAGAGAGTTCCAGCCCGATTGTCGAAAGGAAGCTTGCGCTGGTAATAAATGACGCGTCAACATTGTGGTAGTAAGAGGAGAAATCCAGCGTAAGCGCGACGACTGGTTCACCTTCGTCTAGGGCGGACCGGATCGCGGCGATACCGCGGTCCCTCCACGCGCGGTAGGGTTGAAAATACGGCTCAAAGGATCCGACGGCGTCGTATTGATAGTCGCCACGGGGCCGATCCCTAAGCTCGGTGTGGCCGAAGCGTCGGACACGGGAGCCGAACGCATGACCACGGAGACGTTGGTCGTACTTGTGCCCGACAAGGTTGATCCAAAGCCCTGACAACACATGCATCTCGACGTCGAAGGCACCCACCAAGCGAAATTCTGGCGTGAGTTCGTGACTCTCCTGCAGCCGCTCGAAGGCCCGAGCTGCATCCGAGAAGAAGCACTGGGGCGTGTTTTCACGCCGTTGCTTCGTGCCCAAGCACTTGGCGAAGATCCGCGGCCGTCCACGTGACCGCTGGAGTACCTCCGCAGCACGGCCTTCATGGAGGTCTGCCAGCAGGCTCTCGAGATTGTCGAAGATGTTTTGTTCGTAGGTGGAAAAAATCTCGGCGCAGTAGATCGACCGCTCGAAGAAGCAGTCGGCCTTGGCCTTACGAAACGCGCCAAGAAGGTCGGCGAGATCGACATCCGCCCAAGATTTGTGTTGCTGAGTCTGCAAGAATGGCTCCCGGTTCAACCTACACACAGTGGCTGGGGTGCAACAAGCCCCTCGTATTGCAGACGGAGCAAGCCCAAGGTTTGCTACGAAGTTGCCGACCTAGTTTCAGCGCATGCGCGATTTGGTAACGGCAACTGTCGGAGATTCTCCCCAACGGCAGTCAGCCAACGGCCCATTTCCGGCATTCAGTCTCCGCATAGAACCGTCGTCTCCATCAGTGATCTGGGTCCGCAGGTCCAGGAAGCGAAAAAGTATCGCGCTGTACGGAAGCCCGGCCAAGATAATGCTGTTGTTGGCGATCGCTGCCGTGATCACTATGGCAGGTTTGGACTCGTGCATCTGCTCTGATCTGCTGTTGTGCGTTGCAGCCGTTCTACGGCTTGCACGCAGGTATGCAGATTAGCCCCGGAAAAAGGGACTAGCTGGGGTCTTAACTACGAGTCCCGATATTTGCCGCTTACGCATCAAGGACAGTTGCGAACATAGTTACTTTTCGGTGTAATGCCGGGAAATCCGCGAGTGGGTACGGGTGGGGTGTAAAATGCAAACGACGATGAGCCAAAAGCTCGCGACCTATGGGCAATGGACCTATAGGGGTGCGTGGGCGCTGGAGATAGCGGCAGCAACTATCGGCCTCACGACCGGCGTTGCGCTTGGTTATCAGGCCTTCGCAGCGAGCGAATCCGTCACTGCAATGGATCTGACATTGGCGAGTGCGCCATTTCTGATGGTTGCGATTGCCGAGCTGACGAAAATTCCGATTGCGACGCTCCTTTTCAGCGCGTCCTGGATCTGGAAGCCCATTGTGCTTGCCTTCCTCTTGATTCTGGCCGGTATCACCTTCGAGACCGTCTTCATGGGCATGGAGCGCGCAGGCGCGCTTCGTCAGCTCCGCTATGAGGATTTGGTCAACAAGATCGACGCACTTGAACAGGAGGCTTCGAAGCTCGCTTCTGCGGACGAGTTGGGACGCAAATCCGACCAGGTTGATCAGGCTCGCGCTGAGTTTGAGGAAATGACTGCTCTTGCGGAGAAATCCCGCGCCAGCTTCCAGAAACAGATTGCGGAAGTCGATACCGAATTGCAGGGGGCGACAGCTCTTACCCCGGAGGCCTCTCGTGTTCGCGACCAGATCGAAGAGAAAAACGCGGTTCGATCGTCGCTAATTGAGCAGCGCGATGCTGAGATCAAGGGCGCCGTCGACCAGTTTGAACGCCAGCGCGACAGTTTTGTTGAACGCATCAAGATGGCGCGAGACTCAGGCGATAGTGATTCAGCACGGAAATTGGAGGCTGAGGTCGCAAAGCTGGCAAATCCACGATCCAAGATCGGTGCCAAATTCGATGCCCAAATAGATCCGCTGGATCAGGAGATCGCGTCCCTGCGGTCCGATTTCGATCGGCTGCGCGCCAACAGTCCGCCGATGACGGCCGATCAGCGGCAAAAACTAACAGATCGGCGGTCGAATTTTGAGCAGACACGCGATGCGGACGCTGCGAGCTGGCAAAGAAGGCTCGACGAGGCGGGTAAGAGGTTAGCCGACGCCCAAAGCGCTGAGGCCAATAAAGCGACCGTTTCTGCGCAAAATCAGGTTAGGCAGGACCAAATTGCGAAGGAACTCGCGGCCCTGGAAAAGGAGCGCATTCCAATGGCGCGCACCGACCAAGTCCGAAGAATTGCGGCAAGGTGGTACGGTGTAAAGCCAGAGAAGGTGACACCTGAACAGGCAGGTGTGATCTCAGTCATTTGGTTTAGTTCGTTGGCGGTGATCGCGGCACTCGCAGGGCCAATCACAGCGATGGTGGCACTCGCATTGCAGCGGATCGCCGCTCGCGGAGAAATCCAGTCCCAAAGCCGTCTGTCGTCCCTCATTCGCCGCATGCTGTTGAGATGGCGGTGGCGCCGCGTTCGTACGATCGAAGTGCCGATCGAAAGAATCGTTGAGAAGGAAGTCGAGAAGCGCGTCGACGTACCCGTCGAGATTGAAAAGGTCGTCAAGGAAATCCTCTACGTTCCGCTGTTCACCGATGATCCTGAGGTCCTGCGAACGGCTTTGAACCAAGAGCTGCCGCCAGATGTTGCCGATCTGGTGAAGCTGTCGATGAAGGGGCAGGGCAATGCTCGTCCGGCATAATACGGCTCTTCTTGAGCAAGCCGTTGGCCTCGTCGTCAAGCGGTCCGCAATTCCAACGCTTCAGGCAGAGGCCGCTGCTCAGGAAAAGGTCGCCAAAGCCGCGGCGTTCAGGCGGATGGCAACCGGAGGCGCGATTGCGGTGGCGGCAATTGGAATTGGTCTGGGTCTAAAGCTGGGCCTTTGGCAAAAGCCCCAACTGCCCCCAACACCAATAGCAATTCCGCGGACAGAGATTCCTGAGCCGCCCGCGGAAAAGAAGGCGGATCGATCAACGGTACCGGTTCCCACTCCACGGCCAGCCCAGGTGCCGAGCCCACCTGCTCCACCAAAAGACCCTGACGTCGTGACCGTGGACTTTACGAAATTCGCAAACAAGACCGTCAATTTCCAAGGAGACAAATGGGAGTTGATTTCAGGCCATCATTTCAAGGACGAAAAAGACAGCTCTTGGGACACCGCCTGGTGTTATTCGCGCCGATCGGTTGGCGGCGTGGAGCTGAACGTTGAGCTCGTAAACCGACTAGGTGCAGATACTCAGCCGGTCTCGCCTGTCTCGACACCGGAGACATTGGCGCAGGCTGGTCTGACGGATGCCGCAGCAAAGCAGCTTGCAACGAATTGTGCTTGGCTCGACGGCCGGACTTTTGCAGCTGCGGATTTCGCAACTGACCCTCTTCGACAAACGGTTGGGTTGCGTCCGCAGCCACCAGCAATGCCAACTGGGCCGGACCCCGATGGTGGATTTGTTGTCGTGTCCGGATGGGACGCTATCGGGAACGACTTCCCCAATATGCCTATAAAAGGCATCAGCGCGGAGGAATGCCAGAGTGCCTGCGACCGCGATTTCAAGTGTCTGGCCGTAACCTACAATACTAAGTATCAGGCCTGCTTCATGAAAGGTGACGCTTCAATTCTCGTGAAAAGCGAAGACTCGGTTATGGCGGCCAAGAAAGTTGTCGAGAGCAACCTTCATTACTCGAACCTCGTGTTTGAAAAAAATACGGAGGTTTCGGGCAATCCTTACTGGTCGGGGCAGCTCAGGTACCCAGACTGCATTTTGCAGTGTGCGAGTGAAAATTCGTGTCGGGGGTTCAATTTCCGCAGTAAAGAGATGTCGTGCACGCTCCTTAGCAGCGTCTCGCAGTCGTCAGATAATTCTGCGGTCGCCTCCGGAATTAAGAGCGTCGGGAACTAACAAAGTTGTAGCGGGAGGGGCGAGTGGCAGTGGGGGCGCTTATCTATCTCGAGCAAAAGACCAACAATCGCAAGGCGGCGGTCACCTACTTTGCTAGAGTCCGTCTCGTGTTTGTGCTGGTCCTTTCGGGTTGCGGCGCGGACTACCTCAACAACTACGACACGATGACGCTCGCTTCAGGGGATGCTGGCAACACCAATCGCCTTTTGCAGACCATCGACCCGTTTAACCCCGCTAGCGACAACACGCATATCGAAGGTGATGGTGCGCGGGCGGTCATCGTGGTGCAGCGCTATCGCTCCGGACCATCTGGCGGTCGCGACATGGACTGCGCCGGCGGCACCGGAAACAATCCGGTGGTGCAAGGACCGGTAGCCACAGGTGAGTCAGATCCAAATCGGCTTGATCGCGACCATGACGGCATCGGCTGTGAGCGTTGAACTGTGAAGAAGCAATCGCGTTACGACAATAGATCTGACCAGTGGCGCAAGCGCGTTGGCACAAGGCGCTCACGTGCATTGCTTCGGGCGAGCATCCCGCGGCGTCTCATATTCGTAACGGTCGCAGCGGCAGGTGCGTTGGCTGCTCAGACCTTCATGCAGCACAGTGAACGCATTCCCGACATCAACATCTCGAATTTGCTTGGGCCGAAGCCTCAGCCAATCGCCGGCGTGGCATCCGTCATCGACGGTGACACTATCGAAGTTCACGGTCAGCGCATCCGCTTCAACGGCATCGATGCGCCTGAGAGCAAACAATATTGCGACGACGCCAAAGGCTTCGAGTACCCATGCGGCCGACGATCGGCGGAAGCGTTAGACAGCTTCTTAGCCGCCTCGCGCCCCGTTGAGTGCACATTCGTGACTTGGGACCGTTACCATCGTTACGTCGGCGATTGCCGGCGCGCCGACGGCACGCCAGTGGCGGCGTGGATGGTCGAACATGGCCAGGCGCTCGATTGGCCGCGTTACAGCCATGGGGCATACGCTTCGCAGCAGGCAAAAGCGGAAGCGGCAAAGGTCGGCTTGTGGGTCGGCAACTTCCGAACGCCCTGGGATTGGCGTGCGTTGCACGGCGACGGCACTGCACCTGCAAGCCAACCACTCCCTTTGGTCAACAGGAAGTTGGTTGCCCAGGGCGCCGCCTACTCATGTATGCCGCGGCGGTACTGCTCCCAGATAAGCTCTTGCGCTGAAGCGCAGTGGTATCTTCATAACTGCTCGTGGGGCCGAAAACTCGATCGCGATGGCGATGGAATTGCCTGCGAGACCCTTTGCTAGGCGCTAGGCCGCCACTTTCTTCCGACCGCTTTAGCATTTCAGACATTCAGTTCTCAGTATTCGGCTCATCGTCCGCTTCGACATCCAGCTCGGCGATGTCGGCCGCTACGAGATGCCTGCGCTCGTCGTCGGTTAATGTCGTTACGCGGGCCGACAGCAATCAGGTCGACGATGGCCACCTTGCGCATTGCAGAAAGCACTGGTTCGTTCGCATTCTCAGTGAGTTGGCGTCACCGTCTGATGCCGAACGGCGGTCATGCCGGAAACGGGTAATGAGAGGGGATCAGTTGCAGCGCTTCGATTGCTAGCGGCGACTTATCGGAGAACATCTCACCGCCGAGGCCGGTCAGTCGGCTCACGGGCCAATTCAGCCATTTGAGCGGAGGCCGTACCATTGTGAAAATGCCACTCACTCACGCCTGGCTAGTTGCGGAGCGACGGCAACTACTATCAACCTCCCACGAATTGGACTGAACAGCTTCGTAAACCAGGGCATCGACCGTTGCTGCAGTGAATTTTGCACCTTGACGGCAACATGTTCTCCGTCAATCGAGAATCAGGGTATCTGAGTCACTTTACTTGGCGCCGATTGGCATCGAGGTCGCCGGCAGAGATATGTGTAACGATTGAGGATGGCTCGAAAGAAAGCGAAAAACGAAAAGAGTCAGCCAAGCAACGAGCTTCGGTCATTGCCGCCTGCGCCAAATCAGCGGCGTCTGCCCCTCCACGAGATGCACGACGAAGATTTCGAGGAGATCCTTGCGGATGTCTCCGAAAAAGAACCGGGAATCATTCGCGCCGAGCTGAAGCGAACGTCGGGTGTTGAGCAATTCGGCGTGGATATTGAAGGCTTCTCGGATGACCAGAAACCCATGCTGGTCATTTCGTGCAAATGCTATCGGAGCATCCAGCCCGCTAAACTAAAGGGATGGAGCAACGACTTCCTCGACCACATCGGCGGGCATTGGAAGGAAAAGGGTGTCAAGCGGTTCGTCCTTGCCGTCTCGGTCGAACTCAACGATGACCGCCTAAACGCTCAAATTGCGGTCGAAAGCGCTCGGTTCAAGGCGCTAGGCATAGGCTACGAGGTTTGGGGGCTGAAAAAGCTCACCGACAAGCTCAGGCCAATACCGCATGCGATCGCGAAGTTCTTTCACCCCGGCTGGCTGGAGGCCATCGGTGCAGCTACGGCTATGGCGGCAAGGGCGAACTTGCCAAATCCTAGCGGGTCAACGGCCAATTCTACCGCAACCGCGCAGGCTGCCCAGTCGTTGAGTGGAGTCGCAGGTGCAGTGCGGCAGCGTTTGGGTGATGCGATAGCAAACCAATTAGAAGATGCTCTTCAGCGGCTCCGCGAAGGCATCAATAAGCCGCTGCGTGCCCTAGTCGATAACCTGAAGGCTGACCGGCTGTCCTGGGACATGCTGTCCCCGGACCTGAAAGCGAAGTTCCTTCGCGCGGAAGGGTCGCTGGCGGTCCGAAATAATGATCTTGCGCTCGCAAAGTCCTGTTATGGCGAGGCGGATGTCTATGCGCCTTCTTCGGACCGAACGCCCTCGGTGCTCGTTGCGCGATTGGAGGTGGATGCCGATTTCGCCCTGGCACTCGTTGGCAACCCCACTACCTCTGCTGAGGCCGGCGCCCGCGCGGGTCTCCTACTTGAGCTCGAAAGACCAGCCGAGGCTATTGCCGTCTTAGATGCCTGGCCAAACACCTCACCGACGGACGACGCCTACGAACCAGAGCGTCTCCGTTCGATCGCCCAGCTTTGGCACGACCGACATGCTGCCTTGGCGACCATTTCTGCAGTGGAACATTTGGCACCCCGTCAGTTTGCGGTTCAATGGGCGGCGGCGGTCGTACGCTTCAACTTCGCGCTCAGTGATAAAGTCGCACCGATACTGTCGACATTTCCTAATCCCATGCCAGCGGGGTTGTTTCGCGACACGCAGGACGCTCGCGACGCGCTCGATGGGGCGGAGCGCATCTTTGACATCTTGTCGCGTGCCGTAGACACGAGTGGGCAAGCTGCGGACCTTCAAGTCTGGCGGCTTGCTTGCCTGATTCTAAATCCAGCTCGATTCACAGAGGCCAGCCGCTTCGCGACAGTGCTTCTTTCCGGAAACAATCCGCACCCCGGCGCGGTGGTCTGGGCAACTTCCGCCGGCTTGTCGTTCGATCAAGAGGGGGTCGTGCGAGCTTTGAATGCCCGACTAAAGAGCGGCGGCGGAGATGCCTCGCATGCTGTCGCGGTCGCTCACCTGACTTTCACGCGAGGGGCCAAGTCCCGGGCTATTTCGGCGCTACGGCGACACCGAAAGCTCTTCACCGGAGAAGCTGATGTCAAACTCGTGGACTACTGGATCGAATTGCTGACTGGGAAGGGCAGTGACGGCCAGACCCAGAAGTTCAACGACGCGCTGGGCAAGATCAAGAGCGACGGGAACGCCAGCAGCCTGCTGGCGATGCTGGACACCGGTGCCCTAGTCGCCGACATGCAACTGGCTGCCTTCGAGACGCTGGCGCTCAATGGCAAGTGGCTCGAGGTCAACGAACGCCGCGCTTCTCTTCTGTCTTTCGGTACGTCGCATGCCGCCGAAATCGCACTGCGAGCTGCGTTCGCCCTGAATCTACATCAGGATGTTGTCGCTCTCGCGAACGACCAAGCCATCTGGTTCCATGATTCCCGGCTGCCCACCGCCTTGCGCGTTCTCGTTGCCAAGTCGAGGCTCTTGTTGGGGGATGCCAGCCTCGCGCTGCGGGCACTCGAAGAGATGCGTGCCGACGACAACAGCAACGAGCTTGCATTTGAAGTTGCATTGATGCGCCTACAGATCGGCGACGTGACTGGCGCGGCAGCGACCATTCGCGGCCGACAACCGCCGGCCGACAGTTCAGCCACGGCGTTGCTCAGGATCGCAGCCGAGCTCAAGTACGAAGACCCAGAGCTGGCGCGACGTCTGCTCGAGGGGATTTCCTTTGAACGTCTGAATCACCGACTGCTTCCTGACGCCCTCGCCCTCGTCAATCAGCTCGGTGTTCAGGCTGCGGCGCGAGCAATCATGCCTCGTCTGTTCGGACCCGATGCCGAGCCATCCGGAATCGTCGTCATCAACACCGTGGAAGAGGCTATCCAGTTTGCGCGCGAAAACGCCGATCGACTCCAGAAGGCCGATGCGAACCTGACGGAAAAATGGCTCAAGGCTGAAATACCACTGCACCTGGTTTTCGACGGACGGCCAGCTGAATTGGCCTCGTTCTTCCATAAGCCTTTCGCGGCACCACCGCGACTAGACGACGATGGCAAAGTCGAAGGCAAACCGTTCTTGCTTCGGAGCGGCACCCGTGGCGCGAAAGCCGAGGTTCCAAGGGATCAGTTGGTCCTCGACATTACGGCCCTGTTGTTGGGCAACGAGCTGGGGCTGTTGGAGCATCTTGAGCATGCTTGGGCCAGAATTCTGCTGCCCAATGAGACGCCTGAAATATTGCGGTCGATGGAAAGCGAGCTCGGGGGTCGGTTCGGGCAAGTGTCTGACGAGGCGCGAGACGTTCGGAAGCGGCTCGAAGACGGCCTTTTTGCCCCTGCTCCGACATATGCGTCTCTTCGGCGCTTGGTCGTCGAACCCGATGACGATCCGGCGTCGTCCGATGTGCCGCTTGCAAGTCTAATTGCGCAACTAGTTGCCCGCGGCATGGACTGCGTTCTCGGTGACAAAGCACTGGGAGAGCTATCGCTAGGGCCGGTAGAACCGGCGTCGCACCTAACCGACCCGCTGGAATTTGCCGTGTCGCCGGGAGACCTCGTCACGCTGCAGCGTGTTGGGCTTCTCGATCGGCTCATGCAGGATGTCGCGTTGGCGGTCGACCAGCAAAGCAAGACTCGATGGCTTGCAGGGTTCGACGAGCATGTCCAGGGACGAAAACTGGCCGACAAGATCACGGAGCTGCGGCAACTGGTGGCTCGTAAGGCTGACGCCGGCACCTGGCAGTTCCTGCCAGTCGATCACAGAGACCGCCAGGACCTCAAGAACTGTGGCGCTGGTGCGCATCTGTTCCTCAGCCTGATCCGAGCAGCGGAAGACGAGCCGTGCGATATCTGGGCAGAGGATCGGAAATTGTCGCTGGTCGGCAAGATCGGTAACGCCACGATTATCGATGTAGCGAATGTCCTCGATCGATTGTCCCGGAGTATTGGGGAGCCAGAGCGGGTTCACCTCACCAAACGGCTTCGACGAGCGGGTTACGGGTACACTTTGCCAAATGTAGACACCGTCGTCGATGCGCTGCTAGCGGCGCCAATGGACGGCCCCGGGCTCGTTGAAAGCGATGAACTCGCTGCCATTCGACGGGATTTCACCGTCCAGTTCGCGAACTCGTGCCACCTGATTGATAAAGCCGGCGGAACGACGCCCGGTGAACCGGAACTGTTCTTCCTATCCCGCCTCTTAGGGCTGGCCGGGAAAGTGTTTGCCGCACTGTGGAGCCGGCCCAACGTTGGTGAGGCAAGGCTTAATGCTACTGCCCATTGGACCTCTCGCCATCTTCGTGTCGAGCAGGCAAAGTTCCTGCCTCGCGAAAACCGGACCATAGAGGGTCGGGAGGAACTGCTGTTCCTCCAATACCTCTCGGTCCTTACCGCCATGTTCGACGTTCGAGGCAACTCCTTCCGCCAGGCGCGGGAACGTCGCACCAGGCTCATTCAATGGGTGATAGGAGCCATCGTCGAACCCGGGCTTGAGATCCGTCCGAAGTTTCGAGCACGGCTGGTGGATTTCCTTGCCGAGGCGTTGACCAGCCTCGGCAAGCTTGACAGTAGCCATCCGGATGTAACGGAGCAGATGCTCGTCGGCGTCATCCTAGACTATGTGAATTCATTCCCTCACGACTGGCGGCTGGATTTGCAGAGGCACAAGCTGCTGAGCGGTCTCGTCGGCTTGCGTGAGGTGGAGACCATCGGGTTCAGCAAAAACTTCAGGTTCGAGGCCGAGCAATTCTACGTGGCGATCGCCGAAGCCTACGCGACCGGCAAGTCGACAGTGCCCATGCTGAGTGGCAACCGGAAGGCCGTCATTACTATCATCCCGGACGCTATCCCGGCGCCCGATCGACCAACGGCCATCTTGGTCAAAAGCGGGAAAAAGTCGGCCAGTGTTGCGGACGATCGGCTAGAGCTCGAGTCCGGCGATGTCGAGCAGCGCCTGCGTGCCCTAAAACGCCATCCATCCTGGTTCGATCTAGGAGGTTCCGAGTTCGATGTGATCACTCGGCAGATTGCAGAGAATCCCGACGCCAAAACGCGGCGTGAGTTGCTGGGCTGCGCCCGGGCCAAGGCCATGACCTGCCGCTTGCGCCGACTGCAGGAACAAATCAGCAAGAACCGAAGCAGCGACAAGGAACTGCTCCTTCCTCCGCACCCCGATAGCATCCGCCAGTTCTTGCGTCTGTCATCCACCATCGATGTGTCGGCTGAGGGCTGGCTCAATCAGTCCTTCATCCAATTGCGAGATGAAATCGGCCCGTTCGGAGCCCTAGCACGCGTCGGCAGCATTCCTTTTGAACTCGGCACCAGCATCAATGGCGCCATCGTCTCGGCAGTCGACGAAATTGGTTTCGAGAAAGCGCTTGATCTGGCTGGTCCGACGCCGATGGTCCGCACAGCCTTGTTCGCGACGCTCTTCAAGGCGGGGCGGCAGAACCTCGATATCAGTAGTCTTGCCAAGCCATGGGAGGTCTACGGAGTCTTACATATAGCCTTGTTGCGGCTCGCCTTCCGCAGCGCGGCTCGACGTCAAGAATGGCAGCAGGTTCCGGAGCCCGAACGCTCGGTATTGCTCTGGGTGCACGCGAACGCCGTTCTAGAAATCCTAGAGAACCAAGGCGCCGCGCCCAAGGAGACGGCGCAGATCATCGACGGCTTCCTTAAGCAGCGCGTAGATGATGTCTTTCACCGATCGCAATCGTTCGGCGGTCGCCTTCTGGATCCCTTCGGTGGCACCTGGCGCGAGATTGCCGGCGCAGCCATAGCGCACGCCATCCGGGATATTGGGGGTCGCTTGAATAATGCCCAACGTGACGGGTTGCGCAGCATTCTAGCGAGGCAAGTTGGAAGCAGCTGGCTCCCGCACCCCGAACTCTGGCTTCCCGGTGGCGGTTCCGAACCGAAGAACTGTTGGCTCGACGTGGACCCGGCGGTGCTGGCGGCTGCAGCCGGCGTAGTTGAATTGCCTTCTCCGTTCAATGAACGCTCGCCACAGGCACTGGCCTTGTTGCTTATGCAAAAAATAGCAGATGCGGAGGTCGGTGAGGACGCAAGGGGATATTGGCCGCTGCTTTGGATGTTGGGCGTAAACGATATCGATGCCGAGGCCAGAGCAGGGCTGCGTTCGCTGATCGGTAGGCCCGACAGCTTGCCGGATTTTAAAACCGAAGATGGGACGGCCTGGGGTGCGGCGCTGCGCTACCGGGCTCAACTTTTCGGCAAGGATAGTGATTTTGATTCCTTCTGCCAGATGCTGCGTGCTGCGGCAACGGAAGCGCAGAACAACCACCCTGGCGAGCGCGTTTCCGAGTTGTCACTGAAGACGCCGGTGGTGTCGACGTTCCACCGCCTGACCGAAGCCATTTGGGAATTCTCGTCCGTCAGTTCGGATACGCTGGACGGCTGCATGGGCCGATTCGCCAAGCTTGCCGTCGTATTGGCGGATGCTTGGCCATCAAGCCTGTTGGCCTGTCTGACGTTGCTCGAGGCGATTGCAGCGCAATTGGAGACAGAGCCTGCCGGGTGGCTTTGGGATGCGATCAACCTGCTGCGCAGCCGTTAGTGGCTCCGCGTTCGCTCGGAGGCAGCTGTTCCTGGTTAAATTCAAGACTCCGCGCCCATCAAAGCGCAGCGTCTGGTATTTGCCTGCGACCCTGCCGGTAGCCGTCAGTCCACGGTCTACCACTCGAGACGCTCACCACATTGCCGCCAGGGCAAGCCACTCAGTTGGGGAACGCCCGTCGGATCGCATGGACGCGTACGTCGGGTATCTTCGATCCGTTGGAGCATCGCGCCATCCTGCTTCAGTCTACTAAAACAGCAGGGTTGCGACCGTGACGCCGACGAAGCTCCTTATCGGTCAGATAGCCGTTGTGTTCGCAATCGTCATTGTTGGCGTCTGGACGGCAACGCAATGGTGCGCCCATCAGCTTGGCTATCAGCCGCCACTCGGAGCGCCTTGGTTTATTTTGGCCGGCTGGCCGATCTACAAGCCTTGGAAACTGTTCGAATGGTGGTTCCATTTCGACGCCTATGCACCCGAGGTCTTCGACAAGGCCGGTGCGCTTGCTGGCGTCAGTGGCTTCTTGGGCTGCGCCGCCACAATTGCCGGTTCGCTCTGGAGGGCAAGACAGAGGGGACTGGTCACCACCTATGGCTCCTCGCGATGGGCTTTGGTTCGGGAGATCGAGAAGGCGGGGCTGCTTTATCCGGCGGGCGTTTTCCTCGGCAAGCTGAAGGACCGGTATCTGCGCCATAACGGCCCGGAACACGTCATGGCCTTTGCTCCGACCCGTTCGGGCAAAGGCGTCGGACTCGTTGTTCCAACGCTTCTCTCCTGGACTGGCTCGGCCGTCATTCACGATATCAAGGGCGAGAACTGGCAGCTGACTTCCGGCTGGCGATCGAAGTTCTCTTATTGTCTTTTGTTCAATCCGACCGATCCGAGGTCGGCGAGCTATAATCCGCTGCTGGAAGTGCGCAAAGGTCCAAACGAGGTCCGCGACGTCCAGAACATCGCCGACATCTTGGTCGATCCGGAAGGGGCGCTCGAGCGACGAAATCATTGGGAGAAGACAAGCCACTCGCTGTTGGTCGGCACCATCCTGCACGTGCTCTACGCCGAAGAGGAAAAGACACTCGCCCGGGTCGCCACCTTCCTTTCGGATCCGCAACGTTCGTTTGCCGCAACACTGCAGCGAATGATGACGACGAACCACTTAGGCCTTGCGGATAAGCCGCAGGTCCATCCGGTCGTGGCCTCGGCCGCCCGCGAGGTGCTGAACAAATCCGAGAACGAGCGTTCGGGCGTGCTTTCGACCGCCATGTCGTTTCTCGGTCTCTACCGCGATCCGACAGTGGCCGCGGTAACGTCGGCCTGCGACTGGCGCATTGTCGATCTCATGGACGCCGAGCGCCCAATGTCGCTCTATCTGGTGGTGCCGCCATCGGATATCTCCCGCACCAAGCCGCTGGTGCGACTGGTCCTCAACCAGATCGGCCGCAGGCTGACGGAGCGTCTGGAAGGCGATCCAAAGAAGAGCCGGAAGCATCAACTGCTCATGATGCTGGACGAATTCCCGGCGCTCGGCCGCCTCGACTTTTTCGAGACGGCACTGGCCTTCATGGCCGGTTACGGCATTCGTGCATATCTGATCGCGCAATCCCTGAACCAGATTTCGAAGGCCTATGGCGAGAACAACGCCATTCTCGACAACTGCCATGTGCGGATTGCCTTTTCCTCCAACGACGAGCGCACCGCCAAGCGCATCTCCGACGCGCTCGGTACGGCGACGGAACTCAGGTCGATGCGCAACTATGCCGGCCATCGGCTCGCGCCTTGGCTTTCGCACGTGATGGTAAGCCGTCAGGAAACGGCCCGACCGTTGCTGACGCCGGGCGAGGTGATGCAGCTGCCGGCATCGGACGAACTGGTGTTGGTTTCCGGGTTGCCGCCAATTCGTGCGAAGAAGCTACGCTACTACGAGGATCATAATTTCACCGAGCGGGTGCTGCCGGCGCCGGAGTTGCGCGACGGTCCTTACACCGATTGTCCTGCATCACGCCCGGATGATTGGACTGGACAAGTGCGCAGTGCCGATCACCGTCTTGCTGCTGACGATAACAGCGTCGGTGCGGCAATTGAAGACGAGGGCGGTGTTCAGCAACAGCGCCATCCGGGATTGCCTGAAGAACATATTGCCACCTCTCAGGAGCCTGAGCAGGACGATCTGTTCAAGCCCGCCGACGATGATAGCGAGGCGCTCGCGGACAAACGTGTGATGGACCGGATTTCCACCGCGGCGCGCGCTTACGGCATCAACGAGGGGAGGGAGGACGACAAGCACATCGTGCCCGGGTTCTGAACGCGGCCTAAAGCCAAAGCGTATCTGAGCGTAAATAACGACCATAAGCAATTTCTGGCAGGTGTCTCATGCTTGTTCTCATCGCCGGCGCAATGCCGGCCTGCCGAGAACAAGCCACATGAAGCCCCACCGCATTCGTCATCAGTTTCTGCTCGAGCCCGACCTCAGCGAGAAACTGGACAACCTCAGCCGCGATCCCTCGACGACTAAATCCGCGGTGGTGGCGAAGGCGATCGAAGCCTTTATCGAGCGGCGGGGCGAGAATGAGCTCGACCGGAGGTACGGTGTGAGGCTCGATCGTCTCTCCCGCGACCTTGCTCACGTCAGGCGCGATGCCGAGATGATCCTGGAGAGCCTGGCGCTCTTCATCCGCTTTTCGATCACGCTGCATGCCCACACGCCGGTCCCTGATCGAGCAACGCAGGCGATCGCCCAAGAACGCTTTGACAAATTCGTCGAACAGGTCGGCCGCCAGATCGCGTCTGGGAAACGGTCGCTTGATAAGGAGAATGGCGTCGGAGGGGGAGGATGAGCACTCATCCGGAAACCGACCATCGCCGCCACGCGATGCTCCGCACCGCCCTGGGGCCAGCGATCACCGAGGCCCTGGCCGATCCGCTGGTCATCGAGGTGATGGTCAATCCCGACGGCGCGCTGCGGCTCGACCGACTGGGAGACGGTCGCGTCGAAACCGACGTCCACATGCACCCCTCCGAGGCCGAACGCATCATCCGTCTGGTGGCATCCCACGTGCGCGCCGAGGCGCATGCCGACAATCCGATCGTCAGTGCCGAACTGCCATCCGGTGAGCGGTTTGAAGGCCTGCTGCCGCCTGTCGTGTTGGCGCCGTGCTTTGCGATCCGCAAGCCGGCGGCCAAGCTCTACACGCTGGCCAACTATGTCGCCGACCGGATCATGCAGCCCCAGCAGGCCGATGCGCTCAGGAAGGCGGTGCGCGAACGGCGCAACATCCTTGTGGCCGGTGGCACCTCGTCTGGCAAGACCACGCTTGCCAATGCGCTGCTGGCGGAAGTCGCCGAATGCGACGAGCGGGTGATCCTGATCGAGGACACACGCGAACTGCAATGCGCGGCAAAGGACTGCGTAGCGTTGAGGACGAGGCGGGGCTCGGTCACACTTGCCGATCTCGTACGCTCGACGCTCCGGCTCCGGCCCGACCGGATCATTGTCGGTGAGGTGAGGGGCGCCGAAGCGCTCGACATGCTGAAGGCATGGAACACCGGGCATCCAGGCGGCATCGCCACCGTCCACGCCAACTCGGCACGCTCTGCCCTTTATCGCATTGAGCAACTCGCGCAGGAAGCTGTCGTCACCGTCCCCCGGCGCCTCATCGCCGAAGCAATTGATCTGATTGTCTTCATCGCCGGCCGCGGAACTTCGCGCCGCATCGACGCGATTGCCGAGGTCACCGGTCTCGATGCCGGCGGCGACTACGCCGTCAACCAACTCACGCTTCCGCAACTCCAGCAGCTTTGAAAGGTCATTTCATGCGCAAGAAGCTTCGCTTTCTTTCGTCCGCCGCGCTCGCGTTTTGTCTCACGGCGCCGGCTTATGCTGCCGGCTCCGGCATGCCGTGGGAACAGCCGCTGCAGCAGATCCTGGAGTCAGTTCAGGGGCCGGTCGCCAAGATCGTTGCGGTGATAATCATCATCACCACGGGCTTGACCCTTGCTTTCGGCGACACGGCGGGGGGCTTCCGCAGGTTGATCCAGATCGTCTTCGGGCTGTCGATCGCCTTCGCCGCATCGAGCTTCTTCCTTTCCTTCTTCTCCTTCGGTGGCGGAGCGCTCGTCTGATGGCCGCTGGAGAGCAGCATATCGAAGGCTTCGAGGTCCCGGTCCACCGGGCATTGACGGAGCCGATCCTGCTCGGCGGTGCCCCGCGAGCGGTGGCGATCCTCAATGGCACGGTCGCCGCGGCGATAGGTCT